>JADIMS010000069.1 GCA_017694555.1 Candidatus Avitreponema avistercoris
CATAGCAGTCAGGAAAGGGGGAAGCAGGGAAATTTCCCCGTGATACAGATGTTCAACGGCAAGAAGAAAACTTCCGCCGTACAGCATTTTTTCCAGACGGCTGATTTTTTCCCGGACGGCAGCAATTTTCCCGTCTTTGCCGTCCCCGGCCGCTTTGCAGACGGTTTTTTTTACCGCTGAAACCACAACGGCTTCCGCCAGGGGAGCCAGAAAACATGCCATGATGTTCCTCCTGAAAATAAAATTACTTATCGGATCCGCCGTTTTTTTGACAAAAATCCGTAAGTTCCCGGTAAAGACCGCCAAACGGTTTTCCTGTCCGGCGGCAGATTCCGGCCACGCTTTCGTATTCGGGCCGGACGGATTCCGTTCCGCCAAAAGACACTGCTTTCGCACGGATTTCCCCGTAAGGCGTACCGGTGCGGATTTCCCTGCGCGGCAGCACGGTGCGCGCCATGGTGCAGCGGCGGATTCCGGTTGTGCCGGTATGCATAAACAGGATTTTCTCCGCGACCGGAACGGTTTGTTCCCTGCACAATACGACCAGCAGAAAAGCGGGCCGGTTTTTCTTTGTGTGGCAGGGAATACAATGCACGTCCAGCGCGCCGTTTTCCATCAGTTCTTCCATCACGAAGCCGACGGCTTCTCCGGTGCAGTCGTCCAGGTTGGTTTCCAGTTTAACCACTGTGTCCGTTCCGTATCCGGATTCTGCGGCGGTTTCCAGAACCATCACCCGCAGGAAACTTGGCCGTTCATATTCCCGCTTTCCTGCGCCGGTACCGGTTTTCCGGATAACAAAGCGCGGGGGAAGCGCGCCGTCTGTCCGCACGGCGGCAATGCACGCCGCACCCGTCGGCGTAACCAGTTCTCCGCGGACAGCTGTGATTTCCAACGGCAGCGCATAGGCTTCTGCAATGTGCGCCACAGCCGGAACCGGAATGGGAAGAATGCCGTGCTGGCAGCGTACGGTTCCGGTCCCTTCACAGAGATGCGGTACATACACCCGTTGGATACCGAGGCTGTCAAAACAGACGGAAAAGGCTACAATGTCTGCGATGGAATCCACGGCGCCGACTTCATGAAAATGCACTTTTTCCGGCGTGGTACCATGGGCCTTTGCCTCCGCTTCCGCCAGAATGCGGAAAATGCGTCCGGCCAGGGAACGTGCGTTTTCCGTCATGTCTGTTCCGCGGAGGATTTGCAGGATGTCCTGCAGGTTCCGGTGTCCGTGGTGTTCGTGGTGTTCGTGGTGTTCGTGGTGTTCGTGGTGTCCGTGTCCGAACAGATATTCCATGTCGTGATCATGGTTTTCGTGGGCATCGTCCGGGATCACCACGAAGTCACAGCAGTCCAGACCGGCTTTGGTTACGCGGCGGATTTCCGTGCGGAAACCCTGCACCGGAAGCGAATGCAGCGCCTGTAAAAGCGTATTCTGATCCGCGCCGGCGTCGAGGAGGGCTGCAACGGCCATGTCCCCGCTGATTCCATTGGCGCATTCGAAGTATAATGCTTTTCCGCTCATTTTGTTTTTCCTTTTTCCGCCAGCCGGTTGATTTGCGTGGCAATGTAGCCTGCGCCGTATCCGTTGTCAATATTCACCACCGAAATACCGTTTGCGCAGGAATTGATCATCGTCAGCAAAGCCGAAAGTCCGCCCAGACTGGCGCCGTAGCCGACGGATGTCGGTACGGCAATCACCGGTACGGATACCAGACCGCCGATAACGCTGGCCAGCGCGCCTTCCATTCCGGCAACGGCTACCACGCAGTTCGCTTCTTCCAGCACGCTTTCCTGCGCCAGCAGGCGGTGAATGCCGCTGACGCCTACGTCGTACACGCGCACAACTTTACTGCCGAAAAATTCCGCTGTGCGCGCGGCTTCTTCCGCCACCGGAATATCCGCCGTTCCGGCCGTGCATACGGCGATGTTTCCGGCCTGCGTTTTTCCGCCGCTTTCCACGGTAAGGATGCCGGAAACGGCGTCATACGCTGCCTGGGGCAATTCTGCCTGTACAATCCGGAATTGGTGTTCTGAAGCCCGCGTACCCAGCACTTCCCCGTTTTTTTCATACAGCGTCCGGAAAATTCCTGCCAGAAACGCGTCCTTTTTTCCCGGGCAGAACACCACTTCGGGAAATCCGGTGCGTTCTTTGCGTCCGGTATCGGGTTTTGCGTATTTCAATTCTTCAAAATCATCTTTCATATTCCGAGCACCTCATTCATGCTGCCGGTCCGGTATCCCTGTAAGTCCAGCGTTACGTAAACGAAACCCGCCGCGCGGAGCGCCTGCACAATGTCTTTCCGGCGCGCAAGCAATTCCGGAAAACTGTTTTCCGCACATTCGATACGCGCCGTATTCCCGCCATGCAGCCGGACGCGCACGCCCCGGAATCCCATATCCTGTAAAAAATTCTCCGCGCGTTCGATTTTTTCCAGCTTTTCTTTTGTAAGCGGTTCTCCGTACGGAATGCGCGAAGCCAGACAGGCGGAAGAAGGCTTGTCCCAAAACGCAATGCCGCTTTGCCGTGCCAGCGCGCGGACTTCCGCTTTCCGCAGGCCGCAGTCCAGCAACGGGCTTTTGACGCCCAATTCTGCGGCGGCTTTCAGGCCGGGCCGGTAGTCGCCGGTATCATCAGCATTGCTTCCTTCACACAGCGAAGAAAACCCCAATGCGCCTGCCGCCGCGAGCATTTTTTCCAAGAGTATGCGTTTGCAATGGTAGCACCGGTCCGGCGGATTGGCAGAGAATGCGTCCGTGTCTTTTTCTTCCAGCATAACGGTATGCAGCGGAATGCGCTCTTCCGCACAAAATGCCCGGGCCGCTGTCCGCTCGCGGGCGGGAAACGCCGGCGAACAGACGGTAAATGCCGCAAGGTTTTCCCCCAGCACGCTGCGTGCGGTTTTCAGTAAAAAGGCGGAATCCACGCCGCCGGAAAACGCTACGGCGGTTTTCCCTAAAGCGCGTAATTCTGTCTTCAGCATATCCAGTTTCTCTGCCAGCGCGTGTTCCATGTGCATCCTGCGTCAACTATAACAGAAACCGGACGCCGGGGGAATCGTTTGTTGTTTCAAAACGTATAAACCGGAAGTTGATGTTTCCGGCACTCCCGGCGTATGCCGGTTTACGGATTTTCCTCCGTCTGCGGATCCGGCAGGGCCGGCGAAAGAATCTGCGCGAGTGCGGAATGTCCCGCTTCTGCCGCGCGGTCGGCAGCCGTTTTCCCTCCGTTATCCTGCAATTCCGCAATGGCTCCGGCGGCAAGAAGAATTTCGGCCACCGCCGTATGCCCCGCTTCGGCTGCAATTGTCAGCGCCGGTTTGCCGTCCGGATTCCGCAGCGTAGTGGAAGCGCCCGCTGCAAGGAGCAGTTCCGTCATGCCGGCGTCTCCCGCTTCCGCCGCAACCATCAGGGCGCTGCGGCCGTGTTTGTCGCGGATATCCGGATCTGCACCGTTGGCGAGCAAAGCCGCGGCCGCTTCCTTCCTGCCGTTTTCTGCGGCATAAAGCAGCGCGGTTTTGCCGGAATTGTCCTGCTGGTTTACCCCGATGCCGTAACGCATCAGCGTTTCCGCCCGCGCCGTGTTACCGTTTTTGGCTGCGGTCATCAGGCTGGTTGTACTGCATGCGGCCAGAACAGCTACCGCCGCCGGTAAAAGCACGGCGGGTAAAATCCGGCCGTACCGTACCGCGCGGTTTCCGGAGAAAAGAAGCCTCATGTCCTGCCTCCCGCCCGGACTTCGTTCTCCAGCGGTTCCCCGGCAAAAAATGTCCGCACATTGCCGAGCGTCACCTCTGCGATATTCGAGAGGGCGTTCGTTGTCAGGAAAGCCTGGTGGCCCGTGACAAACACATTCGGGAAAGTGAGCAGCCGCGCCAGCACGTCGTCCTTGATGACATTTGCCGACCAGTCCGTGAAAAAATACCGGCTTTCTTCTTCATAAACATCCAGCGCGGCCCCGCCGATTTCCTGCTTTTTCAGCGCCTTGACGAGCGCCTGCGTGTCGATCAGCGCGCCACGTCCCGTATTGATGATTACGGCGTCCCGTTTCATCATCGACAGTGAATTGCGGTTGATGATATGCTTGGTGTCTTCCGTCAGCGGGCAATGCAGGCTGATTACGTCGCAGATTCTGAAAAACTCTTCCAGCGGCATGTAACGGAAATTCCGCTCTTCCGCCCATTCCCGCGCCGGATACGGATCATACAGGACGATATGCATACCGAAACCGCTGAGCAATTCCGCCATAATGCGCCCGATTTTGCCGGTGCCGAGCACGCCCGCCGTCAGTCCGTACAGATCCCGTCCGGTCAGACCGTCCAGCGTAAAATTGCCGGTTTTGGTACGCAGATACGCCTGCGGAAGCCGCCGCGTCACCGCCAGAAGCAAGGCTACGGCGTGCTCCGCCACCGCGTGGGGCGAGTAGGCCGGCACCCGCGCGATTTTAATGCCTGCGGTTTCTGCGGCTTCCAGATCCACGTTGTTGTAACCCGCACAGCGCATGGCGATAAGCTTCACGCCGCATTCTTTGAGAACGGCAATTACTTTTGCGTCCAGTACGTCATTCACAAAGGCGCACACTGCGTCATAGCCTTTTGCCGAAAAGGCTGTTTTTTCATTCAGATGAAAATCAAAAAAGTCGATGTTGTACAAAAAATTCCGGTTCGTTTCCGTAAACGAAACCTTGTCGTAGGACTTCGCATCGTAAAACGCGATGGCGATGGGTTTGGTTTCTTTTTCCATATTTCCCTCCTGCACCTTAAAGATACCGGTATTCACCGGTTGAATTCAATAGAAATAACGGATATAACAGAATATCTTTTGCTGTGCTGCAACGAAGCAAAATCCGAACGAGGAGAATTCCATGTCCACTTTGTTTTTGCCGCAATCTTACCAGCCTTTGCTTTCGGTAAAAGAAACCGAGCAGGCAATTATGCGGATCAAAGAGTATTTTCAGACTGCGCTTTCCACGGAGCTGAATCTGAGGCGCGTAACGGCGCCTCTGTTCGTTCCGAAGGGAACCGGCCTGAATGACGATCTGAACGGAGTGGAACGCCCGGTTTCTTTTCCGGTGAAGGATATGGGCGAGGCGGAGATGGAAATTGTCCATTCGCTTGCAAAGTGGAAGCGCCTCCGCGTCACGGAGCTCGGTCTGAAAAGCGGCTTCGGTATTTACACCGACATGAACGCCATCCGCGCCGACGAAGAGCTGGACAATGTGCATTCGTTATACGTGGATCAGTGGGACTGGGAACTGGCCATGCACGGATCAGACCGCAATCTGGATTTCCTCAAAAAACTGGCGGAGAAAGTGTACGCCTGCCTGCAGCGCGCCGAATTTTTTGTATACGACAATTATGCTGCCTTTGAACCCGTTTTGCCGGAATCCCTGACTTTTATCCATGCCGAAGAATTGTGGGAAATGTACCCGGATTTACCGCCTAAAATGCGCGAAGACCGCATCACGGAGAAATACGGCGCGGTGTTTGTCATCGGCATCGGTGCGCGCCTCGGGGACGGCAAAGCCCATGACGGCCGTGCGCCCGACTATGACGACTGGATTACGGAAAACGGCCGCACTTCGGAAACATCCGGACATTTCCGCGGACTGAACGGCGATTTGCTGGTTTGGAATTCCGTGCTCGGCCGCGCGCTGGAAATTTCCTCCATGGGAATCCGCGTTGACCGGCAGGCATTGCAGCGCCAGCTGGAATACCGCGGTTGTCCGGAACGCGCCGGACTGTATTTCCACCGCAAGCTGCTGGCCGGGGAATTGACCCAGACCGCAGGCGGCGGTATCGGCCAGTCCAGGCTTTGTATGTTCCTGCTGCGGAAAGCCCATATCGGGGAAACGCAGTCGTCGGTCTGGCCTGACGGCGCGCGGGAAGCCTGCCGGAAAGCCGGGATCCCGCTGCTGTAAGGTTTCTGCCGCGCGCCGCCGGTAAACTCAGCCTGCCAACAGCTCCCCGGTTTTTTCCGCTATCCGTTCAATGAACGCCCAGGAATCCAGCACTTCGGCGGCAGGCGGATCAGCCAGCCGGGCCAAATCGCCGGTCATGACGCCTTCTGCAATGAGCGAGAGTACCGCTTTTTCCAGACAGGCTGAAAAATGCGCCAGATCCGGCGTACCGTCCAGCTCTGCGCGTTTGGCCAGCGCGCCTGTCCAGGCAAAAATCAGCGCGACCGGGTTGGTGGAGGTTTTTTCGCCATTGCGGTATTTGTAGTAATGGCGCTGGACGGTTCCGTGCGCGGCTTCGTATTCAAAACAGCCGTCCGGGGAAACCAATACGCTGGTCATCATGGCCAGACTTCCGGAGGCGGATGCGACCATGTCGCTCATCACATCCCCGTCGTAATTTTTGCATGCCCAGAGAATGCCGCCTTCGCTTTTCATCACCCTGGCTACGGCGTCGTCGATCAGGGTGTAAAAATACGAGCGTCCGGCTTTGGTAAAGGCGTCTTTGTATTCCCGGTCAAAAACATCCTGGAAGATTTCCTTGAAGCGGCCGTCATAGGTTTTGGAAATGGTGTCTTTCGTGGCAAACCAGACGTCCAGGTTTTCGGAAAGACCGTACAGGAAACAGGCGCGGGCGAAACTTTCAATGGAAGCGTCCAGATTGTGGATACCCTGCAATACGCCCGGGCCGCGCATATCCGCAATCGTTTTACGGATTTCTTTCCCGTCCGCGCCGGTAAATACCAGTTCGGCTTTTCCCGGCCCTCCGGTACGGATTTCGCAGTTTTTATAGACGTCGCCGTACGCATGGCGGCCCAAAACCAGCGGCTTTTTCCAGCAGGACACCGTAGGGCGGATGTTGGGAACCAGAACCGGTTTCCGGAAAACGGTGCCGTCCAGTTCCGCCCGGATAATGCCGTTGGGGCTCGGCGTCAGGCGCTTCAGTCCGTATTCTTCCATCCGCGCCGCATTTGACGTAATGGTGGCGCATTTTACGCCGACTTTGAGCCGTTTGATGGCGTCTGCGGCTTCATACGTCACGCGGTCTTCGGTGTCGTCCCGTTTTTTCAGTCCGAGATCGAAATATTCCGTTTTCAGCTCCACAAAGGGTTCCAGCAGTTTTTCTTTAATGACGGCCCAGAGCACCCGGGTCATTTCATCGCCGTCCAGTTCGGCGACGGCATTTTGCATTTGAATTTTTCCCATAAAATCCGACACGCTCCCTCCGGTTTTTGTTTTTCTGCTGAAGATTACCCCATCCGGCTTTTTTTTGCAATTCTATCCCCGCGCGGAAGCCGCCGGAAGAACATCCGCGCCGCATACCGGAACCCAAAAAAAACGCCCGTTCCGGCGGGAACGGGCGTGCAGCACAGCGTACAGCCTGCGGGCAGGATCAGCCGTCCAGATGGCCGGCGGAACCGAGCACGTCGGTGTTTTTGTGCATGTACAGTTTTTTCAGTTCATCCCGGGCAGGACCGAGGTATTTGCGGGGATCGAATTCCTCCGGTTTTTCGGCGAACACTTTGCGGATAGCCGCAGTCATAGCCAGGCGGCCGTCGGAATCGATGTTGATTTTGCACACGGCGGACTTTGCAGCCTTCCGCAGCTGGTCTTCGGGGATTCCCACAGAGTCCGCGAGCTTTCCGCCGTATTTTTCAATCTGCTTTACATATTCCACGGGCACGGAAGAAGAACCGTGCAGGACAATCGGGAAGCCCGGGAGCTTTTTCTCGATTTCCGCCAGTACGTCAAAGGCCAGCGGAGGCGGAACCAGTACGCCGTCCGCATTGCGCGTGCACTGCTCCGGTTTGAATTTGCAGCGGCCGTGGCTGGTGCCGATGGAAATGGCCAGCGAGTCTACGCCCGTCTTGGACACAAAGTCCTGCACTTCCTCCGGTTTCGTGTAGTGGCTTTCTTCCGCCACTACGTCGTCTTCCACACCGGCCAGTACGCCGAGCTCGCCTTCTACGGTCACGTAGTCTTTCTGGCTGTGGGCAAAATCGCACACTTTCTTGGTCAGCGCCACGTTTTCGTCATAGGGCAGGGAAGATCCGTCAATCATCACCGAGGAGAAACCCATTTCAATGCAGGATTTGCAAAGCTCGAACGAATCCCCGTGGTCCAGGTGGAGCACAATCTGCGGATTTGCGCATCCGAGTTCCTTTGCGTATTCCACGGCGCCCTGCGCCATGTAGCGGAGCAGGGTCTGGTTGGCGTATTTGCGTGCGCCGGAGGAAACCTGCAGGATTACCGGCGATTTTGTTTCCACACAGGCCTGGATGATGGCCTGCAGCTGTTCCATATTGTTGAAGTTGTACGCGGGAATGGCGTATCCGCCTTTGACTGCCTTGGCAAACATATCTTTGGTGTTTACCAAGCCCAATTCCTTGTAACTTACCATAAAACGCTCCTTGCGTGGTTTGAATTTGTTCCTATAGTTTGGATTTATCCTCGGATTTTGTCAATGGCTCCGCGCACACCGCCGCTTGTAGATCGCGCTGCGCACAGCTGCGGGGAAAAGCGCGGAAGTAACCGCAGCTGTGCGGGTGGATATAAACAATTTGACAAACATTTTTTATAACAATATAATAAGTTCCGGCATGTTTCTGACGATGATATAAATATGCTGAGAGGTGCGAAAAGGAGTTGGGGATGAGACAAAAAGCTTTTGCCTGCGCGGGATTCGCGTTGCTGCTTGGGATACTCGCCTTTCCGGTTTTGGCCCAAAGCCGGTCTATTAATTACGAAACGTATATTGTGGATTCTTTTGACGGTTCGGAAGACACGGATTGGAGCTGGACGGCCGCGGGAAGCAAGTTTATTACGGACGGCTATCCGGTAGTCAAATATTTCGACGGTATGCCGAATGCGATGCGCGTGATGCAGACGGACGAAGACGGCAACTATCAGGTGCTTGGCATCCAGTTCAAGTTTAACCGCCAGGGGGACAACTGGGTGGACATCATCCCGATGGCCGCCGCAGAAGGCGGGGACGGGGAATCTCCGTACGAAATCCCGTTCCGCGGTGTGGTTTCCCGTATCGATATGTGGGTTTGGGGCGCAGGGTATTATTACCAGCTGGAAGTGCTGCTCCGCGACTGCTACGGGCGGGTGCATGCGCTGCCGATGGGAACCCTGAATTACGAAGGCTGGCGGAATCTTTCGGTTAACGTGCCGACAAATCTGCCGCAGACTTCCCGCTATCTGGGTGACGAACACAATATGCGGTTTGTGGCGTTCCGGATCCGCACTTCCCCGACCGAGCGGGTGGACGATTTCTATGTTTTCTTTGACCAGCTGAAGGTGCTGACCGATACGTACAGCCCTTCGTATGATGGTTTTGAATTTGCGGGCGCGGATTTCTCGGACGATTCCGGTTCTGATTCCGGTAGCGGAGAGAACGCAGAAACACAGCCGGCGCCTGCCGAGGAGGAGGAAGCCGGAATATGAAAAAGTTTGTTTTCATTCTGCCGATTGCCGCCGTTCTGTTTTGTGCGGTGCTTTTTGCCCAGACCGCTGAAGAATATGCAGTGGATACGCCCAATGCGGAAGAGGTTGGCGTTACGTCTGCGGAACTTGCCCTGAAAGAGATTTCCGTGGATAAATTCGAATCGGAAGGCACGTGGATTTCCGCCATTTCTTCCGATGAAGGCGTAATCCGCAGCCGCCTGTTCAACGGGTCGCCCGCCGGCAAGCAGCCGATTCCCGAAGAGGAAGGCATGGATATCCCGGATGAGATGGTGCTGGGTACGCGCGTGGATTTTTACCGCCGGGGACACAACTCGTTCACCGTAACCGCTGCACGGCCGCTTCCGATTGAAGGAATCGCAAAAACCGTGAGCGTATGGGTCGTGGGCCGCAATTTCAACCATTCGTTGAATTTGCTGCTGAAAGACTACTGGGGCCGGGATTTTGAACTGTATATGGGTAAGCTGAATCATTCCGGCTGGAAGCTCATGACGGTGGCCATTCCGCCGCAGAATCCTGACGGCAAGAACGGAATTATCCAGAAAGACTACCATTACGGTAACCGGCTTGGCCTGCGTATTGTGGGATTCCGCATCGACTGCGATCCCGAAGACGCATACGGCAGTTATTTCATCTATTTTGATGATTTGCGCGCGGTGGCCGACTTGTATGACCTGCAGGCCAGGGACAAGGACGATATGTTTGACAACTGGTGAGGGCCGTTTTCCGGCCGCCGGTAAAAAAGGGTTCCTGCGGGAACCCTTTTTTTATGCGCGCACGTTATTCCACATACGCCAGCAATTCTGCGGCGCTCATTTGCTCCAACAGGTAAAATTCCGCCGTCAAACCGGTTTGCTGCATGGTCCGCTTACCGGCGATGCGGAATGCCAGGGTTTTTTCCGTCCGCAGCGGAAGCCGGTGCGGAAAACCGTTGGCGTCCAGAATGTCGGTCATCCGGGGCGGCCGCGCGGTTTCCACCCGGTCGCCGTCCGGGAAAATCAAATAGTATTCATATAATTGCACCGGCTGACTATAGCCGATTCTTTCCGCGCGTGCAACTTTTTTTCGCATTTTAGAAAAAAAAGTTGCTTGACACTCTCCGCGTTGTGGATAAAATAGGGTATTAGGTGGGAGAAAGTGGAGGAAAGTAGGAGAAAGTGGGATTAGGCTTGCTAACCGGGGAATATCGCAACACGTTGGACGAGAAAGGGCGTATTTTGTTCCCCGTGCGGTTGCGCTCCGAGTTGACCGGTTCCACACTTGTCCTGACCCGGGGTCTGGACAAGTGTCTCTGGCTTTTCCCTCCCGAGCAATGGCAGATTCTGTGCGGAAAATTATTGACCGCCGTTTCGCCGTTTCAGGCTCAGCCCCGTTCGGTATTGCGCCGTCTTGTCGCTCCGGCCCAGGAAGTGGAGCTGGATAAGAGCGGTCGGATACCGGTTCCGCAAAGTTTGCGGGTTTATGCCGGTTTGGAAAAGGATTGTCTGTTCCTCGGAATTGACAAGTATTTTGAACTTTGGGATGCCGGCGAATACGAAAAATATCTGGGGGAGAGCGAGGCGGATTTCCGGAGCGCGACGGAAAATTTGGGCGGGATCTGTCTTTGATTGCCAATGGAAGTTATTCATACACCGGTTTTGCTGCAGGAATGCCTGCAATTTCTTTGTCCCGACGGGGCGGCCGGAGGAAAACGCCTGTTTCTGGTGGACGGTACGCTGGGGGAAGGCGGGCATACGGAGGCTTTCCTGCGCCGCTGTCCCGGGCTGGCTGCAGCCGGTGTGGATGCGGATCCGGTAATGCTGGCGCGTGCGGAAGAACGGCTGGCGGAATTTGCCGGGCGCGTTACGTTTTTCCATGCATGGTCGGATGAGTTTTTCCGCTGTTATCCGGCTGAACTTCCCCGCCCGGACATCATTCTCTGCGATTTGGGGATTTCCCTGTTTCATTACGAAAAATCCGGCCGCGGGTTTTCCTTCCGGGCCGGGGAGCCGCTGGATATGCGGCTGGATCCCTCGCTGCCGGAGTCTGCTGCGGACATCGTAAATGGCCGCCGGGAAGACGAACTGGCGGACTTGCTGTTCCGCTTCGGGGAAGAGCGCGCATCCAGAAGGATTGCCGCAGCAATTGTCCGCCAGCGTAAGGGCGCGCCTTTCCGTACAGCGCAGGATTTGGCTGAATGCGTGTGGCATGCAGTCCCGCCGGCGGCCCGGCACGGGCGTATCCATCCCGCCACGCGGACATTCCAGGCGCTGCGGATTGCGGTGAACCGGGAGCTGGACCGGCTGCCGCGTATTTTGGACAGCGCGTTTTCCGTGCTGGCGGATCACGGCCGGCTCGGGGTGATTACGTTTCATTCCCTGGAAGACCGGATTGTGAAAAATCACTTCCGCAATCTTGCCAAATCCTGTACCTGTCCTCCGGAAATGCCGATATGTGAATGCGGGGGAAAGGCGGCAGCCTGCCTGCTCACCAAAAAGGGGGTAAAGGCTTCGGAAGAAGAAACGGCGGCCAATCCACCTTCGCGGAGCGCCCGTCTGCGGGTGATCCGGAAAATACCGGCCGGGGAGGGCGAAAATGTTTAAAAATATTCTTGCAGTTCTTTTGATTTTCATGATTCCTTTGTTTTTGTTCTTTACGGTCTGGCAGGGCATGGAATATTCCGCGCTGGAAAACGAAGTACAGCGTCTGGATCAGGAACAATATCATATCATCAACATCAACCGGCGTTTTATTTCCGGTATCACGGTGCTTTCCTCTCCGGAACGGATTGAGAAACTCGCTGTGGACGAACTGGGTATGCGCAAGGCGGAAGCGGACGAAATTATGCGTATCCGTTTCAGGCAGGACGGCTATGGCGAATGAGCAGACCGGACCGGACGCAAATTCCGCTATCCTTTTAAATGCCGCGCAAATTCTGGAAGCGGTAAACGGTGCAGAACTTCTGTTTACGCCGCTTTCTGCAGCTGCCCGGCAGGGTTTTGTGCTTGCAGCAACCGACAGCCGGAACGTAACGCCCGGTTCGCTGTTTGTCCCGCTTGTCGGTACAATGCAGGACGGCCACCGCTATATTGCGGAAGCTTCGGATGCAGGGGCTTCCGTGGTGTTCGTGGAAAAATCGCGTGCGCGGGAAAACGCCGCGCAGCTGAAAGCGCTGTACAAAAAAAACGGAACGCTGTTTTTTGCCGTGGATCATACGCTGTACGCGTTTCAGGAAGCGGCGGCGTTTTATGCGGCGCAGTTTCCTTCGCTGTGTAAAATCGGTGTGACCGGTTCCAGCGGAAAAACCACGGTGAAAGAAATGCTTGCCGCCATTTTTTCCGTGCGCGGGGAAACCGTAAAAAATGAAGGCAATTTGAATTCGGAAACCGGGCTGCCGCTGTCGGTGTTCAACATCCGTGCCCGGCACCGGTTCGGTGTGTTTGAAATGGGGATGAACCGGCGGAATGAAATCCGCGAACTGGCCGGCATTCTCCGTCCTTCGCTGGCGTTGATTACGAATATCGGTACCGCACACGTCGGGATATTGGGCAGCCGCAGGGAAATTGCGGAAGAAAAAAAGAATATTTTCTTTTATTTTGACGGCTCTTGCACCGGTTTTGTTCCCGCGTCGGACGATTTTGCTTCATTGCTGGCCGATATTCCCGCCGGGAAGATTGTGTTTTACGGTTCCAGACAAAAAAAACTGGCTGTGGACCCGGACGGCGCATCCGGTATTTCTGAAACCGAGGATTTCGGGCTTTCCGGATTCCGCATCCGGTACGAAAACGAGGATATTTTTCTCCGGCTGCCCGGCTTTTACAATTTGCGGAACGCTGTGGGCGCGCTTGCCGTTGCCCGGTTTGCCGGTTTTTCCCCGGCGGAAATCAAGGCCGGACTGGAGTCGGTTTCGAATTTGCCCGGCCGCACCGAGATTCTCAAAATCGGCGGAAAGCAGCGTCCGCTGACGGTGATCAAAGACTGTTACAACGCCAATCCGGATTCGATGCAGCACGCGCTGGAATTTGCCGCCGGGCTGCAGACCGAAGGACGCCTGGTCCTGGTTCTCGGCTCCATGCTGGAACTGGGCAGCGTTTCCCGGGAGGCGCACAAGGATGCGGTGGAGCGTGCGCTGCTTTCCGGAGCGGACGCCTTGTTCCTGTTCGGCGACGATATGCATCAGGCTTGGGAGCGCGTGCCGTTTGATGCAAAATCGGAAGCAGCTTCGCGCAATTTGCGGGTGTTTTTACCGGAAACGGTCGAAGTGCTGGGCGACGAATTGAATGCGTTTTTGCAGCGCGGGGATTTGGTGCTGCTGAAGGGTTCCCGCGCCATGGCGTTGGAGCGCGTTTTACCGCTTCTGGGCGGCGGGGAGTTTTTTGTCCCGGAGGATGCGCATGCATAGCCCCGTCATTCAGCCGGAACGGAATTTGCGGCCGGAAAGGATAGATGTGTTTTTTTTGCTGCTCGTGCTCCTGTTCTGCGGATTGGGTTTTATCACGCTGTATTCCGGTTCCTACGGGTATGCTGCGCGGATTTTCGGCGATCCTTTTTATTTCGTCAAACGGCAGGCTGTCAACCTGCTTTTGGGTATTGTGGGCATGGTGTTCTTCACCTTTCTGGATTTGCCGCTGCTGCGGAGCCTGCTGCCTAAAATCGTGCTGTTTACAATTGCGCTGAATTTGCTTCCTTTTGTGCCCGGTATCGGCATCACAAAAAACGGTGCGACGCGCTGGATCGGGCTCGGTCCGATGACATTCCAGC
>JADIMS010000070.1 GCA_017694555.1 Candidatus Avitreponema avistercoris
TAATTTCCCAGCGTAAGCCCGGCATAAAACACCATTGCGCTGACAGCCCCGCATGTCATCCTGCATCCGCCCATACCGCCGCCGAACCCGGCAGCCGCTTTTTTTACAAAATCTGCCGGAAGGCCGAAGTCTTCCGCGAAGGGGAGCATGGTTGCCTGCGCGCAGTTCCATCCTTCCTGGAACAACGCCGCGGCTTTTTCGCTTTTTGTCATCCGGATGCCGCCTTCCGTTCAGATTTCCATGTTCATTACGCGGCGCACTTCTTCCAGCGTTCCGGCTGCAATTTTGCGCGCCGTTTCCGCACCGGAAAGCAGCACGGACCGGATGTAAGCCGGATCTTTTTCCAGCTGTTTGCGGCGCTCCCGCAGGGGACGCAGCTTTTCGTTGACGGCTTCCGTAAGCCGGCGTTTCAGCGCGCCGCCGCCGCCGTCTCCCAGTTCCCCGGCGATTACGCGGGGATCGTTGTCTTCGCAAAGGGCCGTCAAATTGAGCAGATTGGCTACTTCCGGCCGGTTTTCCGGATCATAGGTGATATGGCGGTCGGCGTCGGTTTTTGCCTTTTTGATGCGGGCGGCCGTTTCGTCTTCGCTGTCTGCAAGCAGGATGGCGTTGCCGCGGCTTTTGCTCATTTTCTGTGCGCCGTCCAGTCCGGGAATATGCGGCGTTTTGCTCAACAGGGCTTCCGGCTCCGGGAATACCGGGCGGCCGGGCGCAAACTTCTCGTTGAACCGTCTGGCAATTGTGCGGGTGAGTTCCAGATGCGGAAGCTGGTCTTTCCCGACCGGGACAACGTTGCCTTTGCAGAACAGGATGTCGCAGGCCTGGTGCACCGGATAGGTCAGCATACCGGCGTTCACGCTTTTCAGTCCGGCAGCCTGGATTTCTTCCTTCACGGTCGGATTCCGGTTCAGTTCTGCGCTGGAAACGAGCGTCAAAAACGGCAGCATGAGCTGGTTTGCTTCGGGGACGTAGCTGTGCGGATAGATGGTTACGTTTTCGCCGGGCGTAAGACCCGCCGCCAGATAATCGATGACCAGCTGTTTCGTATTTTCGGAAATTTCGGAAAACGCTTCGTGGTCGGTGAGCACCTGGTAATCGGCAATCAGGATGAATGTCCGCACGCCCATCCCTGCCAAACGCACGCGGTTTTGCAGCGAACCGAAATAATGCCCGATGTGCAGGCGGCCGGTCGGGCGGTCGCCGGTAAGGACGCGGAATGCCGCAGGATTGGCCTGAATGGCTGCTTCCAGGGTTTTGCTGCGCGCAACGGCAGCTTCGTATGTGCTTTGTCCGCTCATTTACCTGCTCCGAATTCGTTGTAATATTTATCGATGGCGGCGGCAATTTCTTTCGTAATCACGATACTGCCTCCGACCGGGTTTTTCTTCAGATAATCGACGGCTTCTTTCATCGTAACGATGGAGTCAACCGGAAAACCGTAGCGGAGTCCGACTTCTTCCAGTGCCGTGCGGCTTTCTTTTCCGCTGTTTCCGGATGCGCCGGATTTTTCCTGCCGGTCAAGCGAAACCATCAGCCCCTGCAGTTTTACGCCGGCTTGGGCAAGGAGCAGGGGAACCGTTTCGTCAATGGATTTTCCGGAAGTCGTGACGTCTTCAATCAGCACGACGCGGTCCCCGTCTTTCGGCACTGCGCCGAGAAAAACCCCGGTTTCACCATGGTCTTTTGCTTCTTTGCGGTTGGCACAGTAACGGATTTCTTTGCCGAACAGTTTGGAGAATGCGATTGCCGTGGAGACAGCGAGGGGAATGCCTTTGTACGCCGGCCCGAACAGCAGGTCGAAGTCGTCGCCGAATGTGGAATAGATGGCGGCCGCGTAAAATTCCCCCAGCGTGGAAAGCTGGGATCCGGTGGTGTAAGCCCCGGCATTCATGAAAAACGGGGAACGCCTTCCGCTTTTCAGGACAAAGTCGCCGAATGACAGCGCGCCGCTTTCCACCATGAATTTAATGTAATCTTCTTTATATGCTTTCAGCTGCATACGCAGCATTATAGCAGGAAAGAAGCGCCGTTTCAATCGCGCGCGCAGGGAGCCGGAAAAGCGGATTGACAGCCGCTGCGAAAGGATATACCTTTGGTTGTACTGGAGGAAAGGTGCGTTTTATTTTAAAAATTCTGCTCAGCATGATGGTTACGGTTTTGCTTTCCTCAATCCTGTTTGCCTTTGTCCTGGCGCTGTTTTCCCTGCGGGGTGCGCCGCCGCGCGTCCTGTTGGCTTTGTTTGTCCCTGCCGACGGATTTTCCCGCCAGCAGATTGCCGGATTTGCCGTCCTGGGCGCAGCTTTTGCGCTGCTGTTTGCCTGCGTTTTTTTTGCCCGCCGTACATTTTCCGGCGTTTCCCCGGAAGGTCTTCCTCCGGCGGAAGAAGACGCCTGTCCGGCAGCTGTTCCGGGATACGGTTCCGCCGTTCCGGTGCAGAAATCCGGGAAATCCGGCAGGAATCCGTCTGCCGCCGGACGGTACGTCTGGTTTGCCGGAAGCGTGCCGGGATATTGCGGCGCCTTTGAAGGAATTTCCGCCCGCGGGTTTGTACCGTCCGGGGAAACTCCGCATACCGGCGGCGCTGTGCTGGAGTATCTCGGCGAGTTTTCCGGCGGCGGATTGTCGCGGGCTTCCCGGAAATGGCCGGAAGCGGTTTCTGCGCTTGCCGCCGCCGTAGGGCCGGAATTCTGTCCGCCGGAAGTGACGGCCGCCGCGCATTCCGGGCTGGATTCCGTAACCAGCCGCGACGGTATTTTTGTCATCGATCCGGACGCTGCGGAATCTTCTGCGGAAGACGGCGGCGTGGATATGGAATTCCAGAAGCTGGTGGATTCCGTCCTGACCTGACGGTTTTGCGCCGGCAGAGCCGCTTGACTTTTTCGCCTGCTGTGCTATGATACGCTTGCTTGTAACTACGGGGGTGTCCCGGATTCGACTGGGATGTTCAGGGTTCCGGCTGCAGGTGAGGCCGTCCGTCCTCTGATCGGACAAAACCTATAACTGCCGAAGAAAACGACAGTTACGCTCTCGCCGCGTAAGCGGGGGAACGCGGGACTCTGCTGATGCTGCTCCGAAGCAGCAGATGTTCCCGACGCCAACCGGAGCTTGCTTTGTACCGGGTCCGGACGGGATGAAGGACATTTACCGGAATACGGAGGCGACGCTTGCGGCGCTGCTACCGTCTCCCGACAACCACCTCGCGCCGATAAACCTGTAGAGGTCGCTGCGCTGCTTTTCAGGACAGGGGTTCAACTCCCCTCACCTCCAGCAGATGCCGGGAACGGAAAAGCCTTCCAGTCATGCGGAAGGCTTTTTGCTTTTATGCGGTTTCTGTTTGATTTTTGTATCCGCTTGCCGGAAAGCGCCGGATATGCGCAGCGGGCGTACAACGCGGAAGGAGGAAGCTGTGCAAGTTTATGCAAGCAGACATACGCTTTCGGGAAGCGTAGAAGTTCCCGGTTCCAAAAGCCACACAATCCGCGCCTGCCTGTTTGCCGCAATGGCGGAAGGTACGTCGTTTATCCGCAATCCGTTGGAAGGTGCGGACTGTTTGTCTGCGCTGCACGCTGTGGAGGCCTTTGGCGCGCAGGTACGGACGGAGCCGGGTTTGTGGACTGTGACGGCGCCGGAGGGCGGACTGCGCCTGCCGGATCAGGTGATTGACGTAGGCAATTCCGGTTCTGCGCTGTATTTTTTGACGCCGGTTGCGGCCACGCTTCCCGGCTGGACGGTTATTACCGGCGATGCGTCGATCCGTACCCGGCCTGTCCGCCAGATTTTGCAGGCCGTGAAGGACCTCGGCGGCGACGGATTCTGCACGCGCCCGGATATGGACGCGCCGCCGCTTGTGGTCAAAGGCCCTGTCCGTGCCGGGCATGTGGAGCATGAAGGCGTGCTTTCCCAGCAAATCAGCGGGCTTTTGATGGCGGCCGCGCGCTTGCAGGGTACAACCGTCATCGATCTGCGTACACCGAAAGAAACGCCGTTTGTGGCTATGACCGTCGGATGGCTGGAGTCCGTCGGGATTCATGTCCGGATGGACCGCAAAACCATGGCGCACTTTGAAATTGACGGCCCGCAGCCTTACCGCGCCTTTGACCGTGTCATTCCTTCTGATTGGGAAGCCGCTGCATTTCCCGCCGTGGCGGCGGTAATCACCGGTTCGCGCCTTTCGGTTCCTGCCGTCGATCTTTCCGGAACACAGGGCGACGCGGCTTTGGTGGACGTCCTGCGGGCTATGGGCGCGGATCTGGAAATTGACCGCGGGGACGGCTGCCTGCATATTAACCGGCAGGGAACCGGACGTTTCCCTTTGCGTGGCGGTACGTTCAATTGTTCGGCTTTCCCGGACGCCGTACCGTCTTTGGCCGTAGCAGCCTGTTTTGCCGAAGGCGATACCACGCTTACGGATATCGGCGTTGTGCGGCTCAAAGAAACGGACCGTATCGCGATCCTGCACCGCGAACTTGCCGCCCTGGGCGCAGAAACGGAAGAAGGGCCGGATTTCCTGCGCATCCGGGGCAAAGGCGGGCGCGGACTGCACGGCGGCGTTTGCGAAAGCTGGCATGACCACCGCATTGCCATGGCGTTGTCCGTGATGGGGCTGGCGCTGGACGGCGGCCTGACTGTCCGGAATGCGGAGTGCTGTGCGGTCTCCTTTCCCGGATTTTATGAAAAAATGAACGCCGCCGGTGCGGGTTTTGTTTGCAAGTAAGCGCGTTTCATAGTATCCTGTTCTGGCAGACCCGGAATCCAACCGCCCGTGTGTGCGGAAATCCGATCCGGGGAACAGGAGCTGACTTTGAAAATGAAAAGCGTGGTCATCCGGACCTCCGACATCCAGAAATCCGTTGCCTTTTATGAAAACGTTCTCGGTTTCTCTTTTGACGGCATGATTTCCGCTGCGCCGGAAAAGCAGATTGCCTTTCTGACGGACAAGGCTTCCGGAACAAAGCTGGAACTTCTCCACAACGACCGCGCGGAACATCCGCCGGCTGCCGGGGTTTCGTTCACGTTTGAAGTGGATCAAATTGCGGATGCGCGGGAATATCTGGTGTCCAAAAACGTGCGTATTCTGGCGGAACCCAAAACCATCAAGGACGGAAAAAAAATTATGACTGCCGTTGATCCCAACGGAATCGAACTTGATTTTATTGAAGAATAAGTTATACTGAACCCATGAAACTGAAAAATGAATTCCGCGCCGCCCGGTTTTCCTGCCTTGCAGGAATGGCGGTTTTTCTTGTATTTTTGGCCGCCTGTTCTTCCGCTCCGGAAGTTACCCGGCTGGACGCTTCCACGCAAACCGATCTCTCCGGTTACTGGAACGACACGGATGTCCGCATCGTCAGCGAAAGCCTGATCGCAGATTGTGTTTCTTCGCCGCGGATCCAGGCTTTCCGTGCGGAAAACGGCCGTCTGCCGGTGTTCATCGTGGGAAAATTCGCCAATGAAAGCTCGGAACATATTGATACCGGGATTCTCACCAAACGGCTGGAAGCGGCGATTTTGAATAGCGGGAAGGCTGACTTTGTGGCTTCTTCTTCCGAGCGCGGCGAACTGCGCACCGAGCGTGCCGAACAGCAGGGGTGGGCCAGCGAAGAAACCGCGAAATCCCTGGCCAACGAAACCGGCGCCGACTTTATGCTGACCGGTTCGATCCGGACCATTGTGGAGCAGGCGGATAAGACGACTGTCCGGACGTATTACGTTTATGCGGAGCTGACAGACATTGAGACAAACCGGCGGATTTGGATCGGCGAGAACAACGAAATCAAAAAGATGATTGAAGCTCCGGGATTCCGCCTGTAGCCTGCGCGGCAAAAGCGTTCAGGACCGGAGAGTATGATGCTCCGCTTGCCCGGCGGGCCGGGAGAGGCAAAGGTTTTGCGCCGCCGGCGTTTTTTGTTTTTACGGGTTTTTCCGCTTGTTTTTGCGTTTACGCTGTCTGCATGCGCGACTTTGGGGGAACACTACGCCCCGGTGGACGAGAAACTTGCCGCCGGGGATTTTTCTGCGGCCAGCGCGGAGCTGGAAGAGTATTCGGATTTATACGGCGAAAAGAATATTCTGCTGTACCGGCTGGATGCGGGTATGCTGGCGCATTATGCCGGGCAGTATGAAACGTCGCGCCGGCTGCTGGCAGATGCAGAGAAGGACATCGGGCGTCTGTCCGCAGTCAGTTTGTCCCTGACGGCGGCGTCTTATCTGGCCAACGATACCGTCACCGAGTATTGCGGCGAGGATTATGAGGATATCTACCTCAACGTTTTCAACGCCCTGAATTATTATCATCTTGGTTTGGAAGAAGATGCAATGGTGGAAATCCGGCGCATCGATGAAAAGCTGCGGCTGCTTGCTGCGCGGCATGGAACGGAAATTACGGCGGCGCAGCAGGCTTTATTGGAGCGGGGAACGGATGTGCCCTATGACAGTGAAGCCGCGGCTGTGCATTTTTCCAATTCGGCGCTGGCCCGTTACCTGAGTATGCTGTTTTACCGTGCGCGGGGACGTTTGGATGAAGCGCGCATTGACCGCGATCAAATCCGGCTGGCTTTTGCCAATCAGCCGGCGGTTTACGGTTTCCCTGTGCCGGATTCTGTTGACGAAGAGCTGCGCGTCCCGGCGGGGAAAGCCAGGCTGAATATCGTGGGGTTTACCGGCCGCGGTCCGGTGAAAGTTGCCGAAGATTTGCGTATTCCGGTTGGCGGCGGTCATTGGATCCGGATTTCGCTTCCTGTTTTACAGGAGCAGTCCGGGGCGGTGGGTTCGGTCCGGATTGTGTTTGACAGCGGGGAGCAGATGCGGCTGGAGAAAATCGAGGATTTGTCGGCGGTAGCTGCGGAAACATTCCGGCAGAGCGCCGCCCTGACGTACCTGAAAACGGTTTTGCGTGCCACAGCCAAAGGCTCCGCTTCGATGATTTTTGACCAGCTTGCCCAGACCGGCGAGTCTTCCCTGCTGTTTTCAGTTTTGAGTCTGGGTACGCAGCTGTATGCGGAATTCAGCGAGCAGGCGGATTTGCGGCTGTCCCACTTTTTGCCTGCGGAAGCCTGGGTAGGCGGAATTACGCTTGATCCCGGCGTATATTCGTTTACGGTGATTTATGAATCCGCGTCCGGGAAACGTGCGCTGTGGCGGGACAGGTTTGAAAATGTGCGGGTATATGCGGACCGTCTGAATTTGACGGAAACCGTTTGCCTGCGTTAAGCGCGGTTGTCTGATTCCGCAGCGCGGGAGGAGGGTAAAATGAAGTTTGACGGAAAGATTATCCGGAACCGGCAGAATGCAGCGGCCGGAGGTTTGCGCTTTGCGCCGCTGTTTGCGGTGCTTTTGGCTGCGGCGGTGTTGGGCGCAGGCTGTGCATCGGCGCCGGAAAACGCCGGGAGCGCGGATCCGGCTTCTCCCCCGGTCTGGCTGGCCAATCCGGATGCGGTTTACCCTGCTGCCCGGTATATTTCAGCAGTCGGTTCCGGGCCGGACCGGGCTTCGGCAGAAAAAAGCGCGCTGACTGCGTTGGCGGGCGTATTCGGTCAGTCTGTGCACGGCGGCATTACGGTGCATTCCCATTATGCGGACCGTGTGCGCGGCGGCGTTCTGGAAGACAGCGGCTCCGTTTCTTCGGTGACGGAAACCGTCGCTACGGCCGTCCATCTGGACACGCTGATTGGGGCGAAAATCCGGGAAACGTGGACGGACCGCGGCGGGCAATATGTATACGCCATCGCTGTTATGGATAAGATTGAAACCGCGCTTTTGTATGAGGCGGAAATCCAGGAAAATACGGCGCGCATCGCGGCTCTGGAACAAATTCCGGAAGATGCGCGGGGAACGCTCGCGGAATACGCCCGCCTGTTACAGGCAACGGAAACGGCGGAAGAAACGGAAATGCTGCTCAAGGTACTTTCAGTTGCCAGTCCGGCGCAGGCTGCTTCGCTCCGGATGTCAGTTCCGGATGCAGAAACCTACCGCCAGCGCTGCGCTGCGGCCGCGGCGGGGATTCCGGTTGCGGTATCGCTGGAAAATGACCGGCAGGGCGTGATTGCGCAGGCTTTTGCCGATGTATTTACCGCCGCCGGATTCCGGATTACGTCCGGGGAAAGCCGCTATTCGCTGCGCGGGGTGGTTTCGTTTTCCGAAGTGCAGCTGCCGTCCAATCCGTATACGTTCAGCCGGGGCGTGGTGAATGCGGCGCTGGAAGACAGCCGCACCGGTGATATTCTGCTGCCTTATGCCGTTTCGGCACGGGAAGGCCACGGCGGCATTACCGGAGCGGAAAACCGGACGGCGCGTACGCTGGCGGAAAAAATCCGCACGGAATTTGCGGAAACCTTTTCGGACTTTGTGTTTTCGTTTTCGGAATAAAAAAACCGTCCGCGGATGACGGACGGTCCGGAACATGCAAAACGCTGCGGCGCAGCTGTCAGCGGATTTTGAAAAACACGCCGAATACGGCGATGGTCACCAATATTTGCAGAATCACGAACTTCATCAGAATCTGTGTCGGGGACCAGCCCAGATTTTTGCGCATATGGTCGTGCAGCGGAAAACGCACGGAATGCAGGATTTTGATTTTGAAAAACCGGAGCAGCGCGACCTTCAGCAGCCCTGTCCCGCCGTTTACCAGCATCACACAGCTGGTCATCACCAGCAAAAACGGGTTGCCGGAAACCAGGATGCATACGCCAAGGAAAAAACCGATGGCGCGGGAGCCGGCGTCGCCCATCAGCACTTTGCTGGGAAAGGCGTTATGCCACAGATAGCCCATGATGATGCCGCAGAGCGTGAATATGAGAACCGCCCACCTTGCACCGTCGGCCAGGTGCGGTACGAGCAAATAGCGGGCGACGTCCACGTGTCCCAGAATGAAATAAAAAATCATGCCCATGGAAACAAGCGCCAGCAGTGTCAGTGTGCCGGACAAACCGTCCACGCCGTCGGTACAGTTTGTCGTGTTGATGGAAACCCACAGGATCACTGTGGAAACGGCGGTAAATACAGCCGGATGTACGGCAACGGTTTTGCTGATGAAGGGAAACCAGAAAGCCGCTTTGCCGCCGTAAAACACATACAATAAAATAAAGGACGCGGCGAGCGAAACGGCGAGATCCAAAAAACCTTTCCGGTATTCCCCCCAGGAAACATCCGCCCGGTCATCCAGAAATCCGGTCAGCATGACAATCCAGGTAAAGGCGAGGATAAAGATTTGTTCTGCCGAAAGCGGAATCAGAAGGACGGAGATTATCAGGAATATCGAAATAAAGACCACGCCGGATCCGGTCGGTTTGCCTTTTGCGGCTTCTGCGCCGGGCGTGAATTCCCGCCCGCGGTCCCGGGGCAGGAAGCGGAACGTCCGCGGCAGCAAAAACATGGTCACCAAAAATCCGGCGTACAGCGCAATGCCGATCAATACGGCGTAGGAACGGAACAGCCGGAAAGGGCTGAACCATTCCTGTAAATACGATGACAGATAGTACAGCATGGCGTCCTCAGTGTTTGAAGTGCCTCGTTTCGGTAAAGACCATGGCAATGTTGTGCCGGTTGCATGCGTCGATGGACTCCTGGTCACGGATGGAACCGCCCGGCTGTACGATGGCCGTGATCCCGTATTCGGCTGCCTTTTCCACACAATCGGAGAACGGGAAGAATGCATCGCTGACCAATACCTGCGCGCAGGATGTTCCGGCTTTCTCCGTGTTTTCCCGTGCCCGTTCCAGCGCCTGTCCGGCGGCCCAAATCCGGTTTGTCTGTCCGCAGCCGATACCGACCGCCGCGCCGTCTTTGACGACGAGTACCGCGTTGGATTTGGCGAACATCGCTACCGTCATACCAAAAGCCATTTCTTCGATCTGCTCCTGCGTCGGTTTGGCTTTGGTGACAAAATTCCAGCGGCGGAACAGTTCGTTGTCGCGGTCCTGTACCAGAACGCCGCCGTCCACACTCAGGAAATCCAGTGTTTCTTCCGCCGGTACCGACGCACGCACGATGCGCAGGTTTTTTTTGCCGCGGAATACTTCCAGCGCTTCTTCGGTAAAAGACGGCGCAACAATGACTTCCAGAAAACACTGGATCATTTCTTCGGCCGCCGCTTTGTCAATTTCGGCGCTGCATCCGATAATGCCGCCGAAAACCGAAACCGGATCACAGTTGTACGTTTTGCGGTAAGACTCCAGCACGGAACCGCCCAGCGCAGCGCCGCACGGCGTGTTATGCTTCAGGGCAATGGTAAACACTTTGCCGGCGGCGCCGGAAAAATGCACGGAAACGGGCGTTCCGCAGGGATCCGCCGGATTGCCTGCCGCGTCTTTTCCTGCAAGAATGCCGTTGTAAGCGGAAAAATCGTTGCCCGGAATTTCGCCGCCGTTGCGCAGGTGCCGCGTAAACGCACAAACAGCTTTCCAGGCAACGTCCAAATCGCGGATGTTGTTGTACGACAGTTCTTTGCCCTGCAGCTGTTCCATTCCGCCGAAGGCGCCCGTTTTGTCGGCGGTAAGATACAGCGCCGCTTTTTGATGTCCGTTTTCGCCGTACCGGAGCGTCATGCTTTTTTTCAGCGGTACATCGAAATACGCCGGGAAATCTTCTCCGGCAAGCATAAAGCGGGAAACAGCCGCGTCGTAAGCGGACGTCAGGTTGAATACCTTTCCGGCCAGCCGGCGTTTCAGTTCTGCGGGAACAGCGGAAGCATTTTGCCCCGACGCGGTGAGCGCAGCTTCGGTTTCCGGATAGTCGGCGGGGTCGGTAAGCACAAGCACGTCCTGCCAGTTTTTTGCCGCCGCGCGCAGCATGGTCGGTCCCCCGATGTCGATGAACTCCACGGTTTCCGCAAAAGAAAGGCCTGCCTGCACTTTTTCAAAGAAGGGATACAGATTCACGCAGACGAGGTCGATGGGGTCGATTCCGGCCTGTTCCAGCGCGGCCATGTGCGCGGGATTGTCCCGTACAGCCAGAAGTCCGGCGTGGATATGGGGATGCAGGGTTTTTACCCTGCCGTCGAGGCATTCCGGAAAACCGGTAACCGAAGCAACGTCCGTCACCGGCACGCCGTTTTCCTGTAAATGTTTTTTTGTTCCGCCGGTGGAAAGAATTTCCCAGCCGTTTCCGGCCAGATAACGGGCAAAGTCCAGAATCCCGTCTTTATAAAAAACGCTGATCAATGCTTTCTTTGTCTTGCTCATGTTTTCGCTCCGTTTTTTTGTTTTGCGGTATCCGCCGTTTTATTCCGCGGCGTCCGCAGCCGTTCCGCCGGCGTTTGCCGCTGCCTGCTGCCGGATTCCTTCGATAATCTGGTTAATCTGCGCCACACCCATGTTTTGCGGATCCATTGCCACGGCCTGTTCCAGCAGGGAAATAATCCGCTCTGCCGACGCCTGGTTGCCGGCTGCATACATTCCCGCCGCCAGGTACAGCGCCTGCTGTTTGAGGGCCGGCGTCATTGCGGGATCGTCCAACGTGCCGGTAAAACAACCGACGGCTTCTTCCGCTTTTCCGGCCTGGAGTAATGCCGCCGCGTCAAACCAGGCGCTTTGCAGCAGATAACTTCCTTTCAGGCCGGATTCGTTCCCGGCGTCCAGAGAGGGTACCGCCCGGATCATTTCCTCATATTCGTTGTACTGGGACGGATAGACCGCCGAAAGAAAAGCGTGGATGCGCCGCGCCCGTTCTACGCCTTCAGCTTCCTTGACGGCATTTTTCAGTGAAACGAGCGTCTCCCGGTTTCCGTCAAACGTGGAGATGAATCCGGTTGCTTCTTCCAGAATGTCGCCGTTGCCGGAGAAACGGAAAACGCCTGCTCCGTACACATCGCCCTCTGCGGTCAGCAGTACAAAAAACGGAAAGTCTTCCACCGCGTATTTACCGGCCAGCCGGTAATTGGTTTCCAGCGTTTCGGCGTCCATCCGGGAACTGTCCCGCATAATGTTGATGTTGCAAAAGACGAAGCGGTCGTCCAGCTGCGCCGTAAAGTCTTTCCGTGAGAGCGCAGCGAAAACGTCGGCGCTTTCCTGATTCCAGTCGGAACCGGTGAAGCAGAAAAATACGTCCTTGCCGGTTCTGCGCGCTTCATCCCGCGCTTCGTCGTAAGAGGTGAGCCAGCTGCCGGATGCGGAAGTTTTCAGCATGGACAGGCAGAAAATAACGGCCGCCGCCAGCAGGACCGCGCCTGCCGCCAGAAAAATAATTTTCAGCGGAAAGCCTTTACCCGTTTTTCCGGGGGATTCCGTCTTGTCTGTACTGTCCGCGTTTCCGGCAGATTCTGCGGCGTCCGGTGTTCCGGTTCCGGAATTTACCCCGGAATCCGCCGCCATACCGGTTCCGGCTTCCGGCGGGCACATTTCCTGTCCGTTGTTTTCGTTGTGTTCATCCGACATTGTCATTCTCCTTTTTTTTGCATTCCGCGCTTTTGCGGACTGATATAGTCATTTTCCGTTATCCTAACAAAAATACCGTACCCCTGCGGTGAAAATATTCTCCCGCAGCGCGCCGGGAATATTTTTAAACAACAGGGAGCCGTCCGTTTCCGGCCCGTGATCCACCGCACGTTCCGAATGCCCCATTTTACCGAGAATGCGTCCGGTAGCGTCCGTCATGCCTTCAACAGCAAAACGGGAACCGTTGGGATTGTCCGGTTCTGCGGCTGCCGGCGCGCCGGTTTCGTCCACGTATTGTGAAAAAATCTGTCCGTCCGCGAACAGGCTGCGCGCCAGCGTTTCTTCCACAATCAGGCGGCCTTCACCGTGGGAAACCGGAATACGGTGTATGCTGCCCGGTTCCAGTCCCGGAAGCGTATCCCGCCCCGGTCCTGAGCCTGTCCAGGGACTGCGGTCCGAAACGATTTTTGTGGTGACAAAGCGTGAAATGTGCCGTCCCACGGTGTTGAACGTGAGCGTCGGGCACATTTCGATGGAAAGATTGCCGTCTGCATTTTCAGTGCCGGATCCGCCGGACGGGCTCAGGATTTTGCCGAACGGAACCAGACCGGTTTTGACCAGCGCCTGGAATCCGTTGCAAATGCCGAGAATCAATCCGTCGCGCCTGCTGAATAAGTCGGTTACGCTTTCTGCGATGCGTTCTTCCCGCAGTACGCTGGCGATGAATTTAGCCGAGCCGTCCGGTTCGTCTCCGGCCGAAAATCCGCCGGAAAAGGCCAGAATCTGCGCACGGCAGATGGCGCTGCGTAATTCTTCCAGCGATTCTTCCAGTGCGGCGCGGCTGTTGTTGCGGATAATGACAGGAAGCGTTTTTGCACCGGCAAGCCGGAAAGCGCGTTCCATATCGTATTCGCAGTTGGTTCCCGGAAAGACCGGAAGTACGGCAAGCGGTTTTGCGGCAGAAAAATGCCGTGCAGTTGCGGTCTGTTTTTCTGCGCCTTTGCGGAACAGGCGGCAGGCCCAGTCCGGAACCGGCTCCGGCTGTTTTCCGGAAACACGGGGGAATACGCCGTCAAATACGGATTCCCAGCGTTCCCGCGCTTCTGCCAGCGGGAAACGGCATTCACCCAGGCGGACGGCGGGTTCCTGTTCCCCGTCAACCGTAACGCCGAGCGGAATGAGGTTCTGCTGCCCGCCGGGTCCGCCGCCGGGAAAAGCGCCGTCTGTTTCCAGAATGAGGGAACCGTACAGCGGCGCGAACAGGATTGCCTCCATGCGGGTCAGGCCGCAGGATGCCGCGCCGGCTTGCGCTTCCCGGAATACCGGCGGAAGGGGAACGCGGTTCAGGAATTCCGTATCCAGCGTCAGTCCCATCCGGTTGCCGAATGCGGCTTTCAGAAGCGCCGCGCCTATCCCGCCGGGGCCGACCGGACAGGCAGAAAGCAGGCCGCCGCCGGCTGCCAGATTTTGCAATAGCGATGCGTTGGCGCGGAAAGCGTTCCAGTCCGGCAGATTGTCCGCATCCCACGGCGTGTACAGCAAAAACAGCCGGCTTCCGCCGCGCCGGAAGGCGCCGGAGCGCACGTCTTTGTCCTGACAGACCGCGACGGCGAATGAAACCAGCGAAGGCGGCACGTGCAGGGAACCGAAAGAACCGGACATACTGTCTTTTCCGCCGATTGCCGGCGTTCCGGCTGCAAGCTGCGCTTCCAGCGCGCCCAGAAGTGCGGCGGCCGGTTTTCCCCAGGATTCCGGGGAACCCATGCGCTCAAAGTATTCCTGAAACGAAAGGCGGGCAGAAAAGGGATCGCCGCCGAGCGCCAGGATTTTTGCCAGCGAATGCAGGACGGCGAACTGTGCGCCGTGGAAAGGACTCCATTCCATCGCCAGCGGGTCAAATCCATGTGTCATCAGCGAAACCGTGGACGTTTCTTTTCCGGGATCGACCGGAATGCGCGCAGCTATTCCGGCCTCCGGCGTCGCCTGCTCCCGGCCGCCGAAAGGGAACAGGACGGAAGCCGCCCCGATGGAACCGTCAAACCGTTCGGCAAGACCGCGCTGTCCGGCGACTGCAAAATCCGTCATTACCGCGAGCCAGTCCTCCTGCAAAACCTGTGCGTCTGTTTTGCCGCTTTGCCGCTTTGCCGGATCTGCCGCTGCCGGACGCCCGGGATAACGCCACTCCGCGGCCGGCTGGGGAAGTATTGCCTGCGCCGAGTGTTTTGCACCGGCTGTGTCCAGGAAATCCCGGTCCAAATCCACGATTGTGCGGCCGCGCCAGCGCATGACAAGCCGGCGGTTGCCGGTGACCCGCGCGATAACCGTTCCGTTCAGGTTTTCCGCTGCGGCCAGCCGCAGGAATTCCGCTGCGTCCGCTTCCCGCACGACAACAGCCATCCGCTCCTGGG
>JADIMS010000071.1 GCA_017694555.1 Candidatus Avitreponema avistercoris
TTGCACGCAGCAGGGCCGTCAGGTTGAGTGCCGCCGCCACCGGAAGCAGCGCAAGCGCCGCGTAAGGAATCAAACGGGAATCCACAGGATGCGCCTCCGTTTTAGTCCGGAAGGGAAAGGGAATGCATCCCGATTCCTTCGATATTGGCCGTTCCGCCGGAAAAGGAAATCTCTGCAACAGCATAAAATCCTTCAGCCAGGGCGCCGGGATTGACAAGCCGGGTGCGTCCGATTTTGTCCACGCCGCGGCTTTCGTGGATATGACCGGAAACCACGAGCAGCGGCTGGCAGTCTTCAATGAATTTCCGGATTCCGGCGGATCCCACGTGCGCGCCGGAGTCCGTGCGGTCCAGATTGGTGTCTTTGGGCGGATTGTGGGTGAGCACAACCAGATTCTGCCACTGCGCAGCTTCCGGCGTGCTTTGCGTTACAATGGCCAGGTCGGACGTCAGTTCTTCGTCCGTCCGTTCGTTGGGGGTTGTTCCGGTAAACCGGCTGCCGCCGCCGGAACCGGCCAGCGTCAGTCCGGCAAAGTACGACAGGCTTTTTTGCACGGAAAGATCGTAGTTCTCCATCTCTTCCGTGAATTCCGGCACGTCGCAGTTTCCTGCCACTGCAAAAACATGGTCGTGCAGTTTTGCCAGGTGTTCCAAAAACGGTTTTCCTGTTTCCGGTTTCCCGAAGGCTGCAAAATCGCCGGCAAACAGTACGGCGTCCGCCGCCGCCGCTTCCGGGGCAAGCGCTTCCAACGCTTTTGTATTTCCGTGTCCGTCAGAGAGAATAAGCAGTTTCATGTTTCCTCCTGCCGCTTATTTTGCGGCGCAATATTTTTCCAGGCATTCCAGCAGCGTCTGCATATCCTGCGGCGTACCGATTGTGATGCGTACAAAATCCTCTGTCCCCGGCGTGCCGAATACCCGCAGCAAAAAGCCCTCTTTTTTTGCCGCTTCGTATACTTCCTGCCCGGAACGGCCGGGACAGCGGGCAAATACAAAATTCGCTTTGGAAGGCAGAACCTGCCAGCCGGCTTTCTGCAGACCGGCAGAAAACTGATCCCGCGTGGCGGCAATTTCCGCACAGACGCGCCGGTAATAGGCGGCGTCGGAACATGCCGCGATTCCCAGCCGCTGGGCGATACGGTCTACCGGAAAGTGATTGAAGGAGTTTTTAACGGTTTCCAGCGCGCGGATATTTTCCGGCGAACTGACGGCATAGCCCAGACGCAAACCCGCAAACGAAAAACTTTTGGAAAACGTGCGCACAATGATCAGTTCCGGGAATTCCCGTAAAAGCGGCAATGCGCTTTCCCCGCCAAAATCGATATAGGCTTCATCGACAACCACCGCCCGCCCGGGATTGTTTTCCGTCTGCTGCTGCAAAAAGGCGCGCAGCCCGCTTGTTTCCAGCAAAATGCCGGTCGGTGCGTTCGGATTGGGAAAAATGACGCCGGCGTTTCCGGGCTGCGCCATCGTGCCGGTGTCCAGCGAAAAATCCGGGCGCAGCGGGACGGTCCGCACGGGAAGATGGTAAAAACCGGCATAAACCGGGTAAAAACTGTAGCTGTGTTGCGGGAAAATAACCGGCAGGGACGGGTCGAAAAATGTGCAGAAAATGAAGGAAAGCACTTCATCCGAGCCGTTGCCGGGAAACACCATGTCCGGCGTGACGTCCATGCCGGGCATTCCGGCAATCGCCTTGCGCAGATCGCGGGAATCCGGATCCGGGTACAGGCGCAGGGTTTCCGTCCGGAATCCCCGCAGTTCGTTTTCCACAGCCGGAGACGGCGGGTACGGACTTTCGTTGGCGTTCAGTTTGACGTAAACCCGGTCGGCGGGCTGTTCCCCCGGAATATAAGGACGTAATCCGGAAACACGGCTGGAAAGTTTCATACGCCTATCGTACAGGATTTCCCGCGTATTGAAAAGGCGTTCCCGGCGTGTTACACTGGATGTATGAAAGGAATTCTGATTGCCGCCGGTTACGGTACGCGCTGTCTGCCGGCAACCAAAACGGTTCCCAAGGAACTTCTGCCTGTCGGTTGTGTTCCTGCCATTCAGTTTTTGGTGGACGAATTGCAGAAGTCCGGCATTACGGAACTGATTGTGGTTTCTTCCCGGCGCAAAAAAGCGCTGGAAGATTACTTTGACCGGGAAATCGAGCTGGAATCTGTGCTTACCGCGGACGGGAAAACGGAGGCGCTGGAAAAAATTGCGCCGCCGCCGGTGCGCGTTGTGTTTGTGCGCCAGGAACGGATGATGGGCACCGGACATGCCTTGCTGCAGGTGAAGGATCTCGTCGGGGATGAACCGTGCGTGGTTGCGTATCCCGACGACCTGCATATCGGCGAACCGCCTCTCGCGCTGCAGCTGATCCGGGAATACGAAAAGACCGGCTGTTCGGTTTTGGCGTCCGTAGAAGAAGAAGGCGATGTTTCGCGCTACGGCGTACTGGATGTGGCTGCGGACGGCAAGGTGCGCGCCATTGTGGAAAAACCTGCGCCGGGTACGGAGCCGGGGCGGGAGATTTCCGTCGGCCGCTTTTTGTTGACGCCGGAATTTTTTTCTTTCCTGGAAGAAGGCTGGCACTTGCATTTGGAAGCCGCGCGTGCCGCCGGCCGGGAACCCGGCGAATATTATCACGTATATGCGCTGAACAAACTGATGGCGGCAGGGAAAGTGGTACGCAAAATTATCGGGGGCGTCCGGCTGGATACCGGCGATCCGGCAGGCTACCTGGATGCGGTGCTCCGTTGCGCCTGGCTTGACCCGGAATTACGGCCGGTTTTGGAACGCTGGAAAAATACCTGACCACCCGGCGGTTCATGCTGCAAATTCACTGCGCAGCGGATTCAGAGCGGGGGGGGGTAGAATCCGGCATACGGACAACTTTCTGCACCCCGCGCCGGGCGGCGGCCATCTGCACAGTCTGATCGTGGGCACTGTATATAGAAGGATCTGCTCCGGCGTCCATCAATTCCCGCACAACGTCCGGACGGTTTGCTTCCGCCGCAATCATCATTGCGGTGTATCCGTTGGTGGTCTGGCCGTCCGGGTCTCCCCCGTGCCGCAGGAGAAGCTGCACCGTTTCAAGATGCCCGCGTTCTGCGGCAAACATCAGCGGAGTCCAGCCTTCATTGTCATGCTGGTTGACGTCTGCGCCGTTGTCCATCAGAATCCCGGCAATTTCGGTCTGTCCGCTGTGCGCGGCAAACATCAGCGCCGAAATGCCGAACAGATTACCCGCTTTAGGTTCAGCTCCGTTTTGCAGCAGAACGCGTACGGTTTCCGGCCAGTCGGCGCCGCCTTTTTTATGCAGCGCCACGCCCGCACGGACAGTCAGGGAGGTGAGGGAAACTTTTCCGCCGCCGTTTCCGGCAAGGGACGCCAGCATCAGCGGTGTCACGCCGTTTTCTCCCCGGTGGATCCGTGCGCCGCCTGCAATCAGCATTTCCGTTGCTTCTGCGCGGCCAAAAGCTGCGGCCAGCATCAGGGCGGATACGCCGTTGTTCGTACTGTTTACGTCTGCGCCGGCCTGCAGTCTTTTTTGCAGCAGTGCAGTATCTCCTGCCGCCGCTGCGTGCAGCAAATCATGGTCTGCCGTTCCCGGTGCAGAAAAAGCGAAGAAGCCGAAACACAAAAAAAAGAAAACAGCAATTTTTTGCTTCCATTCAGCGTTCATCGGACACCCCTCCGTCTCCGTGTGTCGTTTGTTTCGCAGAGCGCAGTATAACACAGGAAAAAAAAGCCGTCAAATTGCGGGGAAGGGTTTTCAGGAAACCGGAAATCCGGCTATAATAAGGGAATACGGAAAACTGAATCGGAAATTTCTCCGGCGTTCCGGATGCAAAATCAGGAGGGTTTTATAATGAAGAAAATTTTTATTCTGGCAGGTTTTTTGACCGCTGTTTTGCTGCTGCCCGCTGCAGCCGGCGGCGCGCGGGATACGCTGATGTTCGGGACCGGCGGGGACCAGGGGACGTATTACGGATTCGGGAATGTACTGGCTCAGCGCATTTCGGCAGAAACGGATACCCAGGTGGTGGCGGTAGTGAGCGCCGGCAGCCAGGACAACATCGAAATGATGGAAATGGGAAGCTATCAGCTTGGCTTTGTGCAGACCGATGTCATGAGTTATGCGTTTGACGGGACGAACCTGTTTGCGCAGAACGGCGCGGTTACGGATTTTTCCACTGCCGCGGCGTTGTACATGGAGCAGGTGCAGATTGTTACGCTGAATCCTGAAATCCGCACGGTAGCCGACTTGCGCGGCAAAACCGTATCCATCGGATCTTCCGGTTCCGGCGTGTATTATAATGCCTTGGATATCCTCGGTGCATACGGCATGACCGAAGCCGATATCCGCCCCACATACCAGAGTTTCGGCGACAGCGTGGATTCGCTGCAGGACGGCAAGATTGACGCCGCTTTCATTGTAGCCGGTGCGCCGACGGTTGCGGTTTCCACTCTGGCCACAACCCAGCAGATTCAGCTGGTCTCCCTGGATGATGCGCACATTGCCCGGCTTCTGGAACGCTCGCCGTATTACAGCCCGTATACCATTCCGGCTTCTGTGTACGGAACGGCGGAAGACTGCCAGACGGTGGCCGTGGGCGCGGTGATTGTCGTGCGCAACGATGTGCCGGAACAGGCGGTATACAATATTGTTTCTACGATTTTCAACGACAGGGAAGAAATCGCCAAAAGCCACGATAAGGGACGGGAACTGGATCTTGCTTTCGCTTCCTCGGTTACGACTGTGCCCTACCATCCCGGCGCGGCGCGCTATTTTGCGGAACAGGGCATAACGGTTCCGGCAAATTGACGCATCCCGGATAAGCGGTGCGGTTTTACCGCACCGCCCGGCGGACAACCGTTTTTAAACGGTTTTCAAAAACTGACATAAGGAGACGACGCTGGAAACGACAACGCAGGAACCCAAACAAAAACAGAACGGAGCCGCGCCGGTGCAGCCGGTTGCAGACGTGTCCGTCGGCACGATGGCGGATGTGGAAGCCGTGATGAAAAAATACGACCGGGAGTCCAACGTCCGCATTTGGGAAGGTTTGCCCCGGCGGCTGATCGACTGGCTGATGGCGGCTTTCGCCGTGTATTGCATCGTGGATGCAATTTTCCTCACCACGCTGCAGGAAATCCGTTATTCGGTTTTCCTCGGCATGATAGTATTCCTCGGCTTTCTGACCTTTCCGGTCCGTAAAGGCGTGGAGCGCCCCAACCATATGCCATGGTATGACGTCGTCATCCTGCTTGCCGGTTCCGGCGCGTTTTTCTTTTACGCGGTCAACGCCATGACCGTCATCCGGCTTTCCGCCAAGATTATGGCGGATCCGCTGTTTATGACCGTCGGCATTATCGGGATTCTGGCGCTGGTGGAATTGTGCCGCCGGTGCGTCGGTTTGCCCATTCTTTGCGTAGCCGGCGTATTGATTCTGTATGCGCTGCTGAGCGGTATCCGGCCGTTCCAGATGGTGCGTACATTGTTTTATACGGCTAACGGGATTTTTTCCACGCCGGTTGCCGTGTGCGTAAAATACATTGCCATTTTTATCATTTTCGGCGCATTTTTGGAGCGCACGGGCGTGGCGGATTTCTTTATCCGCTTTGCCAATGCGGCTGTCGGGCGTTTTACCGGCGGTCCGGCTAAAGTAGCGGTTGTCGCTTCCGCGCTGGAAGGCATGGCTTCCGGTTCCTCTGTGGCCAACACGGTCGGTTCCGGTTCCATCACCATTCCGATGATGAAGCGGATGGGCTATAAGCCGGAATTTGCGGCGGCAGTTGAAGCCGCTGCCTCCACCGGCGGACAGATTATGCCGCCGATTATGGGTGCGGCCGCCTTCCTGATGGCGGAGTTCACCGGTATTCCGTACGGCAGGATTGCGCTGATGGCGGTTTTGCCGGCAGTGCTGTATTTTACCGGTATTTTCATCGCCGTACATTTGGAAGCCAAACGTACCGGGATGAAAGGCATTCCCAAAGCGCATCTGCCCAAGCCTTCCGAGCTGCTGAAAGAGATTTACCTGCTTTTGCCGCTGATTGCGCTCATTTATCTGGTAGGTTCCAATACCTACACAATGGCGTATTCCGCTACGCTTTCCATTATCGTTGCCATGGTTGTGGGCGTGATTCACAAGATCATTCCGCACATCGGATTTTCCAAGGACGGCGAAGAGGAAAAAGAAGCGGGCGAAAAACCGAGCCTGTCGTTCCGCTGGATTCTGGACGCTTTTGCCGGCGGCGCGCGCAGTTCTATTACCGTGGTGGTGGCCTGCGGCATTGCGGGTGTCATTTCCGGCTGTATCACCGTTACCGGGCTTGCTTCTTCGCTTTTGGGTACGATTGTTGCCCTGTCGCAGGGAAAGGTGCTGATTGCGCTGGTGCTGACCATGATCTGCTGTATTGTGCTCGGCATGGGCGTGCCGACAACCGCCAATTACTGCATCATGGCCGGCGTCTGCGCCCCGATCCTGATTGCCCTGAATGTGGAAGCGGTCGCAGCGCATTTCTTTGTCTTCTATTTCGGTATCGTTGCCGATATTACGCCGCCGGTGGCGCTGGCCGCTTATGCCGGTTCCGCGATTGCCAAATCCGATCCGATGAAAACCGGATTTACGGCTACCCGGCTGGCTATCGCTGCTTTTGTTGTACCCTATGTATTCGCGCTCAATCCGGCAATGCTTTTTGTGAATGTGGACAGTCCGCTGACCGTCATCCAGATTTGCATTTCGTCGCTGCTGGGAATTTTCGGTATCGCGGCAGCCCTGAACGGATTTTTGGCCAGAAAACTGCATCCGCTGGTGCGGGTGGTACTGGCCGCGGCCGGTCTGTGCATGGTAGTGCCCGGCACTATCTCCGATTTGATCGGGTTTGTTACGCTGGGCGCCATCGTGGCCTACGAATACGGAATGCGGGCGAAAGAGGACGCATCCGCCGGAAAGACCGGGAATTAAGCGGGCGCTGTGCTCAGCAGGATTCCCGCTCTACGATTTCGGTGGGCAGGGTGACGGTTACGGCATCCTGCCCGGAAACGGCGGCTTTCCCCAGAATTAAGCCGACAGCCTTTTCGCCGAGCTGCCGTTTGTGTACATTGACCGTCGTCAGGGCCGGGCAGGTGTATCCGGCAATTTCCAGGTTGTCAATACTGACGAGGGCGGTTTCGCCGGGTACCGCAATCTGTTTTTCATGCAGGAACTTGAGTATGCCGACTGCAATTTCGTCCGATCCGGCGAAAATGCCGCCCGGCACCGTGCCGTATTCGGTATGGAAACCGCGGATTGCTTCATAGCCGCCTGCGGTGTCCACCGCGCCGCGTTCTTTTTCCACTTGCGGGCCGCACCCGGGCCGGCCGCCTGTTTTTTCAAACAGCGCCTGCCGGAATCCGCTGAACCGTTCGTCCATCTGGCCGATGTACAGCACCGGGCTGCATCCCCGGCGCAGAAGGCGTCCGGTTGCTTTGTATCCGGCTTCCCGGCGGTCAAATACCACGGAAGAAAATCCCGCGGCCCGGCTGTCTACGGTTACCACCTGCGGAATACGCCCGCGGATGCGGTCCAGAATCTGCGCGCTTTCCCCGGTAACCGGAATCTGGTCCGGACCGACAAGAATCAGGCCGCTGATTTCTTCTTCATGGATCAGGCTGTTGAATAGCGCCGGATTTTCCAGCTCGGAAAAAAAGCGCAGGAAACGGATGTGGTTTCCCGCCCGGTGTGCGGCTGTAAAAATGCCGGACAGAATTTCGGTGTAGTAGGGCCGGATCAGCATGGCGGGCGACGGCAGGATCACGCCTAAGTGGTTTTTGGCCAGCGCCGCTTTCCCGGCCAGCAGCGCCTGCGCAAAGCGGTTCGGGCGGTACCCCAGCTCGTCAATAGCCTGTAAAATTTTCTTCCTGGTTTCCGGCGCCACCGCCCGGTCGGTTCCATTCAGCACGTACGATACCAGGCTGCGGGTAACGCCGGCCAGTTTTGCCACATCGTTCTGTGTTGCGTGTTTTTCCCGGTTGTCTTTCATTCTGCTGTCCCTGTTCCGCCAACGCTATCGCCCATGAATAAAACACAAAAAAACAGTTTTGAGAAGCGGAAAAACGCACGGAAGCCGCAAATGTATGCTATAATCTTCCGCATGACAACCGCATTTTGATAGGGAGGAAATCATGCAGAATGACATCCGCGTTCTGAATCAATACGCGCAGGAAGACCTGTCTGCCCTGAAACGGGAACTGGCAGCGCAGTTTGAGGCCCGTTTTGGCGCTTCTTCCGAGCCGGTCCGCTTTTTTGCCGCGCCGGCCCGCATTAACATCATCGGCGAACACATCGATTACAACGGCGGCAAAGTGTTTCCTGCCGCCATCGATAAATATATTTACCTTGCGCTCCGCCGGCGCTCCGACAACGTAATCCGCTACGACGATGTGCGGTTTCCGGGAATTTTCACGTTCGACATTACGGAGAATTTCGCATACAAAAAGGAAAGCGACTATTGCAATTACCTGAACGGCATTCTGTCGATACTCAAAGGGCGCGGCGTGACGTTTGACAGCGGTTTTGACGCGCTGTTTTTCAGCTGCATTCCGCCGGGAGGAGGCATTTCGTCTTCTTCGGCCCTGGAATGCTGCTTTGCGCGCGGCATTTCTTCCCTGTACGGCTTGAATCTGGACGGCGTGGAAATTGCCAAAATCGGGCAGGAATCCGAGCACCGGTTTATGAACGTCAACTGCGGCATTATGGATCAATTCATCATTGCGATGGGGAAGAAAGACCAGGCGATTCTGCTGGACTGCGCGACGATTGAATACGAATATGTGCCCCTCGCGCTGGGCGACTACCGGTTTGTGGTGATGAATACGAACAAAAAGCGCCAGCTCAGCGATTCCAAGTACAACGAGCGGGTGAGCGAGTGCCGGAAAGCGCTTGATATTCTGAATGCGGAGCTGGCCCGGCGCGGAGAGCCGGCGCTTCCCGATTTGTGTTCCTGCACGCCGGAGCGGTTTGCGGAGCTGAAAGACTGCCTGTCGGACGACGTGCTTTTGCGCCGCGTGCGGCATTGCGTAACCGAAAACGGACGGGTATACGCTGCGGTTGCTGCCCTGCGCGCCGGGAATCTGGCGGAGCTGGGACGGCTCATGGACGCTTCCCACGAATCCCTGCAATCGGATTACGAAACGACCGGCGTGGAGCTGGATACGCTGCATGAAGAAGCCGGAAAAATCCCCGGCTGTATCGGTTCCCGTGTGACCGGCGCCGGTTTCGGCGGCTGCGGCATCGCCCTGATCCACAAAGACGCATTCCCCGAATTTACGGACAAAGTCGGAAAGGCATACCGGGCAAAGATAGGCTACGACGCCGGCTTTTTTGAATGCGGCACCGGAGACGGCGCCTGTGCGCTGGATTAACCCTGCGCCGGATTTTATATGCGGAGGAGCGGAAATTGATTTACGATTTCATCAGAACGCTGACGGCGCGGGCGCTGGCCCGGGGAATCCTCAGCCCGGAAGACAAAATATATGCGGTGAACCGCCTGTTTGCCCTGCTGAAACTGCCCGGCGACGCGGCGGCGTTCCCGTCGGAAGAGGACGTGGCGGCAGCCGCTTCCGGGCCGGACCAGCTGGAAAGCATTTTGCGCGGTATTTTGGATTACGCCGCGGAAAACGGCCTTTTGGAAGCGGATTCCACGGCTTACCGGGATTTGCTGGATACAGAGGTGATGGCGTGCCTGACGCCGCCGCCTTCCGCCGTAAACCGGCATTTTGACGCCCTGTATTCCGGTGAATCGCCGAAAGCGGCCACGGACTGGTTTTACGCTTTTTCCCGCGCCACCGACTATATCCGCGATTACCGCATTGCCCGCGATGTAAAATGGACAACCGATACCGAATTCGGCAGGCTGGACATCACCATCAATCTTTCCAAGCCGGAAAAAGATCCGCGGGCAATTGCTGCGGCCAAAACCATGAAAACGGCGGCTTATCCCAAGTGCCAGCTTTGCGTGGAAAACGAGGGCTACGCCGGCCGGCTTGACCATCCGGCGCGCGGCAACCACCGGATTATCCCGATTAAAATTCTGGGGGAACCGTGGGGATTCCAGTATTCGCCCTATGTGTATTACAATGAACATTGCATTGTGCTGAATCAGGCGCACGTGCCCATGGTGATTGACAAAGCGGTTTTTGCCAAATTGTTCGACTTTGTGCGCCAGTTTCCGCATTACACCGTCGGTTCCAACGCCGACCTGCCGATTGTCGGCGGTTCTATCCTCGCGCATGAGCATTTTCAGGGCGGCAATTACGAATTCCCGATGGCGCGCGCGCAGGTGGAACGCCCGTTCCGGATGAAAGCGTTCCCGGATGTGGAAGCCGGTACGCTCAAATGGCCGATGTCCGTCATCCGCATCAGCGGGCCGGAACCGGAACGCCTGACCGAAGCGGCCGCGTGGATTCTGGAACATTGGCGCGCGTACAGCGACGAATCCGCCTTCATTTTTGCAGAAACGGACGGTGTTCCGCACAATACGATTACGCCCATCGCCCGGCGGCGGGACGGCCGGTTTGAACTGGATCTGGCCCTGCGCAACAATATCACAACCGAAGAGCATCCGCTTGGCGTGTTTCATCCGCATGCCGGTTTGCACCACATCAAGAAAGAGAATATCGGTTTGATCGAGGTGATGGGACTGGCCATCCTGCCTTCCCGCCTGAAGGGGGAACTGGATGCGCTGGCGGCCGAGATTCTGGAAAGCCGGGATTTGTACGCGGACGAAAAAACCGCCGCGCATGCCGGCTGGGCGCAGACGTTTGCCGCCCGCTGTACGCCGGAAAACGTGCACGGGGTAATTCAGCAGGAAACCGGTCTTGTGTTCCGGCAGGTGCTGTGCGACGCCGGGGTGTTCAAACGGGACGCCGCCGGAACTGCCGCATTTACACGTTTTACGGATACGCTTTGAACGGGCGTACTTTATGGCCGGTTGTCCGTGCTTTTCCCTGCGCGGGCAGCCGCTGCCGTAATACGCGGATGGCGCTGGACTTGTCAGGCGGCTGCCGTATACCGTAAAAATTTCCGGCAGGGGGCGGTGTGAAAAGCGAGGGATTTCAGGTATTCAATAACTTTTTCCATGCTTACCTCAGGGAGCGCGATCTGGACAAATTCTGCGCCATGGTTTCGGAGAATGTGGTTTCTATCGGAACCGGAAAGCACGAACTCTGTGTCGGCAAAGCCGCTTTCCGGGAAATGTACAGCATGGAACTGCTCTCCGCCCCGGATCCGGTCAATTTTGAAATTCTGGAATGCAGCGATTCCTTTGTCTCCGATACCTTTTTATCCTGCTTTTTGCATATGCGCGTGGATATTCCGGGCGGCGGCTCGTTTATCGGCCGCTTTACGGGTTCCTGCGCAAAACTGGACGGCGAATGGCGTATTACCAACCTGCATATGTCGCTTCCGTCCCCGGAGCAGCCGGAAGATTCCTTTTTCCCGGACTTGCATTATAAAGAGGGGGCGGAAAGCATTTCGGGCGAAACCGCCCGCGCGCTGACGTACTCCATTTCCAGCGTGGTGCCCGGCGGTATTCTGGGCGCGTATGCGGAAGAAGGACTGCCGTTTTACACCATCAACAACGAACTGCTGCAATACATGGGTTTGTCCTATGAAGAATTCCTCCAGGCCACGGGAGAAATGACGCTCAATATCGCGCATCCGGACGACCGGAGAATGGTGGAGCGCGTGGTGTTTTCCGGGCTGCATTCTTCCGGCGAGTATGAGGTGCAGTTCCGTCTCATGCAAAAAGGCGCTTCGTTTGTGTGGATGTATGCGCGGGGCAAGAAATTGCAGACGGTGAACGGCCGGGATATTTTTATTTCCGTGATGATCAACATTTCCCGGATGATTGAGATGCAGGAAATGCTGACGTTTGAAGCTTCCCGCGACGTCCTGACGCCGCTACTGAACCGGCGCGCACTCATTAAGATGATTGAAGATTCGTTCCGTGTACAGGATACCGGCTGTTTTTTCATTATCGATATTGATAATTTTAAAAAACTGAACGATACGATGGGGCACCAGGTGGGCGACGCAGCGCTGAAAGATATATCAAAGGTTTTGTTGCGGCGCACCCGTTCTACGGATATTGTAGCGCGCCTGGGCGGTGATGAGTTTGCCGTGTATTACCCAGGTTTGGAAGTGCCGGATGTGGCCGCCCGGCGTGCGGATCAGATACAAAAAGATTTTGCGGCAGTGGCGCGTAAAAAATACACAGGCAGCAATATTTCCCTGAGTATCGGTTCGACGATGCGGACGGCAGGCATGAATTTTGACGATATTTACCGCAATGCCGACTACGCATTGTACGCCGTCAAGAATAGCGGAAAAAAAGGTTTCCGCATGTGGCCGGAAATGTAAGCGCGCTCCCTGCTGCCGGATTGCAGCAGAAAGCGCGCTTTTTTTATCCGCTGTTTTGCGTGTGGCGTTACTGCAAGAGCGCCTGGATGTCCGGGCGTTTCCAGCGCGCCGCCACGTCAGCCGGCGTTTCCCCTTCGATGTTGCGGGCGTAGGGATCCGTCCGCCGGGTTTGCCGGATTTGCTGCACGACCTCCGGGGAAGAGACGCGCGCCGCGTAATGCAAGAGACCGTCGCCGCGCGCATCCGTCCGTTCGGCCGCATATTCCGAAAGCAGCGGCACACAGGCGGTTTTTTCGCTGAGGACGATGCTGACAACGGAAGCCCCTTCCGCATCTGTCAGGAACGGATCGGCGCCGGCGGCCAGCAGAATGCGCATTGCCGCTTCATTGCCGTTGTTCAGCGCGAGCTGGAGGGCGGTGATGCCCTGGCGGTTCCGGTAGTCAAGCGGGAACCCGCGTTCCAGAAGCGCGGCAAACACGCTTTCCGGCGCATTTTCTTCCACGGCAAGGTGCAGCGGCGTATTGCCGTCGGAATCCGCTACAGTCCGGACGCCGTACAATACCGCATTCAGGATTTCCGGTCCCCGTTTAAAAGCAAAGGCAAGCGGCGTTTTGCCGTAAGCGTCCCGGCTCATCGGATCGGCGCCGGCTTCCCGCAGCAGGATGATGACATCTTCCCCGGCCTGCATTGCAGCCACATGGAATGCATTGAGTCCGTACATATTCTGAATCATCGGCGATGCGTGGTAAGCGAGGAGCATTTCCACTGCCGTAAAGTTGTCCGCATTCACGGCGTCCATCAGCGGCGTTGCGCCCGTTTCGTCTGCGGCGTTTACGTCAGCTCCTGCCTGCAGCACCATCCGCAAAAGTTCGCTGTCGCCGCTTGCCGCCGCTTCATGCATGACGGTGCGCCCGGCGAGGTTTTTGGCATTGAGAAGACGGCGGTTGTTTGTGCGCACGTCGGTGTCAATCAGCATCGAAACCGAGTTCCGGGCGTGCCAGCGGATGCCGGAGTACAGCACCGAGTCGCCGAGGAAATTCCTGGCGTTGAGGTCTGCCGCCGGCCCGTGATTTGCCGAGAGAAGCGCAGCAATCATTTCCGGGCTGTCTGCCCGCGCTGCATTGAACAGCGGGGTTTCGCCGCTGGAGTTCCGGGCGTTGATGTCGCCGCCTTTTTCCAGAATCTGCGGAATGACTGACACCAGATTCCACTGCGCCGCAAAATGCAGCGGCGTGTTGCCGGCTCCGTCTGCGGATTTGATGATGTCGGAATTGAGAATCCAGTCTTCCCGGCCTTCCAGTCTGGTGAGGGCAATATGCAGCACGGATTCCCCTGCCACATTCGGCGAGAATACATCTGCACCGGCTGCCAGCAGGATTTCCCCGTTTTGCTTGAAATTGCCGGCCGCGGCTGTATGCAGGGCAGTGTTGCCGTTTTTATCGTGGGCGTTCACGTCTGCGCCAAGCGAGAGAATGTATTGGATGATTTCCGCAGGCGCCTGTTCCGTTACGGCGATATGCAGCGGCGTCCGTCCTGCCGAATCCCGGGAATGAATGTTCTCTTTCATCAGTACAGCCTGCGTCATGGGAAGGCCGCTTTCCAACGCTTTTGTGAACGCCGTACTTTCATCGATGGTTTCCGCGTGGATGTCGGAGCCCAGCGTGACAAAGAAATTAGCCTGCTGGATTTGACTGCGTTCAATGGAAAGTGTGAGCGGTGTGTTTCCCTTTTTATTCCGTTCGTTCAAATCCGCCCCGGCGTCAACCAGACGCTGAATGATGTCCCGGCTCATGGTGATCCGTGCCGCGATGTGCAGCGGGGTTTCGCCATAGACGTCCTTCAGGTTCGGGTTTGCGCCTGCGCCAAGCAGAAGGTCAAACATGCTGCGGCGCGTTTCCGCCGGCATTACCAGATGCAGGGGCGTGTTTCCGGAGGAATCCCGCGCGTTTACGTCTGCGCCTGCTTCAATGAGCATCCGTGCACAGGCTGTTTCCCCGCTGCGCACAGCTTCATGCAGCGGCGAAGAAGAAGCGGCGTCTTTGGCATTGATTTGCGCGCCGTGGTCAATGAGATAGCGGACGAATCCGCATGCGCCTGTTCCGGCTGCAATGTGCAGCGGGGTTTCCCCGTCGTGGAAGCGCATGGAAAGATTCCGTTTGAGGACGGCGGTTTCAAAATAGGAGAATTTGCCGTGTACCGGCTCCGCGCCGGAGAGAAGCAGGAGGGATGCAATTTCCGCCGCGCGTTCATCCCCGGGATTTTCATAAGCGTAATCCAGCGCTGTTTTTCCGTACAAATCCCGTACAGAGAGGTTTGCGCTCCGCCCGGCAAGAATTTCTGCTGCTGCGGTATTCAGTCCGGCTGCTGCAAGGTGCAGCGCCGTCCGGCCCATGGCGTCCTGTTGTTCTGCTGTCTGCACAGAGAGGACGGCGTCCAATCCTTCCGTACCGGCGGTTTCGGCCAGATCATATACCGAAAGCCCTCCGTTGTTTTTGGCAAAGAGATAGGCGTCTCCGGCAGCCAGCGCGGCGGCAGCCTGCCAGCAGCCGTTTTCTGCTGCTGCGGCAAAGGGCGTATTCCCGGCATTGTCCCGGATTTCTGTGTCCGGATTCAGCGTGAGCAGGAATTCCACCAGACCGCCGTCATTGCGGAGGGCTGCCAAATGCAGCAGCGTTTGTCCTTCTCCGTTTGTCTGATTAACGGAATCTGTTTCCGTCAGACGGCGTTTCAGTTCGTCAATTTTCCCGGAAGAAAGAAGACCGGTCAGCGAATCATCGTACACCGCCGTGTCCGTGGTTTCAGGCACCGATCCGCAGGAAAGCAGGATAGCCGCAGCCAGAAATACCGCAGCGGCTGTAAAAATACGCAAAGGAAAGGCGTCCTGCCGGTTATGGTTTGTGTTCATGATTCCTCCCGCCCGGTGAAAAATTCCCGGGAATGCGTTCTTTGTTACAACATCGGCAGGAAAGGAAAAAAAATTAAATCCCGCTGTACGGGCGCACAGGAATGCCGGTTTTTGCCAGCGCTTCTTTGATGCCGCCTACGGTATAGTCGCCGGAATGCACCATGGAGGCAATCAGGGCCGCATCCGCGCTGCCTGCGGTCAGGGCTTCCGCGAGGTGTTCCGGTTTGCCTCCTCCGCCGGAAGCGACGACGGGAACGGAAACCTGTTCCGCAATCCGCCGGATTAAAGGAATTTCATAGCCGCTGCGCGTGCCGTCCCCGTCAATGGAATTCAGCACGATTTCCCCGGCGCCCAACCGGACCGCCTGTATGGCCCACTGTACGGCATCCAGCGGCGTCGCTGTCCTGCCTCCGTGGATGTAAACCCGGTAGCCGGAAGGACACGCCGGATCCCGCGCCGCATCCATCCCCAAAACCATGCACTGCCGTCCGAAAACCGCCGCGCCTTTTGCAATTAAATCCGGATTCCCCACGGCCTGGGAATTCAGGCTGATTTTTTCCGCTCCGGCTGCAATTGCCGCGCGTATGTCGTCCAGCGTTTTGATGCCTCCGCCGACACAAAAGGGGATAAATACTTTGGCTGCCGTCCGGGAAATTAAATCGAGCATCGGCCCGCGGCGCTGGTGGGACGCCATAATGTCGTAAAACACCAATTCATCCGCGCCCTGCCGGTAATATTCGGCAGCCATTTCCACCGGATCGCCGACGTCAGCATTATTCCGGAATTTCACGCCTTTTGTGGTGCGTCCGTCTTTCACGTCCAGACAGACAATAATCCGCTTTTTCAGCATGGCGCGCCCCCTTTTGCTCCGGTGAAGTTGGCGAGAATCCGCAGTCCCGGACGGCCGGACTTTTCCGGATGGAATTGCAGCGCCTGTATACATCCGTGACGCACGGCGGCTGCGAATTTCCCTCCGTAATCCGCCCACGCGCTGACATGGCTTTCGTTTTCCGGATCCATATAATAGGAATGCACAAAGTAAAAATCCGTGCCGTCCGGAACGCCTGCAAACAGGAACGGCGCGCCGTCCTGCGGCCCGTTTCCGGCTTCCGCCGTCAGGGTAATGTCGTTCCAGCCCATATGCGGGATTTTCAGCCCTTGCGCCGCCATCCGTTCTTCCGGAAAACGGCGGATAACGCCGGGAATCAGCCCGAGGCATTCTGTTCCGCCTTCTTCCGAATAGTCAAAGACAATCTGTGCGCCGAGACAAATGCCGAGCAGCGGAATACCGGCATCGGCAGAATCCCGCAGAAAACGGTCAAAGCCGGATTTTTTGAGTTCCTGCATGGCATAAGCGGCTTCCCCGACTCCGGGAAAAATCAGCCGGGTAGCTTTCTGCAATTCGCGGGGGTCCCGGGAGATGACGTAGCGCGCCCCGATTGCAGCGCAAGCCCTCTCCACGCTTTTGATATTTCCCGCCCGGTAATCGATGATGCCTGTCAGTTCAGTCATGATACCGGTATCGTACAGATTTCTGTTTTTCCAAGTCAAGGGTTTTCCGCATTTTGCTGTGCGCGGCGGAAAAATTTAATTTTTGCCGGGAATGTGCCGATTATACAGATATGGAAATGTCTTTTTCGGAACTTTCCGATTTGCTCAAAGCCGTCGTGCTTTCGCCTGAAGTGATCGGGACAACGGTCGTTCTCCTTCTCTTTCTCAATCTGGTGTTCTACACGGTATCTTACCGGAAGCGGGCAGGGGGCAAAAAAAAGCGCCGGAAAGGAATTTCCCGCGCGCCTTCCGCATCCGGCGGATCTGCTTCCATACCGGATCACGACGGGGAAGGGTACGGTTCTGTGTCCGCCGGCGGAGACGGTTCCATCCTGTAGCGTTCCTTCTGTTCCGGTTGTGCGGTTCCGTTCCGCCCGCCGGATACAGTCAGTTTGTCTTTCCAGAGAAAGCCGCCGGTCCGGATTTTCTGTTCTTCTTTTAATTTGCGTAAAATGACGGCGAACGTTTTTGTCCGCCACAGCCGCTTCCCGTAATTTTTCCGTGCGGAATCATTGGCCTGTTCACAGAGAATGCCGGCGCTTTGTTGCAGCGTATAGCGGCGTTTGTTTTGCCGTACAAACATTTCGGTGAGTTCTGTTTCTGCCGGCACAAAGCGGGCTTCCTGCCGGCAAATGTCGCAGCCGGCGCACGCTTTTTTTTGTCCTTCCGCGCCGTAATCCGGTCCGCCAAGTGTTTCCAGCAGCACATCCCGGCGGCATTTCCCGCTTTCGGCAAAGCGCAGGATACCTTCGGCCCTGGCGCGCGCGGAGCCGGTTGCGGCCAGGATGTTTTTGCGGTCTTCCGCGTTCCATAACAAAATGGCTTTGGATTCCAGACCGTCGCGCCCGCCCCGTCCGGCTTCCTGAATATAGGATTCCACCGTGGGCGGCGGATCATAGTGGATGACGGTGCGGATGTTTTTCACGTCAACGCCCATTCCCCAGGCGCAGGTGGTGCAGAGAATCCCGTGTCCGGCCTGCGCAAACCAAAGTTCCGTCCGGATTTTTTCTTCCCGCAAAAGGCCTGCGTGATAATAGCGGATGTCCGGATCGTCGAAATATTCGCGGAGCATTGCCGCCAGACGCTGCGTCCGGCTGCGGCTGCCGCAGAATACAACGGCGGGACGTTCTGCGCGGGCAATGAGCCGCACAAGTGCCGGATCTTTTTCCGTACACGGAATGACGGAATAAACCAGGTTTTCGCGGTCGGTGTCGCCCTGTACCACATGCGCGCTGCCGCCGAAAAGCACTTCTTTCACGCGCTGTAAAACCGGCGGCGATGCGGTGGCTGTAAACGCGGTGACGGCCCCGGCGGAAAGCTCCGGCAGGATGTCCTGCAATGCGAGATAAGCCGGACGGAATGTGTCGCCCCACTCGGAAACGCAGTGCGCTTCATCCACCGCGGTGTGTGAAATCCCCCGTGCGCGGACCGCATTCCGGATGTTCCGGTCTGCGAGAATTTCCGGATTGGCGAGGATGATTTTTGCCCCGTTTTCCAGGCGGCGGAATTGCTCTTTCCGTTCTTCTGCACTCTGTCCGCCTTTGAATAGCACCGCTTCGATTCCCAGACGCTGCAATTTTCCGGCCTGATCGTGCATCAGCGCCAGCAGCGGGTAAATGACAAGCGTGGCTGCCGGTAAAAGCAGCGCCGGAACCTGGAAGCAAAGGGATTTTCCTGCGCCGGTGGGCAGAATGACGATCTGCTTCCCGCGCATAAAACCGTCACTGTCACCGTCACCGCTTTCTTCTTCCGGAGGCGGGGGACCGGCGTGCGTCCGCATTTCCTGTTCTGCCGCCTGCACGGCGTCCAGGATGTTGCCGGTGACCATCCGCTGCCACGGGTACAAATAGGGAACGGAGAAAAAGCGGCGCGCCGTTTCCGCCACCGGATCGCAGAACGCTTCTGCGCCGGGCGCGTCTTCTTCCGGCGGCTGTACGGGCTGTCCGGTTCCGTCCTCCGGATTTCCGAAATCTTCTTCCGGCGGCACAGGGAATTCCGCCGCCGGGTTTTTGTTTCCGCTTTTTGGATGCATATCCGGAATATCCGGCAAAAGCGTTTTTTTGCCTTCACTTCCGGCGGGTCTGCTTGCGGAAAATTCTGCTTCCGGTAAAATCCGGCGGCGCGGGCTACAGCGCTTTCTCCATTTCGTCCACTAAGGCGGCAAAATTTGCACAGGCTGCTTTGACCGGCTCAGGGCTTGCCATGTCTACGCCGGCAATGCGCAGCGCTTCCATGGGATAGCGGGAACCGCCGGATTTCAGGAAACGGAAGTAATCTTCTTTTTCGCTTTTTCCGCCGGAACAAACCCGCTCGGCAAGAGCCATGCTGGCAGAAATGCCGGTTGCGTATTTATACACATAATACGAATGGTAAAAATGCGGAATACGCATACCTTCCAGATCGCTTTCCGGTTCAAAAACCATCTGCGGGCCAAAATATTTTTCCAGCAGCTTCCGGTATTCCGCGCGCAAAAGTTCCGCCGTCAGAGGCGTTCCCGTTTCCACCAGAACGTGGGCACGGTGTTCGTATTCGGCAAACATGGTCTGCCGGTACAGCGTGGCGACAATGTCCCCGGCGCGGTGGCACAGCAGGTAAAGTTTCATTTCCGCATTTTCCGCATGGCGGATTAAATAACGGAACAGAAGGTCTTCGTTGAACGTCGAGGCGACTTCAGCCTCAAAAATCGTGTAATCATAAGAAAGATACGGATTGTTCCGCGCCGAATACCAGCTGTGCATGGAATGCCCGCCTTCATGCGCAATGGTAAACACGTCGCGCAGTACGTCCTCTTTGTAATTGAGCAGGATATACGGCCATCCGGTATACGAGCCGGAAGAAAACGCCCCGGACCGCTTGCCTTTGTTTTCATAACGGTCAACCCAGCCGCCGGAAAGTCCTTCCGCCAGCGTATCCGTGTATTCCGCGCCCAGCGGAGCCAGCGCCTCCCGCACCAGTTCCACGGCTTCAGCGTACGGTGTATGCTTTTTGACGTCTTTGACCAGCGGCGTATACACGTCGTAGTGGCGCAGTTCGTCCAGGCCGAGCGCTTTTTTGCGGATGGCGTAGTATTTGTGGAGCGGCGCAAGATTCCCGCTGACCACCGACACCAGATTGTCGTACACGCTTTCGTCCACGTTGTCCGGAAACAGCGCCGCCGCGCGGGAAGAAGTGTACCCGCGGATTTTGGCGTGGGCTGCGTCCTGATTGACATTGCCTGCGTACAGCGCCGCGATAGTCCGCTGGTGGGACGCAAAATTGCGGTAGAACTGCTTGTAGGCGGTGCGCCGGATGCTGCGGTCCGGATTTTCCATCAGTTTGGACCAGGTTGTCTGCGTCAGCGGAACCGCGCCTTCCGGCGTTTCTACAGTACCAAAATCCAGATCCGTGTTGGTGAGCGCAGAAAACGCATTGCCGGGAGCCTCTTCGCTTTCCCGCAGCAAGGCAAGCACACGCTCTTCTTTTTCGCCCAGGATGTGCGGCCGCGCGCGGATGAGTTTTTCGCTCCATACGCCGTACAGGCGTTCCCCGTCCGGAATGGCGGCAATGAGCGCGCGCAGGCGGTCTTCCGGGATACGTTGCACAGCCGGAATAAACCAGCTGAATTCTGCCGAAAACGCCGCGTAATCCATCGAGATTCTGCCAAAGCGGTCCAGATTCTCCGGATCGCTTTCGTCTGCGGAGTGTTTCAGATGCGCATACACATACAGCCGCTCCAGCTGCCGGCTGGCTTCGCTGTAAAATGACAGGCATTTCTGCAAACCTTCCGCCGTAGCTTCCGGCTCCAGCGCCTTACGGAGTCCTGCCGCGTATTCTTTGCGTCCGGCGAAATTTTTCCGGTCTTCTTCCCATTCTTTGTCGCCGGCGTAGAGGGAGGAAAGATCCCAGCAGTCCGACGGTTGTACATCTGCCCGTGCGGGTATACTTGTTTGTTTCATTTATATAGAATACAGTATGCCTATGAAGAGCACAATGCCTTTCCCTGTCTTTTTTGCGGCGCTGGCGCTTTGCGCGCTGTTTCCGTCCTGTTCGCGTTATGAAGGCTACGGCGTGATGAATTGGTCCGTGCCGGAGCTTGATTTGTACGCGGGCGACGTGGTTCCGGTTTGTATCCGTTCCAATATCTCGAATCTGTATGTCATCGAACTTCCTTCCTCCGGGCACGGGCGGCAGGAGATTCCGTTGTGGCAGCTTTCGCTGTATCCTTCCCGTGCCCGTGCGGAACGTGCGGCGGAAGAAGGGCAGGAGTTCCGGCATCTGTATGCTTCGGTGAAAACCGACGGTCTTCCGGTACGGGAAGAACCGGACAACACGGCGCGTCAGGTATACCGCCTGCGCCGGAATGAAGTGCTGAAAATTACCGGCACGGGCGAGGGCGTCGACGTATACGCCGGAAATTCCCCGCTGGAAGGGCAGTGGTACACCGTAATGACGGAAGACGGCACGCAGGGATGGTGTTTTTCTTACAATCTTACGGTTTTTGACGAACGGGAAGGCGCCCCGGTTTCCGGCGGGGAGACGTCCGGCCCGGAAGAGGATGCCACGCTGCAATACATCCTTTCCCGCACCTGGTATCCTTCCTATTACCGCGCCATGCTGGAATCGCATACGGTTGACATTTCGCGCATCAATCCGGCGTGGGGCTTTTTCCCCGGCCCGGATTCCCGGATCGCGCGGATTGAGGAAGAAGAAGGCGCGGTTTCCTTCCCGTACACCGGAATTTCCGCAGACGGCGCCGGTACATACCGTTTTGACGGCTCTTCCCTTTCGGTGGAGCTCCGCCGGGGCGGAACGCTGGCCGTACAGTTCACCGATGAATTCGGGATGCCCGCCGCACGCTATTTTGCCGCGCTGGATACCACGCCGGAACGCATGATCCGGGACGAAACCGGACGCCGGGCGCAGCAGCTTGCCCGCATCCGGGGCGCAGGCCCCCGGTTTGTTTCCGGAAACTACGGCGTGCTGCAATTTACCGGCGAAAACGGCTTCTTGTGGAGCGGATACAGCCTGCTGGTGCCTTCGGTTATTCCCCGCGGCGCGGGCGCGGGCGGAACGGCGGAAATCCGCTGCTTCCTTTCCGGACAGCTGTCCGGTACGTATGACGGCGTTCTTTCCCTGCAATTTGAAGGCCGCGGCGGCTGGATTCATTTCCTGTATTCGTTTTCACCGGACGGGCTGCGTCTGGAACCGGTTTCTCCAGCAAATGTTTCCGACAATATTGTCCTGAGCCGCGATATTTCGCCGACGGTTATCTTTTTCTATGCGGAATCCGGAACAGGGGAGGCCGGCGGCTGATGCCTGCGGTGCAGTTTTCCAAGGTTTCGCTGGCTTTCGGCGACCGGGACATCCTGCGGGATGTTTCCCTCAATTTTTCTTCCGGTATGAAGGCGGCGCTGGCCGGCGCAAACGGTTCCGGAAAATCCACGCTGATGAAAATCCTGGCCGGCGTAATGCAGCCGGATTCCGGGGCACGCGCGCTGGAAAAGGGAACGCGGATTTCCTGGCTTCCGCAGTCGGGTTTGGTGCATAAGGGCCGGACGCTGGAAGAAGAAGCGCTGGGCGCTTTTTCCCGCTGTACGGACATTCTCCGGCAGATGGAAGAACTGGACCGGGAACTGGCTTCTGCTTCTGCCCGCCGCGCCGGACAGCTGGGAGAAGAACGCGACCGCCTGCAATACGAGCTTTCCGCTTCCGGCTGGGAGAGGCGGAAGGGCCTGACGGAACAGACGCTTTTGGGGCTGGGTTTTGCACGGGAAGACTTTTCCCGGCAGGTGGAAGAATTTTCCGGCGGCTGGCAGATGCGCATTGCGCTGGCAAAAATCCTGCTGGAAAAACCCGATATCCTCCTTTTGGACGAGCCGACCAATTACCTGGATCTGGAAGCGCGCCGCTGGCTGGAAGGCTGGCTGCAATCGTTTTCCGGCGGTTTCCTCGTGGTCAGCCACGACCGCTTTTTCCTGGATAAAACCGTAAACGAAGTGTACGAGCTGTCCGGCGGAAAACTGACCCGCTACGCTTCCTGCACATATTCCGGTTATGAGCAGCGCCGGGCGGAAGAAAACGCCGCATTGCTGCTCCGGTATAAGGAACAGCAGGAAGAAATTGCGCGCCAGGAGCTGTTTATCCGGCGCTTCCGGTATAAGGCGACAAAGGCCGCTGCGGTGCAAAGCCGGATCAAACAGCTCGAAAAACTCGAACGCATCGAAATTCCGGAAGCCTTGAAAACCGTCCGTTTTTCGTTTCCGCCCGCCCCGCATTGCGGCCGGATTGTACTGACGGCGGAAGGCATCGGCAAAACGTATGCTTCTTCTTCTGTATCCGGCGGCAAATGCGTGCTGCGGGGTGTGGATTTTACGCTGGAAAAAGGCGAGAAAGTGGTGGTCGCAGGCCGGAACGGCGCCGGAAAAAGTACGCTGCTGCGGATTCTGGCCGGCGTGGACCCGGATTTCACGGGAACCGTCGTTCCCGGCGCAGGCGTCCGGACAGGCTGGTTTTCACAGGACAGCGCCGGGATGCTGGATGCCGGCGGGCGGGAAAATACGCGCATCCTCGATCTTCTGGAAGAAGAAGCGCCGTCCGGGATTGTGCCGAAGCTGCGGGATATGCTGGGCGCGTTCCTTTTCCGGGGCGACGACGTATTTAAACCGCTCGGCGTGCTTTCCGGCGGGGAGCGTAACCGGCTTGCCCTGCTGCGCCTGCTGTTCCGTCCGCTGAATCTGCTGATTCTGGACGAACCGACCAACCATCTGGATATTCACGCCAAAGACGTGCTGCTGGATACGTTGCAGCGTTTCGACGGTTCCGTGATTTTTGTTTCCCATGACCAGGGATTCATTGAAGGTCTGGCTACGCGGGTTTTGGAGCTGACGGCCGGAACCGGCGGCGCGCCGTCCCGTGTCCGGAATTTCCCCGGCAGCTACGCGGATTACCTGTTCCGCCTCAGCCGGGAAGACGCTGCCGGGACTGCCGGAACGTCCGGGGCATCCGGGGCAATGCAGCCC
>JADIMS010000072.1 GCA_017694555.1 Candidatus Avitreponema avistercoris
CGGGGAACGGATGCAGGAACGCAGCGCATTGCGTTCGGCGTGCAGTCCGCCGTATGCTTCATGAAAGCCGCGTCCGATGATTTCCCCGTCTTTGACAATCACGCAGCCGACCATCGGATTCGGATTGACATGTCCGCAGCCTTTCCATGCTTCTTCGAGGGCGAGGCGCATATATCCGGCGTCAGTCACGGTACGTCCTCCGTCCGGTGGAATGTTTTTTCGGTTTCCCGGAACAAATGCTCCGGAAGCGCCGCGCCGGTAACGGAAACCACGGCTGCGGCAATGCGGTTTGCCCGGTCTGTAGCCTGTTCCAGCGGCAGGCCGCGCTTCAGGTAAGCGATGACAGCGCCGAAATGCGCATCGCCTGCGCCGATGGTGTCGCGCACGGTAGTCCGGTAACCGCCGACCAGCGTGCCCCGTCCGCCGGAAAAGCAATACGCGCCCTTTTCCCCCAGCGTCACGATGACGGCGTTCCCGGTCTTCCCCGCAAGTATTTCTGCTGCCTGCGGTACGCCGTCCGCCGCGGTGAATGTCAGGGCTTCGGTTTCATTCAGGTGGAGCACCGGATGCATGTCGAAAATTGCCTGCACCCGGTCCTGCGGAATGTGGAGGAATCTGGCGCCCGGTGCAAAATACACGGTGTATTCCGGACGGCTTTGCAAAAAGGCGATGATTTCGCCGCCGCATTCTTCTTCGATTTCCAGTCCGCAGATGTACGCGCTGTCCGCCCGGCCGCAGTCCGCATTCTGCATCCATTCCCGCGAAAAAAGATACTCTGCGCCGTGTTTGCACAAAAACGTCCGTTCCCCGCTGTTTTCCACCAGACAATAGCAGCAGCCGTTGGGCGTGTCCGGCAGGCGCACAAAGCACGGCATCCCCAGCTTTTCCAGTTCTGCGGCCACAAAATCGCCGTACAACCCGCTTCCGACGGGGGAACACAGGGTATGCGGGATGCCTGCCAGCTTCAGGATTCCTGCAACGTTGAATGCGCAGCCGCCCAACCGCTGGGTTTGCGCGGTGATATTAATGTCTTCCCCGGTACCCGGCAGGCGGGGAACGGAAAGAATGACATCGGCTACCGTAGAGCCGATGACCAGCGTTTGCTTCATCTTTCCAGTATACCGGGTTTTTTCCCTTTTTACCACATTGCAAAGCCGCGGATTGTATGATAAAATCAGACTGCACCGGAAACGGTGCTGTTTTCCGCAGAAAAAAAATGTTCCGGATCCTTTTCTGAATGGGTTCTCTGTTTTTATATCCGTTTTTTCAGTGGCGTATATACCGCGCGTTTCATGCAGGCCCACAGTTGGATTTCGTTTGGAGAGGAAACTATGGCAAAAGAAAAACGGCGGTGCTGGCAGGATAAAGTCCGTCCGGAAGAAGAACGGAAAGATCTGAAGCACCGGCTTAACCGGATTGAAGGCCAGGTGCGCGGGATTCAGAAAATGGTGGAAGAAGACATTTTCTGCCCGGATATTGTGGTGCAGATTGCGGCTGTCACATCGGCGCTCAACAGCGTGTCCAGACAGCTGATTCTTTCCCATCTTGACCACTGCGTATGGAACGACCTGAAGACCGGCAAAAAAGAAGCGGCGGATGAAATCATCCGGGCGTTCAATAAGCTTTCCGGATAAAAAGCGGAAAGCCCGCCGCCCGGTTCCCGCACTTCCGGTTACAGCACTTTGTAGTGCGGGATGATGTCTTCGTAGCGCCCGCCGTCCATCCGGAATCCGCCGGGAATAATGCCCAGCTGGGTAAAGCCGAGTTTTTCATACAGATAGAGTGCGGATTTGTTTGTACGGACAACGGCGTTGAATTGCAGAATGCGGAATCCCAGCTCTTTCGCTTTTTGCAGGGAATGGCGGACAAGGATTTCACCGATGCCGTGTCCCCGCCGGTCGTCGCGCACCGCATAACTGGCGTTGGCAATATGTCCGCACCTTCCGACGTTGTTGGGGTGCAGGATGTACAGACCGAGGATACTGCCGTTTTTTTCCGCTATGCCGGTAAAGGTTTGTCCGGAAAAAAAACGGTGCGCTTCTTCATCCGGCAGAATGTCGGTCTGCGGAAACGCCGTGCCTTCCCGGACAATCCGGTTCCAAATTTCCGCCGCTTCGTGCACGTCTTCCGGCATGTATGCCCGGACCGATGCCACCATATTCAGCCTCCTTTCTTTCAGGGAAATTCCGCGCCGATGCGTGTTTTCCGTCCGTGTCCGGGCATCACCTGTGTTTCCCGGGGCAACGCGGATAATTTGTGCAGGCTGGCTTCCATGTCTGCCGGGTTTCCGCCCGGCAGATCGGTTCGGCCGCAGCCCTGGAAAAACAGTGTGTCGCCGGCAAAAAGCAGCTTTTCCTGCGGATGATACAGGCAGACGGAACCCGGCGTGTGTCCGGGCGTTGCCAGGACTTCCCAGCCTTCCCAATATCCTTCTTCACCGGGAATTGCAGGCATCGGGCCTTCATCCAGAAAAAAATCCGGTTCCGGAAGCCGGAGCATCCATTGCGGATCATTCGGATACAGGAAGTCCGCCTCATCCCCAAGGATACGCAGGTGTTCTTCCGCCGCCTGTTTGCCCAGATAAACGGCGTCCGCCCGGCTGATTCCGGTTTTGAGGCCGGGGTATGTTTCGCACAGCGCCGGAAGCGCCGCCAGATGGTCAAAATGTCCGTGCGTCAGCAAAACGGCGTACGGTTTCCGCCCAAGAAGGGAAATTTGTGCTATAATTTTCTCCGGATTTCCGCCGGGATCGATGACGGCGATGCAGTCCCCCGGGAGGGGAAGAA
>JADIMS010000073.1 GCA_017694555.1 Candidatus Avitreponema avistercoris
GAAAAAGCAAATGATCCGGGCCGGAAATCCGGTATCTGGCCGCATATCCGGAACTGTACTGTTTTAACAGAAAAATAACAATATTCTGACAGAAACCCGGATTACAGCAGCACGTCAGGCAGCCGGTACACGCCGCACACGCCATTCACCAGCACCCCGCCCATGCCTAAATCCAGCGGCACCGCAATATCCACATCGAACCGGTCCCCGACCGAAACCGCACGTTCCGGCGGCACACCGCATTCCTCCGCCGCTGCCAAAAAGAGGCGGCGGTCCGGCTTGGACAGGAAAAACGTATCCAGCCCGATCAAACGCGGAAAAAGATCGGATACGCCGAGCGTTTCCAGCGTTCTGCGGCCGATTTCCACCGGGTTGTTGGTCAGCACGCAAAACGGATACCGCGCGGCGAGCCGCTCCAGCGCCTGCCGCAGCTCCGGATCCGGCTGCAAAAAATCTTCCGGATGCGTCAATTCAATCCGCCAGCGGACGCTTTCGGCGACCGGCACACCGAGCAGCGTAAGCGCATTGCCGAGACTGGATTTCTGCATTTTACCTTCGTTTCCGGAAGCAGAAGCCCGCTGCTGCATGGCATAGCGGCGGCGCGCGTCTTCCACCATTGCCAGCGCCTGATCAAACGGCAGTCCGCGCGTCCGGGCAAAATGCCGGATCTGTGCGTCCACCTGTTCGCGCTGGTAAGCTGTATTTTTGTACAGCGTTGAATCGATGTCGAAAATCAAACCGGCAGGCTGCGCCGGCAAAGAAAAAACCTGCAAATCTTCCAATTTGAAACCCCGGATCTTTTATCCGGCTCAGACTGTACCACAATACAGCAGCTTTGTGCACACCCGTCTTGCCCGTGTACGGATTATCTGATAGGCTTAGCGGTTGTTGAAGGAGAAAATCCGAAAATGAAAATGTCAGAGCTTTTTATGCCGACGCTCCGGGAAGTCCCGGCAGAAGCCGTAATTGCCAGCCACCGGCTGATGCTGCGCGCCGCCGTGATGCGCAAACTTTCGAACGGCCTGTTTGCCTATCTTCCGCTCGGTCTCCGGGCTTTCCGCAAAGTGGAAGCCATCATCCGGGAAGAAATGGACGCCATCGGCGCAATGGAATTCAAACCGCCGGTAATGCAGCCCGGCGAATTCTGGAAGGAATCCGGCCGCTGGGACACAATGGGCGACGCCATGCTGAAAGCCAAAAGCCGCACCGGCGCGGATCTGGTTGTCAGTCCGACGGCGGAAGAAGCGTTTACTTGCCTTCTCCGCACGGAAATCCCTTCTTACCGGCAGCTTCCGCTTTCCGTGTATCAGATTAACACCAAATTCCGGGACGAAATCCGGCCGCGGTACGGCGTAATGCGCGCGCGGGAATTCACGATGAAGGACGCCTATTCGTTCCACACGGACGACGGAAGCCTGGATGAAACGTACCGGAAATTCGGCGCGGCTTACCGCTGCATTTTCCGGCGGTGCGGGCTGTCGGTAATCCCTGTAAAAGCGGATTCCGGCGCCATGGGCGGCAGCGGTTCCGAGGAATTCATGGTCGAATCCGAAGTCGGGGACAACAATCTCATTCTTTGTCCTTCCTGCGGATACGCCGCCAACGATGAAAAAGCGCAGTGTGCGCCGGATACGCTTACCGCCGCAGAAGGCAACCGGCCGGCGGATGCGCAGCCGGAAGAGATTTCCACGCCCGGCGTAAAAACCATTGAAGACCTTTGCGCTTTCCTGCATACAAAACCGCAGTTTTTCATCAAAACGCTCATTTACCGGGCGGTTAACTGCGAGATGGATCTCTCCGGCGCACCGGGTTGCGCGGGACTGCAAAAAACCGGAACCGGGTCCGTTCCGCATTATCCGGAAGCCTTTTTTGCCGTCTGTATCCGCGGCGATCTGGACGTAAACGAAGTGAAACTTGCCGCCGCACTGAAAGCCAGCGAGGTACAGCTTGCGGCAGAGTATGATGTGGAGCGGCTGACCGGCGCGCCCGTCGGATTTGCCGGCCCGGCAGGCTTTACGGCCGCCCCGGTGATTGCGGATGAATCCGTCATGACGGCGGCAGGGGAAATCCGGATGCACGATACGGTAACCGGCGCACGGAAAGCAGATATGCATCTGTGTCATGTGGAGCCGGGCCGGGACTTTACGCCCTGGCTCACCGCGGACGTGCGTACCGTAAAAGCCGGGGACAAATGCCCGCATTGCGGCGCGGAATTCCATTCCAAAAAAGGCAACGAGCTGGGACACATTTTCAAGCTGGGACGCAAATATACCGAACCTCTCGGTATGACATACCTGGACGAAAACGGCGGACGGAAAACCCCCGTTATGGGCTGCTACGGCATTGGCGTAGACCGGACGCTGGCTTCTATTATAGAAGAACACAACGACGCGGACGGAATTTGCTGGCCGATGAGCGTCGCACCCTGGCAGGCAGCTGTTGTACCTGTAAAATACGAAGGCCGCATGAAAGAAACCGCAGACGCCCTGTACGCGGAGCTTTCCCGGCGCGGCGTGGAAACGCTGCTGGACGACCGCACGGAACGGCCCGGCGTAAAGTTCAAAGACATGGACTTAATCGGAATTCCGGTACGCATTGTTGTCGGTGAAAAAAACCTTCCGTTTGTAGAAGTCAAACTGCGCACGGAAAAAGAAGCCGTTCTGGTGCCGGCGGAATCTGCCGCGGATCATGTGGAAGAAACCGTAAAAAAAGAGCTGGCGGCTTTTGCCTCCGGCACGGAGTGAAAGCCGTGTACAACGGGAAACGCCGTTCCCTGCGGTCCGTCCTTTGCCGGCAGGCGGCAGCGCTTCTCCTGCTGCTGTCCGCCGTTTACCCGCTGTCCGGGCAAACGGAAACCCGGAACGGGCCGGATGTTTTTTTCTCCGGGGCGGCGGCGGACTTCCCGCAGCCGGTTTCCGGGGAGTTCGCCTTTTTCCGCGACTACACGTTTCTGGAGCCGACGTGGATCGGCATCTTGTTTTACGATACGGAAACCTGGGCTGCGCGCATTCTGACACCGGGAACCGGCAGGCGCTTCACGGTATTTTTTACGGCGGAAATCCATGACGGCAAAATGCGGCTGACCGGCCAGCGCAACGATCCCAACCTGCAGCAGGAAGACGTTCCGTTGGTCAATTACCTCATGCAGCTGCTTCCCTTCCTGTGGGATGAACGGGCGCGGGCCGGGAACGGCGGCGTCAGCCTGCCGCAAAGCGGGATACGCGGCAGTTTTCTTCCGCCAACCATCCGGCTGGAAAGCGGAACGCCTTTCTTTGGCGGAAAATGCACGCTGACCTTCGCGCCGGAAATTCCGGTATTCGGGCTGGAAAGCATTGACGACGCCGGGAGCCGCCGGATTTTCCAATTTGAAAGCGGCGGCTGTATTTCTGCGGAAAGCAGCACGGCATTTTTTGACTTTACCCCGGTACCGCAAAACGCACGGGCAGCCGTCAGGGAAGGAAACCCGGCAGCGGACGGGAGGGACGGAGGAAGCGCCGGAACAGACGGTCTCCTGGAGCCGCTGGTCACAGTCGCCCCCAATTTTTTCCTTGCCGGAGAAAACGCGTCCATCGTCACCGGCCGGGGACAAACCGGCGGAAAATCCGCGCGGCCGTTTTTTGCCACGCTTGCAAAATTCTTCCTGCTGTCGGAAGACGTATCCGTCGTC
>JADIMS010000074.1 GCA_017694555.1 Candidatus Avitreponema avistercoris
GATACGCCTGCGCCGTATGAGCGGATGTGCTCCGGCGTGTTCCTCGGCCCGCTGGGACAGATTGCGCTGAAAGCAGCGGCTGCGGACGGTTTGTTTTCTGCCGCTGTCTCCGGCCGCCTGGCGGAACTGGACGGGCTGGAACTGAAGGACATGGATATGTTTTTCTACGGCCCGTACCGTACGGACACCAAATTGGGGCAGATTTTTGCTGCCGGAACGGAAGAAGACCGCGAAACGGCTTACCGGATTCTGGATGCCTTTATTGACCGTTCGGCGCGTATGGCTGCCGTCAATATCGGCGCAGCCGTGGTGAAAAGCGGCGAAGGGTTCAACCCTGCGCAGCCGGTGTGTATCCTCTGCGAAGGTACCACGTTCCTGAAAACCCACAATCTGCGTGCACGGGTGGAAGGCTATCTGTATGCTGAATTGACGCTGAACCGCGGCATTTGGTACGAAATCGTTTCCATGGATAACGCCGTCACGTTGGGTACGGCGGTGGCCGGGCTGGTTTAAACCGGAACCCGGATTTCCTGCGCCGGATACGGAAAATGGTGAATCTTCCGATTGTTGTGGGGGTTGTCCTCTTTCTTGCGTGTACCGCTTTCCTTCTTTCGGAGAAGGGCCGGCATCTCCGCCGTCTGGGCCGTGTCCTGGTGACCGGCCTGGATTCCGGTTTCCGGATACGGCAGATTCTCTTCCTGGTAAAAATCGGTACGGCGGCGGGCTTAAAAGACTGTTCCACGCTGTTCTGGTCTTCGTCCGCGCTGGATAAATGTACCGCCGAAATTGTCCGGCAGGCCAAACTGACCGGTACCGAAACCGATCCGGAAACGCAAAGACTGCTTTCTTCCCTTTATGCATACCGGCGGCGGATGGACTTGGACCAGTCCCGCAAAAAACGCGGACTGACCGGAACACGGGATATTGCCGCCGGCCAGCGGATTTGTATCGTTTTGGCAGGTACCGGGGTTTTCCATTCACGGGTTACGGCCAATTCCCCTTCTTTTCTGACGGTGGAGTTTCCGTCTTCGCCGACCATTCTGGCTACGGACATCGACTGGGTTTACCGCGATGTGAAGGTGTTTTTCTGGCGGATCGATGATGCCGGGTATGAATTTTCTTCCCGCGTACTGCCTGCGCCGTCAGAAGATGACAACCGGGCGGTTTTGCGGCTGTCCCATTCCGAGACCATACGCCGGTCGCAGCTGCGGAAAGCCCGGCGGGTCAAATGCAGGATTCCTGCGCAGCTGTACTTGCTGAAGGACGGCAGCAAAAGGGAAGGGATCGAATCCGATCCGGGCATGAAGTGTATGCTGGAAGATTTGTCGGAAAGCGGCGCCATGATTTTAATCGGCGGGAAAGCCGTCAAAGGATTACGGCTTAAACTGCAGTTTTTGATCCAGGATGCGCTGATTATCATGACCGGCGTGGCGCGCGGCGTAGAGTTTGACGAAAAGAAAAACCGTTTCCGCCTGCATTTCGAATGCGACGCACTGGATCCCAGAATGCGGAACGTTGTGCTGTCATTTGTGTATAATGTTCTGCCGCAGGAGGAACCGGCTGTCCCCTCCTGGCTGCCGGATGAAAACGCGGCTCCGGATTTTGCCCCGCCGGAAGCGGAGGAACTGCCGGATTTTGCCCCGGCGCGCGGGGAGGGGGACGGCGGGACGTCTCCCGGTTAAGGGACGGCTGCATCATTTGCTTTGCTTTTCAGGAGGTCGAATATGGCAATCAGAAAACGGATCGCGGGTTTTATCCTGCTGGCAGTACTGCCGCTTTACGGACAGGAATCCGCGCCGGCGGAGCCGGTAGTTCCGTCCGGGATGCCGGAGGCAGCGGAAGCGCCGGTTTCTGTGCCGGTACCGGTGTTGTCGGACGATCCCGTGGTGTTATCGTATCAGCGGAATTTTGTACGGGCAAGTATCAGTACAAAGCTCGAACTGCTGGCCGGCGCGCCGGAAATCCCTTCCGCGGATATGACTCCGCTGTATCTGGATGCCCTGTACTTTGTCCTTTCCAGCCACGGATTACTGGGGGAGGACCGCCAGCTGGCAGAAATTGCCTGTTCCGCCATCCGTTCCGCAGCCGAATGCGGGAATCCGGCCGTGCTTCCGCCGATTCAGGCGGTCTTTCCGCTTTTTTCGGATGTACAGGTGCAGACCGCCGCTATCGGGGCGGTTGCTTCCCTTTCCGGTCCGGAAGACGGAGGGTTTGTTTTTTTGCGCGACTGGTTTGCATCCGCTTTGGATGCATGCAGCAGGGGAACGTATATTCCGCCGCAGGTGCTGAATGCAGCCCTGACTGCGTTCGCCGGCTTGGGGAATGCAGATGTTTTTCCGCTGGTTTTCCGCGCGGCGACGTCCAATCTGGATTCTTCCGTTGTTGCGGAAGCGGAAAAAACCATTATTTCGTTTCAGGAAGGCTTTACGGACAATATCCTGGCTATCGTCAGCGAAAAGGATCCGCAGAAGACGGCGGCCGCTTTTTCCTTTGCGCGGAAAAATGAACAGCTTGCAGACGCAGATTTGGGGAAAATTGCGGAAGAAGTGTTCCGTTCCATGCTGGATCTGAATACACAGGGAAATGCGGAAGCCGTACCGGTATTGGATGAGGCGATGCTTGTCCTGACCGGGTTGAAATGGTACCAGGCTTCACCGCTTGTATTGCAATATTTTTACCGTATGCAAAGCGATTATAAAAACGGAAAAATAGGGGCAGAAAAGCTGATTCCGGTGATAGATTGTCTGGGAGCAATGGGAACCAATGAAGCGGCGCAGGCGCTTTCGATTTTCCTCGGTCTGCTGAATTCGGAGACCGAGCAGAAAAAGACCTGCAACGAACAGCTCATGCTCTCCATCATTCATGCACTGGGAGACCTTGGCGACAAGGCGGCGTTCGATTATCTGCTTTATGTCGGGTATCTGGATTATCCGGAATCCGTGAAACAGGCCTCCCGCGATGCGCTGGCGAGGCTGAAGTGGTAGAAAAAGACAGGAAGAACGGTTTTCTGTATACAGCTGCGTGTTCCGCTGCCCGTATGCCGCCGGTTTATCCGGCGGCTGCGGCAGCGGTTTTTGTTCTGGTTTTCTTCCGCCCGGAAGCGTTTGCGGTTTTCCCGGCGGCAGTGCTCTGCGTGCTGTTTTTGTCGCTGTGTCTGGTCTCTGCCGTCTGCGGCGGAAAAAATCCGCGCGCGCGCTTCTGGCAGCAGGTTTTCTGTATTCCGCTTTGCGCCGGTTTTGCCGTCGGGACGCTGGCGCTGTTCCGGATACATTTGTATGCATTGCCGCCCGTGAGCCTTGCGCCGCCCGGGCATGTGGAACGGGTTTTGGTCCGGCTGCGGAGCGATCCGGTTCCCTGGGGCGAATCCCTGTTCCGTGCAGAGGGGGAAGCCCTGACGTTTTTTGCCGGCGGTACGGAATTCCCGGCAGAGGGCAGGATTGCGCTGCTGATTCCGCCGGAAATTGCCAAAAGCGCCCTGCCGGGCAATACCGCCGCCGGACATACGCGGATTCCGCTGGCGCTTGGTTCAACGCTGCTCTGCACGGGAAAATTCTCGGCATCTTCTTTTAACGGAAATTCCGGCGGCGGGGATGGTTCCCGCGGGGAGCCGGTACGCTTTGTGGTTTCGTCCGTTGCGCGCCAGGAAGCGGGAAATACCTTTCTGGCGGCTGTCTTCCGCGGACGGGCGTCCCTCCGGCTGGCTATGATGAAGCAAATTTATGCCTGGGGAGAAAGCGGCGGCTTTTTTCTGGCGCTGGCTTCCGGTATGCGGGAATTCCTCGATGCAGGCGTTAACGAGATGTTCCGCCGGGCCGGACTTTCGCACATTTTGGCCCTATCCGGTATGCATTTGGCGGTTCTCGGCGGCGCAGTGACAGCCGTATGCGGAAAAACCGGCGGGAAGCGGTTTGCCGTCCGGGTTTCACTGGCGGCTATGGTGCTTTTTGTGTTTTTTGCCGGTTTTTCCCCGTCGCTGCTCCGTTCCCTGTTGTTTGCTCTGGCTGCCGCCGCCGTCCGCCGGGCAGGGTTCCGGATCCGGATGCTGCCGGTCCTGGCTTTTGTGTTTTTGCTGCATATCCTGCTCAAGCCGGAAGATTTTTATTCCCTTTCGTTCCAGCTTTCTTATCTGGCGACCGCCGGAATTTTTTCTGCCGGAATATTTTTCCGCGAAGTCCTGGACGGTGTTCTGCCGGAAAAGGCTGTCTCGGCATTATCCGTTTCCCTGGGGGCGCAGGCTGCGGTATTTCCGCTTTCGATGTCTGTATTCGGTATGTTTGCGGCCGCCGGGATACCCGCCGGTCTGGTTCTGTCGTTTCCTTCGTCCTTCTTCCTGCTTTCCGGTATTGTCTGCCTGTTTTTATCGTGGCTGGTTCCTTTTTTTACCAACTTTTGCGGCTTGTTTTTGCAGATACAATACGAAGCCATTTGCTGCGTGACCGCCTGGTTCGCCGGTTTTCCCGCCCTGCATGCCGGGGAAAATACCTTGCCGCAGCCGCTCTTGCCTTGTATACTGCTTTTACTGTCCGTTTGCGCGGGCTTTTGGATTTTACCGGCGGTTCGCCGCAGGAGGATGCATGGCGTTGACTTTTCCGGATTATAATTCGCCTTCTGCGCTGAAAGCATTTTTAGACGGGCGCGGAATGGCAATGCAGAAAAAGTTCGGACAGAATTTTCTGGTCAACGGGAGTATCCGGGAGCGGCTTCTCGACATTCTGGAAATCCGTCCGGAACAACCGGTTTGGGAAGTCGGACCGGGTCTGGGCGCCATGACAAAAGGAATCCTGGACCGCGGCGCACGGCTCACGGCTTTTGAAATCGACCGCGGCTTTTCCGCCGTGCTGCGGGAATTGTTTGCCGGAAATCCCCGCTTTGAACTGATCGAAGGGGACGCGCGGAAAACGTGGAAAACAGTCCGTCCGGCGGAAAACGGG
>JADIMS010000075.1 GCA_017694555.1 Candidatus Avitreponema avistercoris
GAACCGGCGTGCCTGCGTGTTTCCGGCGGGAACGGCGCGGCGCGGGGCAGCCTGTTTGCGCGGGCCGCTGACGGAAGCCTGAATCTCGTTTTTCTGGGCGACGCATTCCATTCCGAAAGCCGCGGCCGCACGCGCTGGCAGGAAGCGCACCGGGCGTTTTTGCGCGGCAGGATTCTTTCTCCGCCTCTGCTTGCCGAAATGCGGGAAAATTTTTCGCTGGCTGCCATCATCATGCTTTTGAAAAACGCCTTTCCGCAGAATGTTCATTTCCTGAAAGGCAACCATGAAAATATCCGCAACGCGGACGGCGGCGGTAATTTTCCGTTTGTGAAATTCGCGGACGAAGGAAGGATGACGGAATGCTTCACCCGGGAATATTACGGCGGCCCGTTCCTTTCCCTTTACAGCAGGTTTGAATCTGCGCTTCCCGTTTTTTTGCGCGGGCGGAATTTTCTTGCTTCCCATGCCGAACCGGCGCGTTTTTTTTCACAGGATGAAGTCATCAACGCGCGCCGTCATCCGGAGGTTGTGTACGGTTTGACCTGGACGGATAACGGGGAAGCAGAAGAAGACGCGGTTCCGCGGATGCTCGCATTTTATCTGCCGGATTGTCCGGATGCGCTGTATTTCGGCGGGCACCGTCCGGTTCACCAAACATATGCGCTCCGTGCGCGCGGGAAGTTCGTGCAGATTCACAATCCGGCAAAACAGCAGGCAGCGGTTGTCTTTCCGGATGAACCGTTCAGTTTTTCAAACAATTTCTTTTCCGTATGAATAAAGCGCGCGTTCTGATCCGCGCGGCAGGACAGGAGGAGCTGTGAAAATCCCGGAAACAATCGGCAAATACAAAATTGACTGCCTGCTCGCGGAAGGCGGGCAGGGCGCCGTATTCAAAGCGGTCCATCCTGAATTAAAACGTTTCGTCATCATAAAAAAGATGTCCCTGCGCGGAAAAGTGATGTCCGGACGGTTCAGGCGCGAAGCCGGAATTTTGATGGACATGAATAATATCCATATTGTGCATCTGTATGATTATTTTGCTGAAAACGGCGCGCAGTATATTGTGATGGAATTCGTCGACGGGATGCCGCTGTCCGCGCTTCTCAAAAAAATGAAAACATTCCCGCCCCAGATGGCAGCCGTCATCGTTCTGGATATTGCGCTGGCGCTGAAGTACGCGCATGAAAAAGGTATTGTGCACCGTGACGTGAAACCTGCGAACATTCTGATTTCAAAACGCGGGGAAGTGAAGCTCGCTGATTTCGGAATCGCCGCAGAAGATTCAGGAAGCGCTCCGGCTGCGCAGGCCGGGAAGGCGGAACCGGCAAAACGTGCGGGAGGCAGAGGCAGCAGAAGCAGCGCAGCCGGCGATCTGACTGTAACCGGAAGCGCAATCGGAACGCCGGCTTATATGCCGCCGGAACAATTTGAGGACGCGGGTTCTGTGGACGGCCGCGCGGATATTTATTCGCTCGGCGTTGTTTTTTATGAAATGCTGGCCGGCGTAAAACCGCCGCCCGGCGCAAACGGCCTTTCCGTTGCGAAAAAGGCGTCCGGGATTCCTGCCGGAATCCGCCGCCTGATCCGGAAAATGACGCGCCGGAAAAAAGAACGCCGCTTCCGGACGCTGGATCCGGTGATTGCAAAACTGCGTGCGTATCTGAAGCCTTATCCGCAGCGCGGTATCAGAATCGCTATGATCAAAAACATGGCCGGTATTTCCGCTTCCGGCACGCAGTTTGCGCCGGTGCGTTCCGGTGTGCGCCGGGTTTGTTCCGCAGTTTTGGCGGCGCTGTGTTTATCCGGCGTACTTGCCGCGGCTGTGCATACCGGTTTCTTTTACAGAACGCTGCTGCGTCCGTTTTATACGCCGGCTGATCTTTCAGTGCGCGTACCCTCTCGCTTTCTTCCGGCAGGCGGCGCACGCTTCCATGTTTCCTATTTTACGGATGACGGCGGATCAATCCCGGAAGTGGAATCCGCCGCCGGAATTTTAAAAGCGCGGAAGGACGTTTCCGGCAATCCGGCCGGTACGGATGATTCCGGCGTTCTGTTTTCCGGACGCACGGTTTTTCTGCGCCCGGGCGAATACCGCGTAAAGCTGACATTCGGCCCGCGGGTCTGGTGGCGTTCGTTTTCTGTCGGGCAGGAACGCGCCGTTCTGCAAATCCCGTTTCCGGCGGTTCCCGAAAAGCCGCTGCGTGTATCCGTTTCTGTCCGCGACGCCGTAACCCGGCGGGAAATCCCGGGCGCGTCTGTTTCCGTTCTGGACGGCGGAAGAGCCGTGCCGCTTTCTGAATATCCGGACGGTCTGACGGCAGGAAAAATTTGGCGCTTCCGCTGCGAAGCCGGCGGCTATACCGGAAAGGAATTCAGCCTCCGCCTCGAGTGGTACCAGGACGAACTGTTCCTTGAGGCGGATCTTGTGCCGGAATCCTGAACGCCGGATATTCCGGTTTTCCCGTGCTGCGGATAAAAGACGTACACGGAAATGAAAAACCGTGCTAATATTGAACCGGCGTATGCGGAAAGACTGGCGGCGCGGGAGGATGGCATATGGTTTTGGACTGGGAAAAATATAAAGAAGCGGCGGTTCATGCTGTGGAAGAAGGCATCGTTCTTCTGGAAAACCGGAACGGCGTCCTGCCGCTGAAACCGGGCGCACCGCTGGCGGTTTACGGCAGAATTCAGCTCCATTATTATAAAAGCGGAACCGGCTCCGGCGGAATGGTGAATGTGCCGGAGGTAACCGGAATCCCCGAAGGCCTCATGGAAAGCGGCCGGGTGGACGTGGATCAGGAATTGCTGCGGCTGTACCGGGAGTGGGAAAAAGAAAATCCGTATGACCGCGGCAAAGGCTGGGGGCAGGAGCCGTTTTCCCAAAAGGAAATGCCTGTCTCCCGGGAGACTGCCGCGCAGACCGCTTCCCGCTGTCCGTCCGCGCTGGTCGTTCTGGGAAGAAGCGCGGGCGAGGACCACGACAATCAGGATATTCCCGGCGCCTGGCAGCTTTCGGAAGGGGAAAAAGCTTTATTGCAAACCGTGCGGGAATTCCACCGCAATATGATTGTGCTGCTGAATACGGGCGGCTTAATGGACATGAAATGGGTGCGCGAAATCCGTCCGGACAGCGTCCTGTATGTGTGGCAGGGCGGCATGACCGGCGGAACCGGAATTGCGAATGTCCTGACAGGAAAAGTTTCGCCGTCCGGAAAACTTCCGGATACCATCGCGGAAAATATTGAAGACTATCCGTCGTCCGGATGTTTCGGGGATCCGCAGCGCAATTTTTATCAGGAAGACATTTACGTGGGATACCGCTATTTTGAAACGTTTTGTAAAGAAAAGGTGCTGTATCCTTTCGGTTTCGGTCTGTCTTATACGGCGTTTTCCGTCCGGACGGAAAATTTTTCGGTTTCGGATGCCGGGATTACGCTGCGGGTTTCGGTAAAAAATACAGGCCCGGTTTCCGGTAAGGAAGTCGTACAAGTGTATGTGGAGAAGCCGCAGGGGAATTTGGGGAATCCGGCGAGGGAACTTGCCGCATTTGAAAAGACGCCGCTTCTTGCGCCGGGCGGGAAAACCCTGCTGGAGGTTTTTATCCCGCTTTCCGGTATTGCTTCTTATGACGATCATCCTGAAAGTCCGTTTTGTTTTTCTTATGTCCTTTTGCGCGGGGAATACCGGTTTTTTGCCGGCTCAGACGTCCGCAGCGCCGGGCTTGCCGGTGCGTTTCCTGTTCCGGAAACGCGCGCCGTACAGAAACTCCGGCAGCTTCTGGCTCCGGAGACGCCGTTCCGCAGACTCCGCCCCGCAGTTTCCGCAGACGGGACGGTTTGCGGAATGACGGAAGAAGCCGTGCCGCTTGCCGCGGAGGGCGAAAATGCGCGGAGGGCGCGCAGCCTGCCGCAGGAAATTCCGCAGACGGACGGCGGTCCGGAAACGCTTGCGGATGTTTTGCAGGATGCGCAGGAATTTCCTGCATTCCGGGAACTTGCCGGAAAAGCCGGCGGCGGATCCGGGCCGCACGCAAAGCTCCGCAGTTTTCTTGCGGGTTTTTCAGACGACGATTTGTGCTGCATCATACGGGGAGAGGGTATGGGCAGCCCGAAAGTTACGCCCGGTACGGCAGCTGCGTTCGGCGGCGTGTCAAAAAGCCTGCGGCAAAAAGGGCTTCCCTGTGTTTGCTGTGCGGACGGGCCGTCCGGTATGCGGCTGGACAGCGGCGCGAAAGCCTTCAGTCTTCCGTGCGGAACACTGCTGGCGTCTACATTCAACCGCGCGTTGGTGTCGGAACTGTTTGCATATACCGGTATCGAAATGCGCTTGAACCGTGTCGATCTGCTGCTCGGCCCCGGCATGAATATCCACCGCAATCCGCTTAACGGCAGGAATTTTGAATATTTCTCCGAGGATCCCTATCTCTCCGGGCATATAGCCGCTGCGGAAATCCGCGGTTTGGACCGGAGCGGTTCAATGGGAACGCTCAAACACTTTTGCTGCAACAACCAGGAACATAACCGGAACTTTGCGGATGCCTGCGTTTCCGAACGGGCCCTGCGGGAAATTTATCTCAAAGGTTTTGAAATTGCCGTGAAAGAAGGCGGCGCGCGCAGTATTATGACCAGCTATAATCCGGTGAACGGAATCTGGGCCGCATCCCGTTACGATTTAAACACCGCGCTTCTCCGGGAAGAATGGGGATTCCGGGGCATCGTGATGACGGACTGGTGGGCGCTCGCCGGCGATTGCCGCACGGGCGGATCCCGCACGGATTTTGCCGCGATGATCCGCGCGCAGAATGATTTGTACATGGTATGCCCGGACGGGGAAACAAACGCGCCGCCGGATGATCCCGGCGGAGAGCCGCAGGACAATGCGCGGAAACTTTTGGGAACGGAGCGTCTGTCGCGCGGGGAATTACAGCGGTCGGCATACAATATTCTTGCGTTCCTGCCTTCCACGGAAGCTTTCCGGCGGTTGTGCGGGAAAGCAGAAAAAATCGAAGCCTTGAACCGTCCGGATAAAGAAGATGCGTTCGACCTGACCGATATACACTATCTCGATGTCCGGGAACGCCTGTCCGTTAGTCTGGAACAATATGATACTTCCCGGGGAAAGGAAATCATTCTTGCCCTGCAAATCCATACGCCCGGATTATACCGTATGGAAATCACCGGCAGCGCCGAAGGGGATTCCGTATCGCAGACGCCGCTCCGCATATTTACGCAGGGAATCCCTGTGGGTACAATAGTGTGGAACGGTTCCGGCGGCGCATGGGTAAAACACAGCCGGGAAGTATACACCGAATCGCGGTACGTCATTCTGCGGTTTTTGTTTCCGGAAGACGGACTCCGGCTGAAGGATATTGAAATCGAATTCCTGCAGCATAAAGCGCAGGTGGAAAACCCCGGGGAATATATGCGGTTGATTTGATTCCTGCGGCAATCCGGCTTTCTCCCTTGCTTGCGTTTGTGCCGCAGAAATCAGATTCCGATTGTGTTGTAAGGAGATAAAATAAAATTCAATGCTTGAATTGTAAAAATATGCTAAACTGAGTGCATGAGATATGCAGAAATTGGGGAAAAAATACTTCAAGCTGTATTCCAAAATAAATGGCTCAGTGTCGAGTATAAAAATAAAAAAAATGAAATTTCCCGATATTGGCTGGGAATTCAGGATATTGACCAGGAAAAAGAACTGTTGTCCGGCGAAGGCTTTCATCTTATGCTTCATTCCATTACGGCGATGGCTGGACTTAATCTTCGTTCTATTATTTCCGCCAAGCCCATAGATGAATCTTGGTATAATGTTCCGGAAAATTTAAAAGAAAAAATCCGTCGGTATCCTAACCGTTTTCAAAGTCTCTTTGGATATTTTCCGGATTTAAATATTCTGGATTATTTATTTGAATGTGCAAAACTGAATACGACTCCCTACAGGTCAGATTATTCACTTCTTGAAAATTTTGACGGCGATTTATTGAAAGATGGGGAATATAAATTAAAGCCGGAGCAATTCAGGCGGTTGATTTCTGGTTTTCAGGCGAATGCAAAAAACAACTCTGTTTGGAACATTACAAAATATTTATGTATGAATATTTTAAGTATTTATACAAAAAAAGGATTGTATGTTTTAGCTTACAAAGCATTACGTTTGGATGTTAAACGGCAAATTTTGATTCCGGAAGGCAAAATTACCGTTTGCCGGCAATTTAAAATTGGAAAAAAAGAAGAAGAGAATATCCGCTTTTTTTTAGATAATGATGAACAGGAATGGCTGGATGATTTTGAGCAAAATCAGGAAAAAATTAAAAATGCAATAACTAAGAAACTTAATTTTCCGGCAGGAAAAATAGATGATCTTCCTTATATTATTCCGTTATCCAGGGATATTTCTTTAAATTTAGAAAGAGAGTATGATTTTATCAAAACACAAATAAAAAATGGAACTGCTTCAGATCCATTGCGGGCTTTTTTTGGAGCTTTAACAAAACCCCCAGTAAGAAGAAAAAATTATCCGCTTGCACTCCTTAGCGGAAAAGTCAACCTTGATCAGCTTTTGGCTATTTATCATGCAATAAAATACCCTTTGTGCTATATCCAAGGTCCGCCGGGAACCGGAAAAACAACAACAATTTTGAATACAATTTTTTCAGCTTTTTTTAACGATAAAACACTTTTGCTTTCTTCTTTTAATAATCATCCGATAGACAGCATATGCGGGACTTTACATAAAATTCAATATCGAGGGAAATATATCCCTTTCCCGGTTTTTCGGATCGGAAGGAAAGAAGTAATATTAAATTCTTTAAATTTTTGGCGGGAACGTTTCTATGAATTTCAAAATACACCTGTTTATTCTGATACGCTGGAGCGGAATAAAGAAAAAGAAAAAGCGAAATCAGAGAAACTTACAGAATTGCTGAAATTATATGAAGAAAAAATCGACTTAGAAGAAAGAGAAAATACTATTGAAAGGATTCTTCTAATCAGCAACAACATGACATATCAGTTTCATCTGGAAGCCGGACAACTCCAGAATGTAAAAAGAAGAATTCAGGAAATCGGAGAAATTCAGAACGAAGATGTTTTGAATTTGGTTTATTCTGATCAAAATGAATTGTTAAAATATATGTACTATAGTTCTATAATATTTGTCCGGCAAATCGGATCTAAGGAAAATACGGATTTCCTTGAAATTCTTCAAACCGAAAATGAAGAAGAAAAATTAAAGCTTTTCAATGCTTTTCTTAAAGATAAAGAGAATATCCGGCGTTTTTTAAAAATTTTTCCGGTTATTGCAGGTACTTGTATTTCCTGTGGAAAAATAGGAGATCCGGATGTTTATTTTGATATGACGGTAATGGACGAAGCAGGACAATGTGATACAGCATATTCCCTTGTCCCTATTCTTAGAGGGAAACAGCTGATGTTGGTAGGCGATCCTCAACAACTTGCTCCTGTCATTGTTTTAGATTCTCAAGTGAATGAGGCGTTGAAAAAAATCTATCGCCTGCCGGAAGAATATGACTATATAAAAAATTCAGTTTATAAAGTTTTTTTGGCTGCCGATTCCGTCAGCCGGGAAATTCTGCTTCGGTATCATTACCGGTGCGCACCGGAAATTATTTCATTTAATAATGAAAAATATTATAATAATTTGTTAAAAGTTGAACGTAAGTCTTCCGGAAAATTTCCACTTGTTTTCTGCAATATTCAGGAAGAACAGGCTTTAGAGAAAAATCTTGCACCAGAAGAAGCCCGTGAAGCAGTGCGGTATGCAAAAGAGCATCCCGAGAAAACAATCGGGATTATTACGCCTTTTGTGAAGCAAAAAGAACTTATCCGTCAGCAGATTGAAGAGGAAAATCTGAAAAACGTAAGCTGTGGAACTGTTCATGCATTTCAAGGCGATGAAAAAGATGTGGTTTTGCTGTCTCTTGCAATCAGTGGTAAAACACCAGTACAGACTTATGAATGGCTGAAAAACAACCGTGAACTGGTGAATGTTGCCACATCAAGGGCAAAAAACCAATTGATTGTTTTTGGATGTGAAAGAGAAATTCAACGGCTTCATGAAATTGGAGTACAAGAAGAGCATTCGGAAGAAAATACAAAATGTCTGAACCCTGGAAAAATAGACGATATTTACGATTTGGTAAACTATATCAAAACCAAGGGATCATATAAAATCACTCCATATAAAGCATCTTCCCGTGCTCTCGGACTGAAGCCGTTCAGTACGGAAACAGAAGAAGAATTTCTTACTACTCTGGGGCATGCATTGGATAATGTAATCAACCGTCCGGGGAAATGCAGTGTAAAAAAAGAAGTTCCGATTAGTGCGGTTTTTGAAGCAGATCCGGTCGAACCTGATTTATTTTATAAAGGGAGGTTTGATTTTGTCCTGTTTGAACGGGGAATAGATAAGAAAGAAAGGGCTGTTCTGGCTATTGAGTTGGATGGAAAAGAACATGCAGAAAAACAAGCAGTTATACGTCGGGACCGGAAAAAAAACGAGATTTGTGCCAGACACAGACTTCAATTGATCCGTGTAGACAATACATATGCAAGGCGGTATTATTATATCAAGAATATTTTGGCAAAATTCTTTGCCGAAAAATAATCAGCAACGCCGGAATCCGGCTTTCTCCCTTGCTTGCGTTTGTGCCGGATTTTGGATTACAATGCAGGTTAAGTTGATCATTTCCTGACAGGGGAATCCCGGCATGAATATCGAGTTCCAGACAGCAGGCCTTCTGCTGTGTCTTCTGCTTTTTATTCTCTATGTTACCCAAAAGCGGCTGGGGTTGTACAGCGAAAAGATTTTCTTTTCCATGCTTGTGGTTTCCATCCTGCTTCTGATTGCGGATATCGGCTCAGTGGCGGCTATCGTATTGCGCGGCCGTTTGCCGGCGGGATTTGTCCATGCCGTCTGCAAACTCTATATTTTCCTGCTGGCGCTGGAAGCGGGAATGGCGGCGCTTTATATTCTGGTTGACGTTGCAGACGGTCTCCGCTACCGCATCGTTTTGCGTGTCGCCTGCGCCGCCGCCGTTATTCAGGGGCTGACCGTATTCCTGCTTCCGGTTTTCATTTTTCAGGAAAGCCGCGCCGTGTATACGTTCGGGCCTTGCGCAACGGCAGGTTACCTGTTCGGCGGTTTTTATCTTTTACTGGCGGTTCTCGTGCTTTTTTTTGCCCGCAGGCAGATTTATCCCAGACGGCGGCTTGCGTTTTCCATTTGGATGTTCCTGTGGGTTTGCGCCGTAATTCTGCAATTCCGCAACAGCCGGCTTTTAGTGGTCGGATTTTCCGTTGCACTCGGGATGGCAATCCTCTATATCCTTTTGGAAAATCCGGAAGGCGATCTCAATCCTGAATACGGCTGTTTTAACGCCTTGGCGCTGGAAAAATACGGCGCATCCCTGTCCCGCCGCCGGAAAAAAATCTGTTTTGCTTTTGTTCTTTTTGACCCTGTTTTGGAAAGCACCGGGCTGGGGATCCGTGCTCTTTTGGAAAAATGCCGCCCGCGCCGGAAGATACTCGTATTCCGGGTGATGGACTTTGATTTTCTTCTTTTAACAGAGGATGCTGCGGAATTTGAGGCGCTGCTGCAATGGATGCGGAATGAAATTGACGGCGTACTTTCCGGTAGTTTTGTTTCATATTTCTGTAACGGAAAATCATGGACGCCGGGATCAGTCCGTTTGCAGGATATTTTGGAAGCGTTGCCATACTACAAAACAAAGATAAAAGAAAAAGGCGGACAAAAAATAACGGAACTTCCGGCGGATATGCTGGAAGAATATACGCTGCGCAAACGGATGGTTGTAGAAATCCGGGACGCATTAAATGAAAACCGTGTGGAAGTGTTTTTCCAGCCGATTCATGCGCTTCCTTCCCGGCAGGTTGTTTCTGCGGAAGCTCTGGTCCGCATCCGCGCGCGGGACGGTTCCCTGATTCCTCCGTCGCACTTTATTCCTGTAGCCGAAAGTACGGGCAGTATCGGGGAAATCGGGGAACGGGTGCTTGATGAAACCTGCCGTTTCCTTTCGGAGAGCGGGGTTCTTTCAGCCGGCCTGCACCATATCGAAGTGAATCTTTCTGTTGTGCAATGTGAGCGTGAAGATCTTGCCGCCCGGCTTTCTGCAATTTTCAGACGCCGGAATACTGCGCCGCAAACCGTGAATCCGGAAATCACCGAAACCGGGACGGTGCATACAAAACAGACTTTGCTGCGGAATATGCGGGCGCTTATCGCGGAAGGCTGTACGTTTTCCCTTGACGATTTCGGAAAAGGCGAATCCAATCTGATGTATCTGGTGGAGATGCCCGTGTCTATCGTCAAAATGGATTACGATTTGACAAAGGCTTTTTTCCATGAAGAAAAAGCGCGCCGTGTGGTTACCGCCGTTGTGCGTCTGGCGCATGAATTGGGTCTGTCCGTAGTGGCGGAAGGGATTGAGGAAGAGGAAGAATTACAGGCAATGGAAAAACTTGGCGTGGATTTTATTCAAGGCTATTATTTTTCCAGACCGCTGCCGGAAGCAGAATTTTTTGCTTACGTGCAGGAGCATACCGTAAAAAAGGAGAATACGTGACAGAACCGGAAATCCGCAGCATAGTGGAAAAACAACGCGCGTATTTTGACGGCGGCGCAACGCTTTCCGTGCAAAACCGGATCCAGGCATTGAATAATATGCGCGTATGGATAGAAAAAAACGGAGACGCCATATGCGCCGCACTGCGGGCGGATTTGGGAAAAAGCGCCTTTGAGTCTTTCATGTGTGAAGCCGGCATGGTTCTGAGTGAAATCCGCTTTTTGCTGCGGAATATCCGCCGGCTTTCTGCGCCAAAAAAAGTCCGCACGCCTCTGGCGCAGTTTCCTTCCCGCAGTTTTGTGCTTTCTGTCCCGAAAGGCGTTGTGCTGATTATGAGTCCGTGGAATTATCCGTTTATGCTTACCGCAGAACCTTTGGCGGATGCGCTTGCGGCAGGAAACTGCGCCGTGGTCAAACCCAGCGCTTATTCGCCGGCTTCCAGCGCCCTGCTGGAAAGAATGATTGCGGAATGTTTTCCGCCGGAATTCGTGGCCATGGTAAAAGGCGGCCGCGCGGAAAATACGGCTCTTTTAAAAGAAAAATTTGACCACATATTTTTTACCGGCAGTCAGACTGTGGGTAAAGACGTTATGCGCGCGGCTGCGGAATATTTAACGCCGGTTACGCTGGAGCTGGGCGGAAAAAGTCCGTGCGTCGTGTGCAAAGATGCCGATCTGCGTCTGGCGGCGCGGCGTATCGTATTCGGAAAATTCCTCAACTGCGGGCAGACCTGCGTCGCGCCGGATTTTGTCTATTGCGATGAAAGCGTGCGGGATTCTCTTCTGGAAGAACTCCGGCGTCAGATTGCCGTACAGTTCGGCGCGCATCCGCTGGAGAATCCGGATTACGGTAAAATCATCAGCCGGAAACATTTTGACCGGATTCTCTCCCTGATTGAAGCGGACAGGATTTTCACCGGCGGGGAGAAGGATGAAGAATCGCTGCGCATTGCGCCGACGGTATTGTCCGGCGTGGATTTTTCTTCCCCGTCGATGCAGGAAGAAATTTTCGGCCCTGTGCTGCCGGTTCTGGCTTTCCGCACGGAAAATGAAGCGTTGTCCGTGCTTGCCCGTCTGCCGCATCCGCTGGCTTTTTATGTATTCACCCGCAGAAAAAAAACAGCGCGGCATTTTTTGACGGCCTGCCGTTTTGGCGGCGGATGCATCAATGATACGGTGATCCATCTTGCTACAAGCCGCATGGGTTTCGGCGGATTCGGGGAAAGCGGTATGGGAAGTTATCACGGCGAAGAAGGTTTCCGCACGTTTTCCCATCAGAAAAGCATTGTGGATAAAAAACTCTGGTTCGATCTGCCGGTGCGCTACCAGCCTTACACGCCGCTGAAAGAAAACCTGCTCCGGATGTTTTTGCGGTGAAAGGCCGTTTTCCGTTTATGCCGGCTTCGGGAACACCGGCGCAGGCTGCACAAAAACGCAGGATTTGGCCGGGTGCTTCAGCCGCCGGAAAAAGCCGCCGCCGGGAAACCGGGGATGAACTGGCGTTGGAAGCCTATTCGCTGGCGCTTCATTCGTACCGCGTTGTATTTTCAGAAGAGCCCGCATCATTCCGCCGTGTGTCGGTCCTGATTCCGTGTTTCGGAAAAGCCGCGTGGCTGGAAGAATGCGTGCGTTCTGTTCTTGCCCAGACAAAACCTGCGGACAATATTTGCATTCTGTTAATGGACCGGAAGTCCCGCCGCATGAAAGCCGGACTGGAAGCGCTTTCCCCGGCGGTACGCTGTATCTGTTCGGAAAGGCTTGGCGTGTGCCGGGCGCGCAATGTTCTGGCGCAAAATTGTCCGACCGAATTTTTTGTCTTTCTGGATGCGGATGATACGCTGGCTCCGGATTTTTTGGAAAAGACGTCGGCACGCAGGGCTGATTTTGTATTTTCTTCCTGCCGGATTCTGGAGAACGGAATTATCCGGGAACGGGTTGAATTGCCTTCTGATCTGCCTTGTCCGTTCCTCTGCAACAATCTGACCGGCATTTTCCGCAAGCGTGCATTTTTTGCGCTGGGCGCGCTGGATCCGGCTTTTGAAGAAACCGGTCGGGAAGATACCGATTTCCTGCTTTCCGTTGCGGAGGGCAGGTGTTCCGTCGCTTTTGTACCGGATACGTTTTATTGCATCCGCCGCGATACCCGTTCGCGCCGCTGGCTTTCTTCCAGTTTCATTTATTCGGATAATTTCCGCAAAAACGAAAGGCGCAGCGCCGACCGCATTTTGCAGAAACACCGCGCGGCTGTTTGCGCAAATTTTGCGCGCAACGCCGCCGTTTCCCCGGAACCGGAAAACCGGCGCAAACTCTTGCTGCAGCGCTACGCAGAAACCGGGGATCCGGCGTTTTTGCATACGCTGTCGGAGGAAATATGCGAGCGGGAATTTCCGGAAACATCCAGCGGGTTTGCTTCTTCCGCGCAAATGCCCTTTTCTTCCTCTGCGCAAAAATCAAAAACGCAGAAGTAAAACAAAGAATGTTTTTGCCGCGCTGCGCGGTCCGGCTATTGCCGCAGCAGAATATTTTCCGTATTGTACATTCCGCTGTCGTACAGAACCGTAAGCGGAATTTCCAGACAGAAGCTTTCCCCATAATCGTATACCGGAATGCTGTAATCCTGCCCGCCGCGTCCGGCAAACCAGGCAGATGAAACGGAAGGCAGTACGGTCTTGGCAATCAGCACCCGGCATTTGGCAGTGGAAAGCATAATGCGGGCATAGCTTTCTTCTTCCCCTTGCAGTCCGGAAAGGCTTCCGGTAGATTCGCGCTGCCCGATCAGGAACGGGACGGAGATGATTTCCCCGTTCCGTTTGGGAAGAAGCTGCTGTTCGCGGGCGCTTGCCTTACGCGGATTGATAGTCAGGATTAGTTCCAGACCGGCTTCCGTTTCCGTATTCACCGGAATTGTCTCCACGGGTTCCGGAAAAGTATTGTGCGCGCCTTTTTCCAATTTCCGGAGAAATTCCCCGGACCCGGTTTCTGTCATCGATAAAAGTTTTTTGGAAAGCGTGACTTTTGTGTATAGCCGGTATTTCCCGTCCTGCCAGGAAAGACTCTGCACATAGTCCAGACAGGAAGTAAACAGCAGCGCCGCTGCGGCTGTCAGGCTAAAAAACAAAAAGGGTGTTTTCCGCATTTTTTTTTCTCCGTCATTCTTTTCCCGCCAGCCGGAAATAAAACGCCGCGAGTTCCCCGGCGTCCATCAACCGGGGAACAGGGTAAAGCGGGTTCGCCTCTTTGTCCGCCCAGCGGGCCAGTTGCGGAATGTCTTCTGTCCGGATTTCCGGAATTGTGTCCCCGATGCCGAGGCGTCGTTTCAGTTCTTTAATCCGTGCAAGAAAAAACGCGGCGGCTTCCGGCTCCGGCGTGTCCGGCGGGGTAAGCCCGGCTTGAATGGCAAGCCGTCCCAGTTTTTTTTGAGCAGCTTTACCGTAAGCTTCCAGTACGGCGGGCAGAATCACTGCGTTGGCCAGTCCGTGCGGCGTGTTGTATTTACCGCCGAGCGAATGCGCAATGGCATGAATGTAGCCGACATACGATTTACTGAAAGCGCTTCCGGCATGAAAGGCCGCCAGCAGCAAATTCCTGCGCGCCGCCAGGTCGCTGCCGTGTTCAAAGGCCTGCACCAAATTGCCGAATATGAGGCGTACCGCCAGCACGGCATCCCGGCGCGTCTCCCCGGTTGTGGCGCGCCCGATATACGCTTCCACGGCATGGGTCAGCGCGTCCATGCCGGTCTGTGCGGTCAGCGCGGGCGGGAGCCCGGTTGTCAGTTCCGGTTCCAGCACTGCACAGGCAGGAATCAGCGGAAAATCATTGATGGCGTACTTATGCCGCGTTTCGCTGTCGGTGATGACAGCGGCAAGCGTCGCTTCACTGCCGGTTCCGGCCGTGGTGGGCACGGCGGCCAAAAACGGAATTTTTTTCCGCACGTGGAGAATTCCTTTCATTTTGGCGAGAGGCTTCCCCGGCCGGGCGATTCTGGCGCCCAGCGCTTTGGCGCAGTCGATACTGGAGCCGCCGCCGAATCCGATGATGCCGTTGCAATGGTGTTCCCGGTACAGCGCGGCCGCTTCTTCCACATTGCGGGTGGTCGGATTCGCCACCGTTCCCGGATAAACGGCGCATGCAATTCCCGCCTGCGCAAGGCTTTGTTCCAGCCCGGCGGTCAGGCCGAGTTTCCGGATTCCGGCGTCCGTAACCAGCAGTACGGAGCGGATACCCCTTTTTTTCAGGATGTCCGGCAGGCTGCCGGTTTGGCTTAATATTTCCGGTTTGCGGTAAGGCAAAAAAGGTATCGCCAGGCGCAGGCCGAGTTGGAATATCCGGCAGAATATCCGTTTACAGATGAACAAAGCAAAATCCTTCTATGAATAAAAAATAATATTAATAAAAAATAATATTTTAT
>JADIMS010000076.1 GCA_017694555.1 Candidatus Avitreponema avistercoris
TTGTTGGTGTAATTACACCAACAAAGGCGGTTTTGCCTTCCTCCGCGGCGGAAACCCGGTTTTTTTTGCTTGAATTGCCGGCGGAAACCCGGTATGCTGGAGGCTGTGTGATGAATGACGCAAAACCCCGACAAACAGAATGGAATGCCGGATCTCTTGCCGGCTGCATCGACCAAACGCTGCTGACAGCTACAGCGACGGAATCTGACGCAGAAGCCTTTTGCCGGGAAGCTGCCGGTTTTGGCTTTGCCAGCGTATGCCTGAATCCGGTATTTGTGCCTCTGGCTGCTTCGGTTCTCCGGGATTCCGCGGTGCGGGTCTGCACGGTTGTGGATTTTCCGCTTGGCGCCGGGGGTTTTTCCGCCAAAGAAGCGCAGGCCAAAACCTGCATCCGGGACGGGGCGGAAGAACTGGATTTCGTCGTCGATCTCGGACTGGTGAAAAGCCGCCGCTGGGCGGATTTGGAAAACCGTCTGTCTGCATTGAATGAAGCCGTGAAAACATTTTCTGCTTCATTGTGGGCAAAAGAGCCCGCCCGTAAAAGCCGCGCCGGACTCCCTTCCGTGATAACCAAACTGATTTTGGAAACCTGCTGGCTTTCGGATGAAGAAATTACCGGTTGTTGCCGTTGCGCCGTGACCGCCGGTATGGATTTTGTAAAAACTTCCACCGGATTTGCCGTCGTCAAGGATGCCGGCGGCGCGCTTTTGCCGAACGGCGCGACAGTCCGCCATGTGCGGCTGATGCGGGAAGCGGTGGGAAGCGCTGCGGGCGTCAAAGCGAGCGGCGGCATCCGGAAACTTCCGGATGCGCTTGCAATGCTGGAAGCCGGGGCGACCCGGATCGGAACCAGTTCCGGCGTCCGGATCTTGCGCGAGCTGGACACGCTGGAGCGCTGATTTGCCCAATCTCCTCGATTACCTGAAATGGCGCGGCGATCTTTCGTTCCGGGCAGCGCCTTTCTGTGCAGTGGATGCGCTGGTTTTGTGCCAGATTTGCTATGCACGGCTGGAAGGCGTGGTGCCGGGAAAGGACGAACGGAGATCCGTTTCTGCCTGGGAAACGGTTGACCGCTTTTCTGCGTTACCGGACGCCGTCGAACGCCGCTATTTGGGTGTGCTGATTAACGGCGAAAAAATCATGGAGCTGTTTTTTCAGGCGCTCCGGAGCAAACGCTTCGGCAGCCTGCGCCTGTTTGCCTACGAAAACGTAACGGAAGAAGAAAATACGAAACAATTTTCTGCGCTGTCGTTTTTACTTCCGGATAAAACCGTGTTTTGTGCCTTCCGCGGAACGGACGATACGCTTGTGGGCTGGAAAGAAGACTTTGCGATGGCCTTTCTCCCGGTGGTTCCGGCGCAGCAGGCCGCAGCGGAATACGTCCAAACCGTATTTACCCGTTCCCCGGGACGCGGGCGTCCGGTGCGCCTGGGCGGGCATTCCAAAGGCGGGAATCTGGCGGTATACGCCGCTGCCTGCGGTTCTGCCGCCGTCCGCCGCAAATTGCTCGGCGTATATAATTTTGACGGGCCGGGATTCCCCGGAAGCCGGCTGGAAACGCCGGAATTCCAGGCTGTCCGGGATAAACTGGTGTCATTTACGCCGGAAGTTTCCATTGTCGGGATGCTGTTCGACCGTCTCGGCGAATTCCACGTTGTGGCCAGTTCTGAAAAAGGCCTGCAACAGCATGACGCGCTTTCATGGCAGCTCGACGGCCCGCATTTCGCCCTGCTGGAGGATGTTTCTGCGTTCAGCAAATTTTTCGACCGGAAACTGAAAAAATATCTGGAGGAACGGGACACTGCCCGGCGCCGGGAACTTGTTTCTTCGATTTTCGATATTGTGGGGGCAAGCAAAGCGCATACACTGACGGACTTGAAAAACGGCGGTTTTGAAACTTCCCTGGCAATCCTGTCGGCCATTCTCCGCAAATCGTTTCCGAACGGGAAATCCGCGCGCCGCGGCGGCGACGGGAATATACCGGAATAAAGCGCCAGCCCTTTACATACCGTTTTTTTTTTGCTATATTCGTCTATCCACAGGATGCATTCCTGTCGAAAGGTGGTAAATATGTCCCGTGTATGTGATTGCTGCGGAAAAGGTCCTTTGACCGGAAACAGGGTAAGCAAAGCTTATAACCATACCCGCCGCGTATGGAAGCCGAATATTATCAAAGTCAAGACGGAGATTGGCGGAACAACCCGGACGGTGAAGCTGTGTACGAATTGTCTGCGCAGCGGGTTTGTGGTCAAGAAAGTTCCGGTCAAGAAAACGGAAAAATAATCCGCGTTCGCTTCCAGATGAAACGGAAGGCGTTTCCCGTCACGGGAACCGGCTTCCGTTTTTTTTTTTTTTACCTGCGCAGCGCAGCCGGATGGATTCCCGCGGGCGCGGCCTCAAAGCGTAACCGGAATACGCAGGCCGTCCCAGGCCGGTGCAAGGCGCAGCGGCTTTCCGCCGGGTGTTTTCTTTCCGGCGGCCCAGGTTTCGCACCAGCGTGCAATTTCGCTGTGCCGGCGTTCGTGGCCGATGTGTGTGAACCAGACTTCCCCGGCGCCGGTTCGGAATGCGGCTTCCGCAGCCTGCCGGAAGTTAAAATGCGTGGGATGTTCTTTTTCGCGTAAGCCGTCAATCACCAGCTTCCGGATGCCTTTCAGCAGGGAAAAGGTTTCTTCCGGAATCCGGCTGCAATCGGTCAGATAGGCGGTGTCGCCGAACCGCCATCCGGTGATACGCAAATTCCCGTGAAAAAGCGCCAGCGGCATGACGGAAATGCCTGCGGCTTGTATGCTTTCGCCGTGCGTAACCGGAATCAATTCAAATTTTGGTTTTCCCCCGCCTTCCTGGGTTTTTTTGAACACATAATCAAAGCGGTTCCGGATATCATGCAGGCATTCCGGGTCGGAAAAAACGGGAAGAGGCTGTTCCCGCGAAAAAATCCGCAGATCGTCCATCCCGTGGATATGGTCGGCGTGGGAGTGCGTGACCAGTACCGCATCCAGTCTCCGGATGTCTGCCCGCAGGGCCTGCAAACGGAATTCCGGCCCGGCATCCAGCAGAACCGCCGGAGTGTCCTGCGGGCCGCGGAGCAGGGCACAGGCGCGCATCCGTTTGTCTTGGGGAGAGGCGGATGTACATACGCTGCAAGTACATGCCGGTACCGGAACGCCCGTGCTTGTGCCTGAACCGAGAATTTCAAGAACCATAAAGCCAGCATAAATCCGAAGCCGGGGAAAATGCAAGGGTAGTTTGGTTTGACGGTCTGCTTTTCCTGTGTTACCCTGAAGCGTTATGAATTTGCATCCGCGGGATCCGCTTTGCCGTTGTTTCCGGTTTTTTTTGCTGCCGGGCATTTTTTCGCTTGCGTTGTGCGGTTGTGCAGGGCGGACCGGAACGGCGGAGAACCGGGAAAAGCCCGGACAGGCGGCTTCCGTGCAGATTTCCGCCGCCTGGTTTTATTTTGACCGGGACGGAAAGTTAACGCCGGCCGGGCATCCGGCAGAGATACCCGTTGCGGAATTCCGCCCGTGGACGGAAGTTCCTGCGGTGATGGACGCCGGTTTTGCAGACGGCCGTCCGGTCCTGCTGGTGAATAAAAACGGGCTGCTTTCCCCGGATCAGTTTGCCGGCCCGGTTTCCCCGGATACCCTGTCCCCGGATACCCTGTTTCCTTCGGCGGATGCGCTGGCTTCCGGCACGGCCGCAGCCTTTGTGTCTGCCGGAGGGGAAACCTATATCCGTTTTTACCGCAGTACGGTGTTTGATGCGGACCGTTCCGTCCAGCCGGTGGCGCTGTTCCGTGCGGGCCGCGCGCCTGCTTTTCCGCTGGAACCGGCAGCGTTTGCGGCGGATTTCGGTATGGAAGAAAACGCCCAGATGGTGGCGCTGGAATATTCGGGCGGGCCGGAACCTTGGACGGCTGCATTCAAAAGCCGGCTGGATCCGGCAGACAGCGTTTCGTTTGCTTATCTGGCCTTTTCTGCGCTTCCGGTTTCATCCGGATTCCGCGGCCGCAGCATTTCCGCAGAGGAATTCCGGAACGCCGCCGGACGGGGCGCCGCCGGGCAGATTCCGGCTGTCTTTACGGAGCTTTTGGCTCCGCTGCCGGAAAACCAGGATGTGCTTTTGCATATTACAAGAAAAGGCTCCCCGGCAACGCAGATGTGGTCTTCTGCGTTTTCCGCCGGACCGGCCGGCAGCGGGACAAACGGAACGCTGGAAGGCTGGGCTTTTGCGGATGATGCATTTGCAGCCGTTTTGTTCGCCGACGGCACATGCTACCTGAAGCCGGTAAATTCCGGCGGCGGGATAAAAGCCCTCCGTTTTCCTGCCTTGAACCGGGGATACCGGTATACGGCTTTCGCCGTTTCCGGGCGGCACATTTTGGCCGGCTGGGAAGAGAGCCGCTTTTATGAAACCGGGCGCAGCGGGATTCTCGCCGTCACCCTTCCGCCCGGATTTTATCCGGAATCCGGTTCCTGAAATTCCTGCGCGCTTCAGTTTTTGATTTTCCCGCCGGATAGCCGTGCAATATCCTTTTTCAGTGTGAACAAAAAGTTCATTCCAGCTCAAATCATCGGCGATTCCCCTTTTTCCGGATTTGCGTATGTTTAAAACACAAACCAGGAGGAAACCGATGGAAACAAAACTATTTTTTTTCCGGAAACCCCTGCCGTTTCTGCTTTTATTCCTGTTTTTTGCGGGATGCGGGCTCTTTGCGGCAGGACGTTCCGGCAAGGAGGATGCTATGCTGACGGAAAAAGCCGCTGAACAAATGCAGGCTCTCGGTATCGGGCCGGATTATGCGCCGGACGCCGAACTTTTCCGGACGGATCCGGAATTCATGTCGAATCTGTATAACTTTGCCTACGGCGAGGTGCTTTCCCGCACGGATATTCAGATTCCGGAACGCGACCGCCATCTGGCTGTGCTGGCCGCTGTGCTGGGCACGCAGGGAACCGGAGAATTTGAAACCGTTTTGCGGGCGGCGTTGAATGGCGGGATTTCCCCGGTGGAGGCAAAAGAAGTCATTTACCAGAGCGCGGCTTATCTCGGCTTTGCAAAAGTCCGTCCTTTTCTTTCCGCAGCCAACGGGGTTATGGAAGATATGGGGTTCCGGCTTCCGCTGGAGCCGCAGGGCACGGTCACGCAGGAAAACCGGCGGGAAGAAGGCAACCGGGTGCAGGTGGAAATTTTCGGCGGAGGTATGCGTGAATCGTGGCTTTCCGGTCCGGAAGAACGGGCTGCGGTCAATTCTTTCCTGGCTTCCAACTGCTTCGGGGATTATTACACGAGGGGCGGTTTGAGCCTGAAAGACCGGGAGCTGGTCACGTTCTGTTTCCTCATTGCGCAGGGCGGATGCGAACCGCAGGCGGTAAGCCATGCGGCGGGGAATTTTGCCATGGGAAACGACCGGGAATATCTTTTCCGCGTTGTCAGCAATCTGACGCCGTACATCGGGTATCCCAGAACCCTGAACGCGATGGGTTGTATCGAAACCGCCGCCAAAAACTGAGCAATTTCCGGGACAAACTGGGGAGTAATCATGATAAAAGCGGAAAGGAAGAAAAAGGGTAACTTTTGGGCAAAAGTTTTATTTTCCGCAGCCTTGTGCCTTGCGGGACCGGCGGCTTTTGCCGCAGAAAATCCGAATCAGGAGGGAAGAATGAATTCCAAAAATATTATACCGGACGGAGCGGCTTTTGACGCTGTAAACATTTTCGGAAAAGGGCAGCCGAATACGGCTTATGCCCGGTATTTTACCGGAAACTCGTTTTTGCAGCCGCTGCAAATCTCCGGCGGAACCTGCCCGGTCAGCATTTCCAATGTGACCTTTGAGCCGGGATGCCGCAACAACTGGCATGTGCACCGCGCATCTTCCGGCGGCGGGCAAGTTATCATCTGTACTGCGGGCAGCGGCTGGTACCAGCTGGAAGGGCAGCCGGCTGTGAGCATGGAGCCGGGAGACGCCGCCTATTTTCCGGCGGGCGTCAAACACTGGCACGGTGCAAAAGCCGGTTCGTGGTTCAGCCATCTGGCCTTTGAACTGCCGGGCGAAAACACCTCCAACGAATGGCTGGAGCCGGTAACGGACGCGGAATACCGGGCGCTCGCGGAATAAGCGCAGAGCCGCAGCGGATACGCTTCTGCCGTCCGGGCAAAAATAAAGGGGACAGCAGGTTTTCTGCCGTCCCCTGTTTTTCTTCCGCAAATCCCCCGGCGTTACACGGAAACGGATTTTGACGCGGTTTTTTCTGCCAGATAACCGGAGAATTCCTCCAGCTTCATTTCTTTTTGTTCACCGCCGCGGAAACGCACGGATACCGTACCGTTTTCCGCTTCCTTTTGGCCGACAATCAGCTGGTACGGAATCCGTTTGGTCTGGTATTTCCGGATTTTGCTATTCATGCGCTCGTTTCCGGTATCCGCAAATACGCGGAAGCCGGCCTGATCGAGCTTGGCGGCTGTTTCCTGTGCGTACCGGTCGAATGTCTGCGCAACCGGGATAACCGCCGCCTGCCACGGGCAAAGCCAGGGCGGAAGCGCGCCGGCGTAATTTTCCAGCAGAATTCCGATAAAACGCTCCAGGGAACCGAGGACAGCCCGGTGCAGCATAACCGGCGTGTGGCGGGCATCGTCTTCCCCGATGTATTCGGCGTTCAGGCGTTCTTTGGACGGAAGCTGATAGTCCAGCTGGATCGTGCCGCATTGCCATTGCCGGCCCAGCGCGTCCACCAGTGTAAACTCCAGCTTGGGCCCGTAAAATGCGCCTTCGCCGGGGGAGATTTCATACTGTAAGCCGGCCTGCTTGCAGGCTTCAGCCAGCGCGCCCTCTGCGCGGTCCCAGTCGGCGTCGGTTCCCACACGCAATTCCGGACGCGTGGAGAATTTTACCAGTGTGGAATCCGGTTCAAAGCCGAAATCGTGGTAAATTTCCCGCAGGAGTTTGCAGAATTTGGTGACTTCGGACGCCACCTGCTCCTCGGTACAGAAAATATGCGCGTCGTCCTGCACAAAACCGCGGATGCGCATAATCCCGTGCAGGGATCCGGACGGCTCGTTCCGGGTACAGGAACCGAATTCCGCAATGCGGATCGGAAGGTCGCGGTAACTTTTGGTTCCCTGTTTGAACAGTTCCACGTGCCCCGGGCAGTTCATCGGCTTCAGCGCAAAAATGCGTTTTTCGCTTTCGGTGATGAACATATTTTCCCGGTATTTGGCCCAGTGCCCTGACCGCTCCCACAGCGACTGCGGCATCACAAAGGGCGTCCGGACTTCCAGATAACCGTCTTTACGGATTTTTTCCCGCACATAGTCGGTGATGATGCGGTAAATGGTCCAGCCGTCCGGATGCCAGAAAATCTGCCCCGGATTTTCGTTGTCAATATGGAAAAGATCCATCTCCCGGCCGATTTTCCGGTGGTCGCGCCGCGCCGCTTCTTCCAGCAAATGCAGGTATTCTTTCAGTTCCGCCGGAGTTTCCCAGGCGGTACCGTAAATGCGCGTGAGCATTTCCCGTTTTTCGTCCCCGCGCCAATATGCGCCGGCCAGTTTCATCAGTTTGAATGACTGTGCGTTGATGTCTTTGGAGTTCTCTACGTGCGGGCCGCGGCACAGGTCGGTGAAGTCCCCGGTTTGGTAAACGGAAATGACGGCGTCCGCAGGCAACTCCCGGATCAGCTCCGTTTTGAACGGCTCGTCCCGGAACATGCCGAGCGCTTCTTCGCGGCTGACTTCTTTGCGGGTAAAAGGAACGCCGGATGCGGCAATTTTCCGCATTTCTTTTTCAATGGCGGGCAAATCTTCGCTGGAAATCGGGGAAGGAAACAGAAAATCGTAATAAAACCCGTTCTCCACGGACGGGCCGATGGCGACTTTCGTACCCGGATACAGTTTGGTAACCGCTGCGGCCAGAATGTGCGCGGTACTGTGCCGGATCAGCGAAAGCCTTTCGCTTTTTTCAGGTGAATTCTGCAACATAACGGTAAGCATATCCTTTGCGGAAAGAATCGTCAATATCGTATTACCAATATGGAAAGAAACCGGAAAGCGCGCCGTGGTACTTGTAATTTTCGGTTCATTGCCGATAATACAGGATATGGAAGATGTGCGGGAATTTGAATCAAAGCTGAGCCAGGCGGTACAGGATAAGCGGCAAAATCTGGAAATGGTTTATTTGCCGCAGATGAACAAAGATTTGCAGCTGATGGTGAGCGCCTGCAATACGGTTTTGAATGCCCTGATTAAAAAATCGGTTTTCCATAACAGTTCTGCCCATTACGATGCGCGGATTGACGAAATACTGCCGCCTTCTGTAGAGCCTGTCAACAACGACAAAGAAAAGGTTTATGAACTTGGCAGCCGTTTCGGCCAGTATCTGGCGATGCTGGATTATGTTGTGCATTACTTTCAGTTTTCATGCGATTATCTGACTCCGCCGCGCATCGCCAAGCTGAATGCGCTTCTCCGGACCTTTAACTGGGATGCGCTCCTGCTTTCTTCCGAAAACCCGAATACCGCCAGTTTTGCGGAAATCCTGCAAAACTTTAAACGGTGCGGCGATAATCTTGCCATCAATATTGTTTTTGACGGTGTTTCGCAGCTGTCCCGCGCGCAGGCTTCAGTGCTGAAAACGCTGAAAATGCTTTCGGATTTCCAGCGGGAACTGTACAAACTGAATGTACGGTCCAGCGTGATACCGCGTACCGGACTTCCGCCGGACGCGCCGGCAAACAATGACTCGCTTCGGGCCGTGAAAAAGGTTTTCCCCAATACCATGCGGGATGAGCCGTTTTATACGGAATTGATCCGGGAAATCTTTTTGGAAAACAGCGGCCCGGAGGCGGAAAAACGGCGCGCGGACGTGTTTGCCCGGCTGGAAGTTGCAAAAAGCGCATCCAAGAAAAAAGAAGAAACGGAATTTGACGCCCGCGGGGAATTGGCCAGCGGATTCCGGGCGTTAGGCGGCAATTCGCAGCAGCTTGTGCTGCTGATCAACAAGCTTGCCGAAAACCAGAAAGTTTTACAGGCTGCGCAGGTTACGTTTTTTACCCGGCTGCGGGATTTGTTCCGCAAAGCCTTTAACCTGCCGGCGGAAGATCTGGAAATCCCGATTACCGTTACCGACCCCGCCACGCAGGCGAAAAAGCGGGAAATTATCCGCTTTAACCAGTTTTTGGAAACCCTGCGGCGGAAGGCGAGGCTGTTTGCCGGATTTTCCGCAAAGGGTTCTGCGGTATGGCAGAAACTGGATGCGATGACGGATGACCAGCTTTTGGATATTCTTTCCAAAAATATTTCCGAACTGAATGCGCTTTTACGCCAATGCGACGGTATGGATGAGTATTTCAAGTCGTCGGTAAAGGGCGAAGCAAAGTCCAAAATCCGGGGCATCAAGATTGAAATTTCCGCCTTACGGAATACTTTTCTGAAAGCAAACCGTATCCGTGCCGATTATTCCGCCCGGATGGAAGAACAGGAACAACTGAAAAGGCTTGGTATCCTCTAATGACGAAAAACACAAAACAACCTGCGCGGGCGTTCCTCCGGATGCAGGCCGTGCTTTTTGCTTTCGCTTTGGCCGTCCCGCTGGCCGCGCAGGAAAGACCGTATCCCCAGCGGGAATTCGTTGCCGCATTTTCTTCCCCGCTGCCTGATTTGGATGCGCACAGCGCCTATAATGCGGACGAAGCGCAAATGCTGACAGCGCTGGCCGAAGGGCTTTTTGCTTACGACCCGTACACGCTGGAGCCGGTTCCGGCGCTTGCAGAATCCTGGGAAACAAGCGGAAACGGTTTGCACTGGACGTTTTCCATCCGGGATGATGCGGCGTTTGAGGATGGAACAAAAATTACCGCCGAAACGCTCCGGGATTCCTGGATGCAGCTTTTGCGCCGGGGGGAAGAAGCGCCTTATGCTTCCATGCTGGACTGCGTAAAAGGCGCGCGGGAATTCCGGACCGGCGCTTCCCGGGAGGAACCGGCTGTCCGTGCGCCGGATGCAAAAACGCTGGAAGTCGAGTTATGCACGCCCACGGCGCATTTTACGCGCATTCTCTGCCATCATGCTTTTACGGCTTGCCTGCCGGAAAAAGGCCGGCGGTTGGATACCGGCGCCGGGGAGATTTTTGTGCCGCTTTCTTCCGGTCCGTTCCGGGTGAAATCTGCGGAAGAACATGCGCTGGTTTTGGAGAAAAACCCGCATTACTGGGACCGCGGGAATGTCGCCTTGCCGTCCCTGCGGTTTTTATTTTTGGAAGATGCGGAAGAATCTACGGCGCTGTTCAATCAAGGGCGGATTCACTGGCTGGCCGGGGGTGTTTCCGTTGAAAAGCTGATTGACTATTCCACGCTGTATCTTACGCCGATGTTTTCCACCGAATATTTTTTCTTCCGTACAACACACAGCGCCGTTCAAAACGCTGCCGTGCGCCGCGCGCTGCTGCAGGCTGTTCCCTGGGAAGAATTGCGCGGGGGATACCTGATCCCGGCGTCCACCCTCATTTTCCCGGTTTCCGGCTATCCGTCGCCGGAAGGCATTCTGGCTTGCAATCCGGAAGAAGCGGAAAAAACCCTGCGGGATGCAGGCGTCGGGGAACCGGCTGCGCTGGATCCGGTTGTGCTGTTTTACCCGGAGTCTGCCCTGTATGAAGAGAAGGCCGGTATTTTGCAAACCGCATGGGAAGCGCTCGGTTTCCGGGTGGAAAAACGGTGCGTGCCTTTTTCGCGCTATTACACTTCCCTCCGGACAGAGGAATACTCTGTCGGCGTAACATCCTGGATCGGCGATTTTGCAGATCCCGCGGCGTTTTTGGAAATGTTCCGCCCGTCTTCCAATCTGAACGATTCCGGCTGGAACAGTCCTGCGTTTGAGGAATTGTTTGTGCAGGCCGCCGGCGAAGATGACACGGAAAAACGCTATAAAATTTTTGCAGAAGCGGAAAAACTTTTGCTGGACGACGCCGTGATTCTTCCGCTGTCGCATAATCCCGCGCTGAATGTTATCGATACGAACGGCATTCAGGGCTGGTATGCCAATGTGCTGGATATTCATCCCTTCAAATCCATCCGTTTCACGCCCCGCCGTCCGATGCCGGGCATTGCCATGGGCGGATAAGTGTATTATCTTTTCATCATCGGAAGATGAGGAGCGGATATGCGGTTGTATAGCGGGAAACAAGTTGCCGGTATTTTGATTTTTGTTTGCAGTGTATTGTTCCTTGTATCGTTCATTGCCGGACAGGCCGGTTTTTCCCTGGGCGGACAGGCTGCCGTTCCGGAAGAGGATGCGGCAGTGATTCCGGACAGCGGCGTTTCCGCCGGGGCGGGTTCTGTTCCGCAGCTGATTGAAGCGGTTGCCGGGGAAGTTTCCTACACGCAGGAAGAGTTGCAGAATATTTCGGTGTATGAGCAGGCGAATGAAGCGGTTGTCAATATCACGACGGAAACGCTGGGTATCAATTGGTTTCTTGAACCTGTTCCGCAGGAAGGCGGTACCGGATCCGGTTCGATTATTGATGAACGGGGATATGTGCTCACGAACCGGCATGTGATTTCCGACGCCGTGCGCATCAATGTTTCGCTTTCGGACGGAACGCAGTATGAGGCGCGTGTTGTCGGCGTGGACAGGGAAAACGATATTGCGGTTATCCGCTTTGACCCGCCCGACGGCGTGCGGCTGCGCACGATTCCGTTCGGCGATTCCGCTTCACTGAAAGTGGGGCAGAAAGTGCTGGCAATCGGCAATCCGTTCGGTTTGGACCGGACGCTGACGACGGGAATCGTTTCGGCGCTGGGCCGCCCGGTCCGCACGGAATCCAATACCATCATCAAGGATATGATTCAGACGGATACTGCCATCAATCCCGGAAACTCCGGCGGTCCGCTTTTGGACACGCAGGGAAGGATGATCGGCATCAATACGATGATTTACTCCACATCCGGAAGTTCTGCCGGCATCGGCTTTGCTATTCCGGTAAACACCGCGCGCCGGGTGGTGGCGGAGTTGATTCAATACGGTGAAGTCCGGCGGGGAAGCATCGACGCGGAATTGATTCAGCTGAATGCTTCCATTGCCCGCTACGCCAATCTGCCGGTCAGCCGCGGACTGCTGGTTTCGCGTGTAGCTTCCGGCAGCAATGCGGAGCGCGCCGGACTGCGCGGCGGGACGAGCGCTGTCCGCTATGGTTCCCGGCGCAATTCGACGGTGTTTTATATCGGGGGCGACGTGATTACCGCAATCGGCGGCCAGCGCGTGGATACGCTGACGGATTATTATTCCGCGTTGGAAGACAAAAAGCCGGGCGAAACGGTCATGGTTGAAATTCTCCGGGGAAACAACCGGCTGGAGCTGGAGCTTACGCTTGCGGAACGTTCCCGTTCCTGAAAAAAGATTCCGTCAGGGAAAAAGCATGAAGGCTTTCCAAGTTGTTGCCGGCTATGAACCGGCCGGAGACCAGCCGCAGGCAATCGCGGCATTGACCGAAGGAATCCTCCGCGGCGATAAATTCCAGACGCTGAAGGGGATTACCGGTTCCGGCAAAACGTTTACGATGGCCAAAATCATCGAAGCCGTACAGCGTCCCACGCTGGTAATCAGCCATAATAAAACGCTTGCCGCGCAGCTTTACCGGGAGTTCAAAAATTTTTTCCCGGGGAATGCTGTGGAATATTTCGTTTCGTATTACGATTACTACCAGCCGGAAGCCTATGTGCCGGCGCGTGACCTGTACATTGAAAAAGATGCCGCCATCAACGATGAGATTGACAGGATGCGGTTGTCCGCAACATTCAGTCTGATGGAGCGGCGCGACGTAATCGTTATTTCTACGGTCTCCTGCATTTATGGACTCGGGTTGCCGGAAACATACCGGGATATGCGGATTCATATCGAAAAGGGGAAGCCGCTGGATCCGGATGAGTTTAAACGGAAATTAGTGTCGCTTCAGTACACAAGGAATGATGCGGTGCTGGAGCGCGGTTCGTTCCGCCAGCGGGGCGATGTATTTGAAATTTTCCCTGCATACATGGAAGAAGCTTACCGCATCGATTTGGACTGGGACACCGTGGACAGTATCCGTAAGTTCAATCCGCTTACCGGCAGCGTGGTAACGGATTTTGAAGAGCTTTCGGTTTATCCCGCCAAGCATTTTGTGCTCAAAGAAGACGCCGTTCCCAACGCTGTCCTGCGTATCCGCGAACAATTGGCCGGGCAGCTGGAACAGTTTAAGGCGCAGGGAAAATTTCTGGAAGCGGAGCGCCTGAAAACCCGGACGGAATACGATATCGAAATGCTGCAGGAAATGGGGTATTGCCCGGGAATTGAAAACTATTCTGCGCCGATTGCCGGACGGAAACCCGGCGAGCCGCCTGCCACGCTGTTCCATTATTTTCCGGATGATTTTCTGCTCTTCATGGATGAAAGCCATGTCACTTGGCCGCAGATTGGCGCCATGTACGAAGGCGACCGGTCCCGGAAGCAGAATCTGGTGGACTTCGGCTTCCGGCTTCCCTGCGCGCTGGATAACCGCCCGCTGAAAATCACGGAATTTGAACAGCGTTTGAATCAGGTGATTTTTGTTTCCGCGACGCCGCGGGAAGCGGAGACTAAGCGTTCCGTCCGTATTGTGGAGCAAATTATCCGTCCTACCGGGCTGCTCGATCCGCTGATTTCGGTACGCCCGACAGAAGGGCAGATGGAAGACATTTACCGTGAAGTGAAGGCGCGCATCGGAAAAAATGAACGCAGCCTGATTTTGACGCTGACAAAAAAAATGGCGGAAGATCTTACGGATTACCTGGGCGGAATGGGGCTGAAGGTAAAATATATTCACTCCGAGGTGGAAACAATAGAGCGCGTGGAAATCCTGAAAGGGCTGCGCGCAGGGGAATTCGATGTTCTGATCGGCATCAATTTGCTGCGGGAAGGGATTGATTTGCCTGAAGTTTCGTTCATCGCCATTCTGGATGCGGACAAAATCGGCTTTCTCCGTTCCGCAACCAGTTTGTTCCAGATTGCCGGCCGGGCCGCGCGTAATGCGAACGGCGAAGTTGTGATGTATGCGGATTCGGTGACGCCGGCTATGAAAGAAACGATTGAAGAAACGGCACGGCGCAGGAAATTGCAGCAACGCTACAATGAAGAACACGGTATCACGCCGCAAACTATCCGGAAAGCTGTGGCCGATATTCTGGTGCGTGAAAATGAAACAAAAGAGGAAACGGTGCGCACCGAAACCGCCGCATTGCTGAACAGTTACAATCCGCTGATTGCCGCTGACCGCAAAAAACTGATTAAGGCGTTGGAAAAAGAAATGGAGCAGTATGCCGAAGAGCTCCGCTTTGAGGAAGCCGCGCTCGTGCGGGATAAAATTGAAGAACTCGGCGGTTTTCCGGCAACCGGACGGAAAGGCGGCGCTAAGCCTGCCGCCCGCCCGTCTGCCGGAAAGAAGAAAGCCTGAACGCGTCAGACGACGATATTCACCAGTTTACCCTGCACGACAATGATTTTCTTCGGGGATTTCCCGTCTGTGAATTTTTTCGCGCCTTCGGTTTCCATGGCCCGTGTTTTCAGCTCACCGTCCGGTGTTCCGGTTTCCGCTTCGAATTTATCGCGCACTTTTCCGTTCACCTGCACGACAACCGTCCGCTTGCTGTCCGCGCAAAGCGCCTGCTCATAAGACGGCCACGCTTCGAGGGAAACCGTCCGGCTGTGCCCCGCTTTTTGCCAGAGCTCTTCCCCCAGATGCGGCGCATAGGGAGCCAGCAGCTTGATAAAGTTTTCCCAAACGTTTTTGGAAAAGCTCCCGGCCTTTGCCAGTTCGTTGATGAAAATCATCATCTGGCTGATTGCCGTGTTGAAATTGAGCGTCCGCGTGTCTTCGGTGACTTTTTTGATTGTCTTATGCAGCAGCCGGTTGAGCGGCGTATCCCCGGAGGCGCTTTCATCCGTCATCGGCTTTTCGGAAAGATTCCATACGCGCTCCAGAAAACGGTGTACGCCGATCAGCCCCTGCGTGCTCCACGGTTTGGACATTTCCAGCGGTCCCATGAACATTTCGTACATACGGCAGGAGTCTGCGCCGTATTCGCGGATAATGTCGTCCGGATTGATGACGTTCTTCAGGCTTTTGGACATCTTGGCGACAACGCGCTCCAGTTTTTCCCCGGTTGCTTTCTCCACAAATTCGTTCGTGTGCCCGGGAACCTCTTCCACTTCATCAGCCGGCACAAGCGTTTTGTTTTTGCGCTGGAAAGCGAAAGACGTAATCATACCCTGATTGACAAGGCGCTGGAACGGCTCCTTCGTGTTCACCAGTCCCAGATCGTACAGCACTTTATGCCAGAACCGGGAATACAGAAGGTGCAGCACTGCGTGTTCCGCACCGCCCACATAAAGATCTACCGGCATCCAGTAGTCGATTTTTTCCCTGGCAGCCAGGGCATTCTGGTTATGCGGATCCAGATAGCGCAGATAGTACCAGCAGGAACCCGCCCACTGCGGCATCGTGTTTGTTTCCCGCCGGGCTTTCCCGCCGCATTTCGGGCAAGTGCATTCCACCCAGCTGCTGATTCCGGCCAGCGGGCTTTCCCCGGTTCCGCTCGGCTGGTAGGAATCCACCTGCGGCAAACGGAGCGGGAGGTCTTTTTCGTCCAGCGGAACGATCCCGCAGGTTTCGCAGTGCACCAGCGGAATCGGTTCGCCCCAGTAACGCTGCCGGCTGAAAATCCAGTCGCGCAGCTTATAGTTTACGGTTTTTTTTCCTACGCCGGTTTCTTCCAGCCATTCCGTCATTTTGACAATGCATTCTTTTGTCGGAAGACCGTTGAAACGGCCGGAATTGACCGTGCGCCCGTCGGCAGGCGTGCATTCAGCCGGCGGCGCGCTGTAGTCGCCGTCCGGGCCGTTTTTTTCCCATTCCGCTTCGGAAGTTACGGTGCGGATAACCGGCAGCCCGAATTTTTTGGCGAATTCCCAGTCGCGTTCATCGTGCGCGGGCACTGCCATGATGGCGCCGGTCCCGTAGGAAATCAGTACGTAATCCGAAATCCAAACCGGGATTTTGACGCCGTTGACCGGGTTTACGGCATAGGCTCCGGTAAACACGCCGGTTTTGTCTTTAGCCAGATCCGTCCGCTCCAAATCGCTTTTTTTGGAAGCCTGCTCCCGGTAAGCCTCCACATCCGCTTTTTGTTCCGGCGTGGTGATTTCGGTGACCATGGGATGTTCCGGCGCGAGCACCATGTACGTGGCGCCGAACAGCGTATCCGGACGGGTGGTATAGACCACAATGCTTTTTTCCGATCCGTCCACGGCAAAGCGGACTTCCGCGCCGGTGCTTTTGCCGATCCAGTTCCGCTGCATCAGCTTGACGGATTCAGGCCAGTCAAGATCATCAAGGCCCTTGAGAAGCTCGTCCGCGTATGCGGTGATCTTCAGCATCCACTGTCTGATGTTCTTTCTCTCTACAGGAG
>JADIMS010000077.1 GCA_017694555.1 Candidatus Avitreponema avistercoris
TTCAGGGCGGAAGATGCATTCTTGTGCGGATTCATTTGCCCGGTGGCCATAGCGGAGAGGCAATACCCGTTCCCATCCCGAACACGGAAGTCAAGCTCTCTTGCGCCGATGATACTGCCGATCAGGCGGGACAGTAGGTAGCCGCCGGGCTTTTTCTTTACCCCCCCCCGCACCACCACCCGCACCCGCACCCGCACCCGCCCCTCCGGGTGTTGCGGCTGGCTGTATATGATGCCGCTTCCGGTTAAGCGCCGGGGAAAATCCGCCGATAATCCAAAGGTGAAACATAAACGAACACAAACGCTTCTGGCCGTGTTTTTTCTTGCGGGCGCGCTGCTGTTTCCGGCAGAAGACCGGACGGCGCAGGCGGAGGATTCTGTCCTGTATGCTTCCCTGGTGGCGGAAATTGCCGGACCGGGCGAGCCGTTTGTCCGCAGCCGGTATGCGGTTTTTACAGCGGACGGTAATGCGCGCCATACCGGAATTGCTTTTGCACACGAAGGATTCGGCAAAATCCATAACTTTTCCCGGCTGACGGCGCGGGATGACTTCAGCGCACAGGGAGGCGTTTCGGATTCTGCTTCGGATTCTTCTACTCTCTTCTATATATTAAAGATTCCTCCGGAAACAAAAGAATTGCGGTACCGTCTGGTCAAAGACGGTTTATGGATGTCTGATCCGCTGAATCCGCGGCGTGAGTACGATTTTGAAACGGGAACCCAGGTTTCGGTTTTGCCGGTGGAATATTATAAAGTGTATGAAACGGCGGCAGCCGGCACGCGTGCAGTGCATTTCCTGTACCGGGGGAAAAGCGGCGACGTAATCCGTCTGGCAGGGGATTTCAACAACTGGGATCCGTTTATGTACGAATTACAGGAAACTTCACGCGGCATTTATGAATTGACGCTCCCTCTGCCTCCGGGAACCTGGCATTATGCTTTCTTCCGCGGAACCACCCAAATCCGGGACGAAAGCGCTTCGCTGAAAGCATATACCCGCGACGGACGTACCGCTTCCGTCATCGTTGTGAATTAGGCGCATTCTGCGTCCGTCCGAGTACAGGAGCCGGATCCATGCCTTTACCGCCGGATTTCCCGGATGTTCCGGAACTTTCCCCGGAAGAACGCACAGTCGGCCGGCTTTTGGCCGCCGCAACGGAAGGGATTGCACGCGCCGGATCCGCTACGCCGCGTCTGGATGCGCTGCTTTTGCTGGAAGACGCCCTGCGCCGGACCCCGGAAGCGCCGCAAAAAGCAGACCGCACATGGCTTTCCGCCCATCCCGAACCGGTTTTGGAGCAGAAAACCGCTGCCGTTTTCCGGCGGGCGGTTCTGCGCCGCCGGTCAGGTCTGCCCGTGGCGTATATCACCGGGCGCAAGTGGTTTTGGAAGTACGAATTCCTGGTTACGCCGGATGTACTGATTCCCAAGCCGGATACCGAAACGCTGGTGGAACGCGCGGAAGAAATCCTCACTATACTTTGCCGGCAGAATCCGGCGGCGGGCGGCGTAACGCTGCTGGATATGTGTACCGGTTCCGGATGCATTGTCCTCTCGCTGAAAGCCGGATTCCCGGGCGTGCAGGCTGCCGGCGCGGATATTTCCCCGCAGGCGCTGGCTGTGGCGGAACAAAATGCGGCGCGGCTGCTGCCCGCCGGTTCTGTCCGCTTTTTCCGGCATGATTTGCGGGACGGTTTTCCGCCTCCGGATCCGCGCCTGTTCCCGGATGCGCCGGTTCCCGCAGAATCCCGCGCAGGCTGGAGCCTCATCACGGCAAACCCGCCTTATGTGCCTACGGAACAAGCCGGAGCGCTCCTTTCGGACGGACGCGCGGAACCGTTGCTTGCGCTGGACGGCGGCCCCGACGGTCTTTCCCTCATCCGTCCGCTGGTGCGCTCTGCTTTTGACGCGCTGGAACCCGGCGGATACCTGTTGATTGAAACCGGGGAATACAACGCCGATGCCGCCGCTGCATGTTTCCGTGAAGCCGGTTTTTTTGCTATATTTGTCCGGGAGGATCTTGCCGGACAAAAGCGGCTCGTGGAAGGGCGGCGGCCGGAATCCGGCGCAATAAACGCATGAATGGACATTTACCGGAGACCGGGCGTCCGATAGACGGATTTTTTGCCCGCTTTCCCCGTTTTTCAGAAGAAGAACGCCGGAAAATCCGGGCGGCTTGGGATGAACTTTGCACAAAAACAAACGGCGCCGTCCGGGAAAACGGGGAAGACGCTTCCCTGCATCCGCTCCGTGCGGCGGAAATCCTTGCTTCCCTTTCGGCAGACGCGGATACTGCCGTCGGTGCGCTTTTGTACAGCGCCGCCGGTCCGGAAGGAATTTCCCCGCAGGAACGGGAACGCTTACAGGAAAAATACGGCGCGCAGGCTGCGGCCCTGACCGAAGGCGCTGCGCGGCTTTCCGGGCTGCATTTCAACAACCAGAACATTCACCAGGCGGAAGCCGTGCGCAAAATGTTTTTCGCTATGGTGGACGATGTGCGTATCATCCTCATTCTTCTGGCAGGACGGCTGGACGATATGCGCAACCTGAAATCTTTTTCCGCGGAACAGCAAAAAGCGCTGGCACAGGAAACGGCTGACATTTGGGCGCCTCTGGCCAACCGTCTGGGAATTTCGACCGTCAAAGACGAACTGGAAGACCTCAGCCTGAAGTTCACCAACCGGGAAGTTTTTGATTACATCAAAGCGCTGGTGGCGGCAAAAAAGAGCGAACGCGCCGCTTTACTGGAAAAAGCGGTGGAAAAAATCCGCGCCGGCGCGGAAAAAGCCGGGATTGCCGTGGAAGTGCAGTCCCGCGCAAAGCATTTCTGGTCCATTTACCAGAAGATGAAACGGCGCGGGAAAAGCGCCGGGGAACTGTACGATCTGCTGGCGGTCCGTATCCTTTGCGGGACAGCCGCCGAATGTTATTCGCTTCTGGGGATTGTGCACACCATCTGGAAGCCGCTGGAAGGGCGTTTCAAGGATTATATTTCGATGCCCAAAGCCAACGGCTACCAGAGCCTGCACACCACCGTGATGTGCGACGAAGGGCATCCGCTGGAAATCCAAATCCGCACGCGGGCTATGCATGAAATTGCCGAAAAAGGGGTTGCCAGCCACTGGCTGTATAAAAAAGGTTCCAGCAACGAGGAATTTTCGGCAGAAAGCATTCCCGTCATCAACCGGCTGCGCGATTTGGTCCGGGAACGGAGCGGGGATGACGAATTCCTGGCTGAAATCAAAAGCGAGCTGCTCGGCGATTCGATTTATGTGTTCACCCCGAAAGGCGATGTGATTGAGCTTCCGTCCGGGTCTACGGCCATTGATTTTGCATACGCCATTCATTCCGCAGTCGGGGAAAAAATTGCCGCAGCCAAGGCGGACGGTGCGATTATTCCGCTGTCCCGGCCGCTGAAAAACACGCAGGTTGTGGAAGTCATCACCCATCCGCAGGCGCATCCCACCGTCAATCAATATAACAGCGCGCATACGGCAAAAGCGCGCCAGAAAATCCGCGCCTGGCTGCAGGCTAACGGCGGCTTTGAGTCGGACGGGCGGCACAGCGGCAAACCGGAACGCACGGAAAAGCCGGAACGCCAGACCGTAAGACCGTCTGCGGAGGGGATGGAGCCCCGCCCGGAGGGAACCCGGCGCGTTTCCGGCGGCCCTGCGCTGAAAATCCGCGTGGAGGATTCCACAAAGTATATGGTAAAATTTGCAAAATGCTGCGCGCCGGCGCCCGGTGTACCCATTGTCGGATATGTCTCCCGGGGACGCGGCGTGATTATCCACCGCGCCGGCTGTCCGAACGTGCGGCGGATTCCGGAAGGGGAAAACCGCCTGATTTCTGTGGAATGGGCGGAATAAGACACGCCGCCCGCCGCCGCTGTTTCCTGCCGGCAGGCTCTTCCTGTTTGCGGCACGGGTTTGCGCATGGTTGCCAAAATCCCTGAAAGCGCCTAAAATAGATTCATGAATTTTTTGCAGGAACTTTTTTTCGGTGCGCCGGGCAGCTTCAGCGGCGGCGTTGCGCACAGCGTGATGATTCTTTCTCTGGTTATCGGTACCGGTTACATTCTGGGTAAAATCCGGGTTGCAGGCATTTCGCTGGGCGTCACCTGGATTCTTTTTGTCGGGATTTTCTTCGGCCATTTTTCCGTCACGCTGGACGCCAACCTCCTTTCATTCATCAAGGAATTCGGTCTGATCCTGTTTGTGTATTCCATCGGTCTGCAGGTCGGCCCGCGTTTTTTTGCCGCATTCAAAGCCGGCGGCCTGAAGCTGAATCTGATTGCCGTCGGTTCTATTTTCCTGAGCGTACTGATTGCCGTTGTATTGCATCTGGTCTCCGGCCTTCCGATTACCACGATGGTCGGTATCTTGTGCGGCGCAATCACGAATACGCCCGGTATGGGCGCAGCGCAGCAGGCTTATACCGACGCAACCGGCGCCGCCGCCCCGGATACCGCGATGGGGTATGCTGTTGCCTATCCGCTGGGTGTAATCGGCGTGATTCTGGTGATCCTCCTGCTGCGCGTAATCCACCGCATCGATCCCAAAAAAGAAGAAGCGGCCGCCCGTGACGCCGGTTCGCAGGACGGGCAGGTGGGAACCCTCACCGTCGAAGTTACGGAGGAAAACGCGGACGGCAAAACCATCCGCCAGATCCGTCCAAAAAACGCGCCCAACTTTGTCATTTCCCGTATTTTGCGCCGGGAAGGCGGGGAAGTGGAACTGGTCCGGGACGATACGGTGCTGCACAACGGCGACCAGATTCTGATTATCGCTTCTTCGGCGGATCTGCCTGCCATTGCGGCGCTGTTCGGGAAACCGGGCAAGCTGGATCTGAAAACGCAGGCCAAGGGGCATTTGGTTTCCCGGCAGATTCTGATTACAAAAAACGAACTGCACGGCAAGAGTCTCGGCCACCTGAATTTGCAGGGCAATTTCGACGTCAGCGTTACGCGGGTGAACCGCGCCGGTGTGGACTTGGTGGCGGAAAACAGCCTGCATTTGCAAATCGGCGACCGGCTCACCATTGTCGGCAGCGAAGACGCAATCCGGCAGGCAGAGAAAATCCTCGGCAATTCCATCAAGCGGCTGAATCATCCCAATCTGATTCCCGTTTTTATCGGCATTGTGCTGGGCTGTATCCTCGGCAGTATTCCGATTCCCATTCCGGGAATTCCCTATCCGGTTAAGCTCGGACTGGCCGGCGGCCCGCTGATTGTTTCCATCCTGATCAGCCGTTTCGGCCCGGACTGTCGTCTTGTCACGTACACGACGGAAAGCGCCAACCTGATGCTGCGGGAAGTCGGTATTGCGCTGTTCCTCGCGAGCGTGGGGCTGGGCGCCGGGGACGGTTTTGTTGAAACAATCGTCAACCAGAACGGCTTTATCTGGATTGTATACGGCGCGCTGATTACCATTATCCCCTGGCTGGTTATGGGCTTTTTGGGAAAGCGGGTGTTCGGCGTGAACTATTATACCCTCATCGGCGTACTTTCCGGCGCCAATACCAATCCGCCTGCACTGGCTTTTTCCAGCGAGCAGACTTCCTGCGATGCGCCGGCGGTCGGATACGCTACGGTTTACCCGCTGGCGATGTTCCTGCGCGTGCTGACTGCGCAGCTGCTGGTGCTGATTTTCCTGTAAAGCGCCGGAAGCGCGTCCCGCACGCGGCGGTGTCCGGATCGGTTTCGGAATCCTTCTCCGTAGAAAAGGAAAGGAACATGAACGCTTTCTGCTTTTCCGGCGTTCACGTTCCTTTCCTTCCTTGTTATGGAAACAGGGACCTGAATCCGGATCTGGCACCGGCGCTGCCATGCGTCTCTCTGTGGCCGGGAAGGAAAGCGCGCTTGCGGCAACCGGCGGCTTCGCTGCACCAAAGGTTTCACCATAACACAAACCAGACATTCAGCCCTGCCTGCGGCAGGCAGGCGCATTTTTCCGGTTCGCCCTCCCGGCTGCCGTTCACGCTGTCCTCTTGTATGCCCCGGGAAAAGGCGCGGCATACAACTGCCTGCGCAGCGGTAAGCCCGCACGCCTGCACCCGTTCCCCCTGAATACCACCGTAAAAGATGCGCAAAAGGCGCGCTCCCGCCGGATATATCCGGTAAAGGAGGGCGGAATGGTACGGAAGGCAAAAGACGGACGGGGAAAAAGCGGATATGAAAGAAGCGGACAGGAACGGTGCGCGGGTTTCCCCGCGTGGGAGAAACTTCCGCTGTCCAACGACTTCATGTTTTGCCGCGTGATGTCGGATCCTGCAATCTGTGCGGAGATGATCCGGCGGCTTTTGCACATCCCGGTGGGGCGTGTGGAGCAGGTACAGCCGCAGAAGGGCGTGCGCATCCACGCGGACGCACGCGGGGTGCGGTTTGACGTATATGTGCGGGATGCGGACCGGGTGTACGACGTGGAGATCCAGGTGGCGGATGAGGGGAACCTGCCGCTCCGGGCGCGGTATTACCAGAGCGCACTGGATCTGGATATGCTGAAAGCCGGGGAGGCAGTCGGCAGGCTGAAGGAAAGCTGGATTGTGTTCCTGTGCCTGTTCGACCCGTTCAGGCTTGGGGAGGCGGTGTACACGGTGCGGAAAACGTTTGCGGAAAAAGAGGGACGGCGTATACTGACGGTACGCACACGGTGTTCTTCAATTGCCGGGCGCATGCGTCGGCTGTGGATGCGGGGGTGCGGAATATCCTGGCGTACCTTGCGTGCGGGGAAGCAAGGGACGGATTTACGGCGGAACTGGAGCGGTGTGTGGAGCAGGCGCGGGGGAATGCGGCCTGGAGGAGGGAATACATGACGCTGGAGATGATCAAGGAAGAACAGCGGCAGATAGGAATCGCCATCGGGGAAGAAAGGGGAATCGCCATCGGGGAAGAACGCCGCGCCGAACAGGCGGCGCGGAATATGCTTGCGGAGGGATTCAGCGCGGAGGACGCCGCGCGGCTCAGCGGGCTGGCGGTGGAACGTGTGCGGGGGCTTGCCTGCGGGCAGCCGGACAAAGACTGAACGCCGCAAAGCGCGTCCGGGCGTACACAGGCTTACCGGAAAATGCTGTAAGCCTGTCAGAAAAGTATTCCAAGCTTATCGGGAAAAGGCGTTTAAAAGCGCTGGTACAGGCATAGTTGCTGTCCGGGGAGAACGCCATACGGCATTTCCGCCTGTCAGCCGGCGCGGGTAAAGGTTGCCCGCATTTTTCCGATGATAAAACAATATGGAAGAAAACCGCCGCGCAGTGTATAATACGCCGGCGGAAGGAACCGGACGCATGCCAGGATTTGAAGAGCTGAAAAAATTCAGGGACATCATCGCCTCTCTGGGAGACGAGCGGAAAATTGCCGAAGAACAGGACGGGGTTTACGAAGAACTTCCCCTGCCTCCGGAATCTCCGTCTGCCCCGGCGCATACGCCCGGCCCGGCACACGCCGCAGAACCGCCTGCCGGCAGACAGGCAGGTGCGGCTGAACATGAACCTGAAACCGCCGCCGATTTTTCCGATATTCCGCTGGATGCGGATCCGGACAGCCTGAGCGCCCTTACCCCGGAAAACGGGGAAGGCGCGCCGGATCTTTCGGAACTGGACGCTATGCTGAATTCCCTGCCGCTTGGCAGCCCGGATGATTTGGACGGCTTTGACGCTCCGGATTCCGCCTTGCACGGCGCGCAGGAGCCTGTGCAGGCTGTCCCGGCGGATGACGCCGGGGAAACCGCCGTCCCGGAAGACTTTGACCGCCTTTTCCCGCCTGATTTTGACCACGGGACGCCGGAGGAAGTGGAAGCGGAAAAAGCCGCAGCAGAAGACGCCGACGTGCTTGCGGTATCGGATACCGGCGCGGGATCCGCCGCTCCGGGCGGCGCGGAACTGCCGGATATGGGCAGCCTGGACGGGCTTGACGGTCTGGATTTGGATAATCTGGACTTAGGCGGTCTGGATAATCTGGATTTGGGCAGTCTGGACTTGGGCGGCGCGGACAATGCGGACGCTGCCGGAACGGACGGCGCGGACAATGCGGACGCAGGCGCAGACAACGCAGGCG
>JADIMS010000078.1 GCA_017694555.1 Candidatus Avitreponema avistercoris
GTGCCCGGACCGTTCCCGGCTGCCGGGGAAACCGCTGTCAGGCGGATTTCCCAGCACCGGTGCGGCCGTTTGCCTTTGAAGTCTTCGTCAACGGTTTCTGCCGTAATATCCCGGCACCGGATTTCCGTACCCGGCGGTGCAGGGATTTCCGCCGGATCAAAAGCAAGCCGCCTGGCGTTGCTGGAAAAGTACAGGACGCCGCCGGGATTAAGCCGGGAAAGGCATGCGGCGCACAGTTCCGCCCAGTCCCGCGGGACGTCCAGATCCTTCGCCGTCCGCTTGGAATTGGAAAACGTGGGCGGGTCGCAGAGGATAATGTCCCAGCGGCGGGGTTTTTGCCGCCGGTAAAGGAATTCGGATACGTCGCTGCATACCAGTTCCCACCGGACGCTGCGGAAGGCGGCGGATTGCGCTGCATTGCGCTGCCAGTTTTCCTGCGCCCAGGCCAGATAGGTTTTGGACAAATCCACGGAAGTAACCGCCGCCGCTCCGCCGGCCGCCGCCTGAATGGAAAAGCCGCCGGTGTAGCAGAATAAATTCAGGAACGATTTTCCGGCAGCTTCTTTCCGGATACGCATCCGCAGCGGACGGTGATCCAAAAACAGGCCGGTGTCCACATAATTGGAGAGATTGACTTTCATCTGTGCGCCGGCTTCGCGGACAAAAAACGAAATTCCGCGTCCGGGAATTTTTTCATATTGAGCCGAAACGCCACGCTGCCGTTCCCGGATTTTGAGTAAAATCTGCCCGGGCGGGATGGCAAGGGTTTCAGCGGCAGTTTTGCACATTTGTTCCAGCCAGAATGTTTCTTCCGCGCTGCCGGTTTCCTCTTTCCGCCGGTAAAACGCAAGGTGCAAAAAACGCGCGCCGGTGTCTGTATCTTCGTAGAGATCCGCATCAAGCGGGATTTCCGGAATATCCCTCCCGTAAATGCGGTAAGCATAAATTCCGTTCCGCTGCGCCCATTTCCGTAAGTGTTTTGCCCGTTTTTTCAGACGGTTTGCAAAAAAGACCGCCTGCCCGGCAGTTTTTTGCCGGAAATCAGAAGAAGGCGTTTGTCCGTGTTCCGCTGTCATTCGGTATACGCTTCGCATCCGCCGCATCCGTCGTCCTGTCCGCTGTGCAGGCAGTCTCCGCAGGGGTTGCGGCGGTTCATTTTCACGCAGAGCATGGCATAACCGGAGGACAGGTCTTCCCGCTGGACGGAGACATTGGCGGGTACGCGGAGTTTGATGTTGCTGAAATTCCAGATGGCAGAAATGCCTGCGGCAACGATTTTGTCGGCGACGCCCTGTGCCTGGCTGGAAGGAACCGTAAGGATGGCGATTTTCGCGCGGCAGTTTTTGATGTAAACGTCCACGGTTTCCAGGGAAAATACCGGCACGCCGTGGATTTCGGTGCCGATTTTTGCCGGATCCGTGTCAAAGGCGGCGCAGATATTCAGGCCGTGGTACTGGAACTTCTGGTAACCGGCAAGCGCAGTACCCAGGTTTCCCGCACCGATAAGAACAGCCTGCTGCATTTCGTCCCAGCCGAGAAAATGTTCGATAGCCGCCATCAGCGCCACAACCGGATACCCCCGCTTGGGTTTTCCCACAATACCGGTGATGGTCAGATCCTTCCGCACCTGGATCGGATCAAGCCGCAGTTCCTGCGCAATCACGGTGCCGGAAATGTATTCCTGGTTGTCGTTTTTTGCCTGGCGGATGATTTGCAGATACGAAGGAAGTCTTCGGATGGAAGGCGCCGCCGGGATTTTCTGACTTGCGATGATTTTCTCCTCAAGGTTTTTGATTCGCTGTCAACATTACCCCACTTTGGGCGGAAAATCAAGGCGTCGGGTGTATGCCGCAGTTTCCTGTAATGGTATGGAAATATTTTCCGCATTTTTGTATAATCGGAAAAGTTTTTTTGAGGAGTGTGCGATGTTTGAGCCCGTCGATCCGAAAGTGGATTTTCCCCGGCAGGAAGAGAAAATTCTCGCATTTTGGGAAAAAAACGGAATCTTTGAAAAATCCATCCGCCAGCGGGAAAAAGGCAAGGCGGAAGAATATGTGTTTTACGACGGACCTCCGTTTGCCACCGGACTTCCGCATTTCGGTCATTTTGTGCCGAGTACGATTAAAGACATCATTCCGCGCTATCAGACCATGAAAGGCAGGCGGGTGGAACGCCGTTTCGGCTGGGACTGCCATGGTCTGCCGGTGGAAAATCTGATTGAAAAAGAGCTGGGGCTGAATTCCAAAACCGATATCGAAAAATACGGTGTGGATAAGTTTAATGAAGCCTGCCGCGCTTCCGTTCTCCGGTATGTCAAGGAATGGCGCGCCGGGATTACCCGCCTTGGCCGCTGGGTTGATTTTGACCGCGACTATAAGACGATGGATCCGGCATATATGGAATCCATTTGGTGGATTTTCAAACGGTTGTGGGAAAAAGGCCTGATTTACGAGGGCCACTACATTCTGCCGTATTGCCCGCGCTGTTCCACGGCGCTTTCCAATCACGAGCTGAACCTCGGCGGCTATCAGGATGTCCATGATCCTGCGGTTACCGTGAAATTCAAAATCACCGGCTGTGCGGCCGGTACGCCCGCGGCGCAGGAATTCGGTACGGACGGCAGCCGGTTTGCCGGCGTGGAACAGGGCGCGGCCTTTGCGCTTGCCTGGACTACGACGCCGTGGACGCTGCCTTCCAACCTCGGGCTGACGCTCGGCCCGGACATCGATTACGTTCTGGTTTCCGATGAAGGCGAATATTATCTGCTTGCGGAGTCCCGGCTTTCCGCGTATTACAAGGATCCTGCTTCGTGCAGCATCGTATGGAAAAAGAAAGGGCGGGATCTGGAAGGTATCGCGTATGAACCGCTGATGCCGTATTTTGCTTCCCTGGCGCAAAACGGCGGGGAAAACCGGCAGGCCTTCCGCACGTTTACAGCGGATTTTGTTTCTACGGAAGACGGTACCGGTATTGTCCATACTGCGCCGGGATTCGGCGAAGACGACTACAAAGTATTCAAAGGCCGGAATGTGCCGATGGTCTGTCCTGTTGACGCAGAATGTAAATTCACGGACGAGGTTCCGGATTATGCCGGCCGGTTTGTGAAGGACTGCGACAAAGATATTCTGGACCGTCTGAAACGGGAAGGCAAGATTGTCAAACGGGAACAGATCCTGCATGCGTATCCCCATTGCTGGCGTTGTTCCAGCCCGCTGATTTACCGCGCGGTGGGAAGCTGGTTTGTGGCTGTGGAATCCATCCGGGACAAACTGCTGCATGCCAACGCCCGGATCACCTGGCAGCCGGAACACATCAAAGACGGCCGCTTCGGAAAATGGCTGGAAGGCGCCCGGGACTGGGCCATCAGCCGCAACCGGTATTGGGGCAATCCGATCCCTGTGTGGAAATGCCCGGACTGCGGGAAGATGCTGTGTGTCGGCAGCCGGGAGGAGCTGAAAGAACTGTCCGGCGTGTATCCGGAGGATTTGCACAAGCATTTTGTAGACGCCATCGCGATCCCCTGTTCATGCGGCGGAAAAATGACACGGGTTCCGGAAGTCCTGGACTGCTGGTTTGAGTCCGGCGCCATGCCCTATGCGCAAAACCATTATCCGTTTGAGAACAAAGAATACTTTGAAAACCATTATCCGGCTGACTTTGTTTCCGAAGGCTTGGATCAGACGCGCGGCTGGTTTTATACGCTGACGGTTCTGGCGGCGGCCCTGTTTGACAAACCGGCTTTCCAAAACTGTATTGTCAGCGGACTCGTGCTTGCTTCGGACGGGAAGAAAATGTCCAAATCCCTGCGCAATTACAGCGATCCCGTGAAAGTCATCAATGAATTCGGCGCGGACGCCCTGCGGCTTTTCCTGATGCATTCCGCCGTGGTGAAAGCGGAAGATCTGAAATATTCCGACGAAGGCGTCCGGGACGTACTGAAAGGCGTGCTGATTCCGCTGTGGAACAGCTACAGCTTTTTTGTGACCTACGCGAATATCGATGGTATCCGGCCGCCGACGGAAGAAGAAAGCCGGGAAGCCGGCCCGAATCCGCTGGACCGCTGGATTCTTTCCGTGTCGGAAAAAATGATTGCAGACGTTACCGCCGCGCTGGACG
>JADIMS010000010.1 GCA_017694555.1 Candidatus Avitreponema avistercoris
GTGCTGTTCCTCATCAAAGTCTATCTGTTTTTTGTCTTCCTGCTTTTTTTCGCCCAATTTCAGAACGTCTCGCAGTTTTACGAAAACTTCCTGCTTGCCGGCCTGTATCTGCTTTCCCAAAAAACAAAATCCCGGCCGGACAGACGGATTGAAACCCGTATTTTCCTGAATTCCGCAAAACTGCAAAAATACAAAACAGTTTTTCCCGCCGGGACGCCGGTTTTTACATGCGGGGAAAACAGCCATGAAATTTACTGCATTTGCAGCGGAATTATACGGACGGAACGCGGCGGCGTGCAGCGGCGTCTGGAAGCGGGGCAAACATTCGGCGATTTTGCTTACCTGGCCGGCATTCCCCGGACCGCCAGCGCCGTTGCAGAAACGGACTGCGTGCTTCTGAAAATTCCGCCGGAAGTGTTCCGGAAAACGCTGGACACCGTAAGCGGTGTGGCGCGGCGCAACCTGCAGGTAACAGCGGAACACATCGGCGGTATGTTCCGCAGCACAACCGGGGACAGCGCAGCCGGCAGTTCTTCCGGGACATACACGGACAGCGGAACTTCCGGCGCGGAAATTGAAAAAAACAGGGATTTGTGATACAGTCCTGCGGGAGGGTGGAAAATCTCATGTGCGGAATTGTCGGATATGTCGGGGAAGAACAGGCCACGCCGGTTCTCCTCAACGCGCTGAAAAAGCTCGAATACAGGGGCTATGATTCTGCGGGAATCGCCGTTCTGGACAGCGGGAGACTGACTGTCCGCAAGGCAAAAGGACGTCTCCGCGTTTTGGAAGAAAAAATCGCCACCGAGGTCATCCGCGGGCATATCGGAATCGGCCATACCCGGTGGGCTACGCACGGCGAACCGTCCGACGTCAACTCGCATCCGCAGACAGATGTATCCGGAAAAATCGCCGTGGTGCATAACGGCATCATCGAAAATTACGCCAAACTGAAAGCCTGGCTGGAAAGCAACGGCGTGGAATTCCGGAGCGAAACCGACACCGAAGTTATCGCCCACCTGGTCAACTTCAATTACAACGGCGACCTGCTGGCGGCCGTGATTGAAACCATCAAAAAACTGGAAGGCTCCTACGCCATCGGCGTAATCTGCGGAAACGAACCGGACCGCATCGTCGCCGCGCGGAAAGACAGTCCGCTTGTAATCGGCAAAGGCGTACACGAAAACCTGCTTGCATCCGACGTCCCGGCGCTGCTGGAATACACGCAGGACGTCTATTATCTGGATGACCGGGAAATTGCCGTTCTGTACGCCGACCGCACGGAATTTTACGACGACTACGGTGCGCGGCGCGAAAAACAAAGCGTCCGCGTGGAATGGGATATATCCGCGGCGGAAAAAAACGGCTTTGAGCATTTTATGCGCAAAGAAATCCACGAACAGCCCGCCGCGCTGGCCAACACGCTCCGCACCCGCATCAAAACCTATGCGGCAAAGTCCATCAATCTGGAAGAAATCGGATTCAGCCCGGACTGGGCAAAAGCCGGACGCGTCGTCATCACCGCCTGCGGAACAGCCTGGCACGCCGGCGTAGTGGGCAAATACGTTTTTGAACATTTTGCCCGCGTTCCGGTGGACGTCGATATTGCTTCGGAATACCGTTACCGGGAACCCATCCTCAACCCGCACGATATTTTCATCATCATCAGCCAGTCCGGGGAAACCGCCGACACGCTGGCAGCCATGCGTATGGCGAAAACTGCCGGCGCAAAAATCCTGGCTATCACCAACGTGGTCGGTTCCACACTGGCCAGGGAAGCGGATCTGGTGATGTATACCCGCGCCGGTCCGGAAATCGCGGTGGCGTCCACAAAAGCCTTTACCACACAGCTGGTCTGCCTTTACCTCCTCGCCTTCCAGTTCGGCCTGCTGCGGGGGACAATCTCACCGGAACGGCTGGAAACGCTGATCCGGGAACTGGAATCCCTGCCGGATAAAGCGCGGGAAATCCTCCGGGAAGAAAGCGGAATCCAGCGGTTTGCCGCCCGCCAATTCAACAAAGACAAAGTGTTTTTCATGGGGCGGCTGTTTGATTACGCCATCAGTCTGGAAAGCGCCCTTAAACTGAAAGAAATCAGCTATGCGCATTCGGAAGCATTCGCCGCCGGGGAACTGAAGCACGGCCCGATTGCCCTTGTCGATAAGGGAACGCTCGTCGTCGCGCTCTGCACCCAAAGCGCCCTGTTTGACAAAATGGAATCCAACATCAAACAGGTCAAAGCACGCGGCGCATCCGTACTCGTGCTCACGTACCGGGACGAAGAGCGCTTCAACGGAAGTGCGGACGCCATATTCCGCATTCCCCGCGTGCCGGATGAACTGACGCCGGTGCTTTCCGTTATTCCCTGCCAGCTGTTCGCGTATTACTGCGCAATCCAACGGGGACATGACCCGGACAAACCGAGAAATCTGGCAAAAAGCGTGACGGTCGAATAGCCGGCAATGCTCCGGCGGCCGGCAAACCGGCGTCCGACAGGAGGAAATATGAATACGGAAAAAGAGGAAACGTACCGCCGCCCTACGTGGGATGAATACTTCATGGAAGTGTGCCGCTCCATCGCCAAACGGGCAACCTGCGACCGCGGAAGATCCGGCTGCGTTATCGCCAGGGACAACCAGATTCTGGTAACCGGCTATGTCGGCGCACCGACAGGGCTTCCCCATTGCGACGAAATCGGCCATCAGATGAAAAAAACCCAGCACGAAGACGGAACGGTGACGCAGCACTGCGTGCGGACAGTTCACGCCGAACAGAACGCCATCTGCCAGGCTGCAAAACGCGGGATTTCCATCGAAGGCGGAACCCTGTACTGCAAGATGACGCCCTGCCGTACCTGCGCCATGCTGATCATCAATTGCGGGATTGTGCGCGTGGTGGCCGAACGCCGCTATCACGATTCAGCCGACACCATCGAAATGTTCCGGCAGGCAGGCATCCGCCTGGAGCATATCCACGACGAGGTGGAAAGCTACCGCAACCAGTAACCGCACGCACGCCGCACGCCGGGTGCGGGGACGTCCGCGTATCCGGTTCCGCGCGGCGGTCTATAAATTTGCTTCCAGCCAGTCCCGGAAAGCGCCGTAGTCCGCGGACATCGGTACGGAACGGTCGGGCAGCGACAGCACATGCTCCAGCCGGTCCGGCATAACCGGTTCCCGGCACCCGGCGCGCTGCACAATCGGGCTGAATTTGGCCGGATGCGCGGTTTCCAAAATCATAGCCAGACAGTTTCCCTTTACGCAGGCATCCGCCCAATCGGGCGCAGTTTCCGCCGTACAGCGCAGGCCGGTCTTTCCCGGCGGAAGGCTTTCGCCCGCCAGCACACCGTCCATTGCGCCGGAACGGATTTCCTGCCAGGCTTTCCACCCCACCGCGCCGTGCGGATCCAAAATATAGCCCGTACTGTCGTAACAGGAACGGATTGCTTCCAGCGTTTCGCTGTCACTGACCCAAAATCCGGCCAGGATTTTCCGCGCTTCCTCCAGGGAATACATGGCGCGCATCCGCTCAAAATTGCTCGGCGCGCCCACATCCATTGCATTCGACAGCGTCAGGACGGAAGGGCGCGGCTTGTATTCCCCGGTTTCCAGCCAGTCCGGCACCGTGCGGTTGGCATTGGTAGCCGCCACAAATCCTGCAATAGGCGCGCCCATTTCCCGCGCAATCAGTCCGGACGTCAGGTTACCGAAATTGCCGGACGGCACCACGGCCAGCAGCTGCGGACATTCGATATGGTTATCCCGCTTGGAACGTCCCATCACGGCGAGCGCCCCGTAAATATAGTAAAACGCCTGCGGAAGCAGCCGCGCGATATTGATGGAATTGGCCGAAGACAGCCGGAAGCGCTTGCGCAGATCTGCGTCGGTAAACGCGGTTTTCACCAGCTTCTGACAGTCGTCGAACGTCCCTTCCACCGAAAGCGAACGCACATTGCCGTCAAACGTGGAAAGCTGCTTTTCCTGCAGCGGCGAGATTTTCCCCGCCGGATACAGGATGGTGACGTCAATTCCTTCCACGCCATAAAACGCGCTGCCCACGGCGCTCCCCGTATCGCCGGAAGTCGCCACCAGAATATGCAAGGGCCGGTCTTCGTCCTGATTGAAAAAACGCATCACCCGGGCCATAAAACGCGCGCCGAAATCCTTGAAGGCACATGTCGGCCCGTGGAACAATTCCAGCACATACGTAACCGGATCCACCGGTTTCACCGGCGCGCTGAACGGATAGGCGGCGGCAATGATGGCCATCAAATCGCCATCCGGCATCTCGCCTTCCAGAAAAGGCCGGGCGGCGGCAAAAGCCGTATCCCGGAACGAAGGAGGCGGATTCTTGCCCATAAACGGCGCGGGCAGCTTCGGAATGGAAACCGGAAAATAAAGACCGCCTGTGGCCGGATTCATTCCGCGCATTACCGCTTCCCGGAAGGAAACCTGGATAGAAGAATCCCTAGTATCGCGATACAACATATGAAGAATCTATCATGAAAAAAGGCAGAATGCCAAGTGAAAAAGGATCCGGCGGCACCCATTTCTGAATGCCGCCGGAAAAACAGGGGGACGGTCCGAAAACCCCGCAGGACTCCGCCGGATCGTCACGCAGCCAACGGCATGCGTGTTATACGGTAGAGGAGGAGAAAATCACGGCGCAGTATCCTGTGTATCGTTTTCCGCCTTGTAATCCAAATACGCAAAATCTGCGGCCGCCCGGTATGAAGCAGTATCGCAGCAAAACAAACCGACAAACGCGCCGGTAAATCCCATGCTCGGATATTCATCCGACAGCAGTGAGGCATCCAGTTCCGGACGCATCACCCGCCAATGCTTTCCGTCTTCGGAAATACGGAAGAATCCGCTCCTTCCGCGCACGGTGAGCCCCAAATACAGCGGAATGCCCGGCCGCACGACGGCGGGCGCGCTGATTTCAAATTTCCTGTCGCGCAGCGTAAGCACGCGGACTGTTTTGCCCCACCCTTCCTCAAAGGAAACTGCAAGCAGATACTGGTTTCCCTCGTCATACCGCCAGGACAGACCGGCAAATTCCTGGAAATACGCCGGTTCAAACTCCAGACACGTTTCCGCCGTGAAAGAAAAATCCGTCTGCCGCCGGGCAAGCAGCGACTGATGGAAAAACGACACCGGGGACTCGCCGCCGCGGATCCGCAAAAAACCGGGCCGGTCCGTCAGCGAATACACGCCGGGCTGCGGCGCATTGCGCAGCGTCATGAAATCGCCGGGGATTTCTTTCAGCGCCGCGAAATCATAACGCCTGGAATGCTGCGCCGGAGGGTAAAACCCGCCGGCATCCGCAGGCGCTGCGCCGGGAAGCGGAGGAGAAAACGCTTCATCCGGATAATTTCCGCCCAGCCCGTCCGCCAACTGCGTGGCGCCGGAGTGCTTGATCCACGGCCATCCGTCTTTCCATTCCAGTTCCGCAAGGGAAGTTTCCCGTCCCAGCACGCAGCGGTCGGTACCGGGAAGCGGCCGGCCGCACAAAAACGCCAGATAAGACCTGCCGTCCGGCGTATCACACCAGCTGGCGTGGCCGGCTTTCTTGATTTTGGTATCCCGGCCGTACGCGCTGATCAGCGGATTTTCCGGGTGCAGCTCATACGGTCCTTCCAAAGTTTTGGAACGCGCCACCGTAGCGGCGTGTTCGTAACTTGTTCCGCCTTCTGCCGCCAGAATGTAATACATCCCGTCCCGCTTGTAGATGTGCGGGCCTTCCACCATTCCGATCTGGGAACCCAGGAAAATTTTCCGCGGACTGCCTGTCAGCCGCTTTTCCGCCGGACTGTACTCCTGTACCAAAAGCCCGGAAAAATTCTCCCACCCGGTTTTCCGGTAATCCCACTCCATCGAGACCAGCCATTTCCGCCCGTCATCATCATGGAACAGGGACGGATCAAAACCGGAAGCCGTCAAAAACACAGGATCGGACCACGGGCCTTCGATGGAGGGCGCCGTCGTCAGGAAATTCGGCGAATCTTTCCACGGGCCGTATTCGCCCCAGGAACGGACATTGGTATAAATGAGCCAGAACAGCCCGTCCGCGTAAGACAGGCACGGCGCCCAAATCCCGCACGAAGGCATACAGCCGGTCATATCCAGCAGCCGCGGAGAAGCAAGGGGGGAAGGCACCCGTTCCCAGTCCACCAGATTCCTGGAGCGGTGGATCTCCACGCCGGGATACCACTCAAACGTGGAATTGGCAATAAAGTATTCGCCATTCACCTGGACGATTGACGGATCCGGATGAAAGCCCGGCAAAACAGGATTTTTACACAAAACAGCCATATTGACACCTTTCGGAAAACATGGCGCGGACCGGAGCCCGCACCCGTCTTTACTCTTTCACACCGCCCATCGTAATTCCGGAAATGATAAACCGGGACATAAAGGCGTAGAAAATCAGAATCGGAATAATGGACACCGCAATACCCAGGTAAATTCCGCCGTATTCCGTCCTGTAAATATCCCCGCGGAGCATCTGCACCAGCATCGGCAGCGTGTATTTTTTCGTGTCGGAAATGAGCACGAACGGCGTGAAGAAGTTGTTCCACGAACCGACGAATGAGAAAATACACTGCGTCGCGATGGCGGGCGTAATCACCGGCAGGACGATACGGTTGAACGTCTTGAATTCGCCGGAACCGTCAATCCGGGCCGCGTCGATCAGCTCCATCGACAGGACAGAGGAAAGGTACTGCCGCAGGAACAAAACCGTACCCGCACTGGCGATGGTCGGCACAATGAGCGGGATGTAGCTGTTCAGCAAATGCAGTTTTGCCATAAACTGGTAAAATCCGATAAACGACAGCGTCTGGGGCAGCATCATAACCAGAAGGATAACGGCCCACAGCGCTTTCCGGCCTTTGAATTCATATACCTGCAATCCATAGGCTGTCATCGACGAAAAATACACGCCCAGCGCAGTCATCATCACGGCCAGATAAAAACTGTTGGCAAAACCCTGCCAAATCTGGAACCCCCGGTTGGTCAGGGCGTGCCAGTTGTAGGCGATATTTGAACCGGGAATCAGCGAAATCCCGGCGTTAATCTGTTCGGTTGACCTTGTGGCGTTAATCAGCATGACGTAAATCGGAATAATCGCCAGCAATGCAAGAAACACCATCAACACATAGCAGATGCCGCGCTTCAGATACAAAGAAGTGGTTGCGCTTTTTGCTTTTCCTGTAACTGCTTCAACTTGCATGGTATTCCTCCCTTATCTTTTCCGCTTGAGATCGCTGCGGTCCTGTACGAAGAAGTACATCAGCAACGCAATGGATGCGGTGATGATGAACATTCCGACTGAAACGGCAGCTGCGTAGGCATAATCGTTTCTTCCCTGGAACGCGATATTGTAAATGTACACGGCCATTGTCCGGATTTTGAAGTCGGGTGCGCCGCGCATATCCGTCAGCAGGAAGGGGATATCCAGCATCTGCATACCGCCGATCAGGGACGTTACCAGAATGTACAGCATCATCGGACGGAGCAAAGGAAGCGTAATATACAACGTAGTCTGGCGGCTGTTGGCTCCGTCCACAACCGCGGACTCATAAAGGCTGTTGGAAATACTGGTGATACCGGCCATCAGCATAATCACCGTGTGGCCGTACCACATCCACCACTGGATGAACGCCACAATTCCGCGGGAAACCGCAACATTCCGGAAAAAATTAAACGCTTCGTGCACCACGGTTCCGTCCCCGCGCACGGTTTCCTGATAGAAACCCAGCGTCTGCAGGAACTGGTTCACCGGGCCGATGGGGTAACCGAAAAGGCTGCGGAACAGCAGGGCAACAGAGGCCGCCGTCAGCAGGTTCGGCATATAAATCAATGCGCGGAAAAGTCCTTTTCCTTTCAGGCGCAGCCGTACATCCGAAAGCAGGATGGAAAGCAGAAGCGCAATCCCCAGCTGCGGGACGAAGTTCCAGCCCCACATCACGAATGTATTGCCCACAGATTCCCAGAAATACGGATCCGTGACCAGCTTGGTGTAATTGGACAGTCCGGTCAGATCGAAGTCGCTGCGGAGTCCGCGCAGATCCGTAAACGACAGAACAAACGTATAAATTGTCGGATAGAGGTTAAAAAGACAAAATACCAGAATAAACGGGGCAACGAAAAAATAGCCCCACCGGTTGAGCCGTTTTTCCATTCCCGACTCTTTCTTTTTCACCACCGCTGTTTTCTCCATTTGCATAGTCCTCCTGTTAAACACTTTTTTCATCCGTCGCCGGAAAGCAAAACGGCGGCCCCCTCTTTTTTAGCAAAACAACCGGTATTTTTACTTCAACAACTTTTTAACTTTTTGCAGTTTTCCTGTTTTTGTACGCACACTTTTTTGCTTTCACTTTTTTCAATCCGCAGCGGGAATCCCGCACGCATTCCTGCGCGCGGGATCCGTCATGTTACAGGCCGAGCTGCGAGCTCACCTGCGCCTGGAAGTCCGCCAGAGCCTGGTCGCGGGATTTTTCACCCATGACGTAAGCGGTAACAGACTCCTGGAACAGGGCTTCGATCGCCTGGTCGGTTCCCTGGGTCAGCTTGCCATTCACATTCTGCGCCATTTCGGCGAATTCAGCATAATGGTTCTGGCCATTCAGGAACGGCTCGGAATAAGTATCCTTGATCTTGTTGACCACGTTCAGGTTGGACACAAGGTCGCCGGTGGAGGTTGCCCACGCTTCCATAAATTCGTCGTCGCACGTCAGGCAGCGGATAAACTCCTTGGCCGCAGCAGGATTCTTGGTGTCTTTGTAGGCGCCAATCCACGTGCCGCCCCAGCGGTAGGAAACAGGACCCGGGATCATCGCCCAGTCACCGGACGTTTCCGGCGCGTTGGGTTTCAGCGTATAATGGAGACCCCACGTCGGCAGGAAGTAGGAGAACACTTCGACGGCATTGCCGTTTTCGTCCTTCAGGCTGCCCTTCATACCGGCAAACCAGCCTTCGGACCACTGGGCGACGCGGCCTTCAAACCCGTTGTCACGGAGCGTTTTGGCCATTTCCATGTATTCAATGGCGGCGGGATCAATCACGAGTTTGTCGTTCACAACCCACGGATCTTTGCGGCCGGCCATAATCGGCATGAACAGGTCGCCGGTGGTGGACACCACAACGCACTTGCCGTTGGAAGCGTCTTTCAGCGTCTGCGCGGTTTCCAGGAATTTATTGAAATCGGTGAAGTATTTCTGCACTTCGGCCGGATCGTCGGTTCCCAGATACTGCTTGGCAAGGCTGCGGCGGTAGAACATGGCGCCGGGGGCGGCCTGCCAGCTCATGGCGTAGACTTTGCCGTCATAAGTTCCGACTTCAACCGGATAAGCAATCAGCTTGTCTTTGTTCGCTTCGTAGATGTCCGTCAGGTCCAGCAAAAGACCGGATTCCACATATTTGCGCACAAAAGCAGCTTCCAGGCCGAATACATCCGGGACGCCCTGTCCGGACGCAAGGACCGGATCCAATTTGTTGGGGAACTGATCCGTCGGCGTCATCGAATATTCAATCGTGATGTCGGGATGGCTCTCCTTAAAAGACTCACACATTTGCGCAATCTCGTCGGTAAACGACCAGACCACCAGATTTCCTTCAGCTTTGCCGTCGGCAGATGCGCTTTCCCCGTTCTTGGAGCAGCCGGTCAGCACAACCGCCAGAGCCGCAAGAAGAATCACCAGTTTTTTCATTTCTTCCTCCTGATTTATTTTTCGGAAGTTAAAATACAAGTTAATTAAACCTGTAAATTAAGTTCCATAGGTTTAGTATAAACCATTTTTAAGGATAATCAAGTGTTATTTTAAGTTTTTTTACTTTTTTTAAGTTGAAAGCATAAACAAAATCTGCCCGGCCGCCGGCGCGGGCGGCCGGGTGCGGGTCTGCAAAGCGCAAAACGCAGCCGCTGCACAGGGAATACAGAGAATATACGGATGAATATACGGGATGCGGATTACAGCAGCTGCGCCGAAATTTCTTCCCAGGAAGCGGTCAGGGCAGCCAGCGTTTCCCGGCGCGCGTCGATTTCCTGCTGCACGGCGCGGGATTTTTCGCGGTCGGCGTATACGGCCGGCTGATCCAGTTCCTGCTGCAGCTGCGCGATTTGCGCCTCTTCGGCGCTGATGGAAGCCAGCAGGCGCTCTTCTTCCCGCTCCAGTTTACGCCGGGCGGCGCGCCGCTGTTTTTCTTCCTGATACGAAAGGCCGCGCCCGGACGCCTGCGTCCGGACAGCATCCGGGGACGGAGCGGATCCGGCAGCCGTTCCGGGCGGGGAAGCCGCCG
>JADIMS010000079.1 GCA_017694555.1 Candidatus Avitreponema avistercoris
CTAAAATACTCTTTTATTATCGTATTGTCAATTAAAATGATAATAAATTTCCAAAATAAATGATAATTTTTGTTAAGTTTGCTTTGCTCCGGCGCAACAGTTTGACCGCAAAGTGCGGGCGTCACGTTCCGCACTTTGCGGAAACTGAACGCGCGCAAACCAATTCAAAATGATGAATTCGGAATGAAAAATGACGCACGCGCCTTTCATAGAAAATTGAACGCAACATCGCGGAAGCGTTCAGGTTCTTACGCCGCGTGAACGACGGCGCACACGAGGCAATCGTTGTTTCACTGCACGAAATGCATCGCCGTAAGGCAAAACAGGCTTCCGGTGCGTTTTAGGCGCACGCTAGATTGCCGGTGTGCGCTGTCAATTACAAGCGGCGGTGTGCGGCGGACGGCCGTGCGGGGGCTGGAAATTTAATCGATATAAGTTTATACTGAGACGATATCTTTACCGCGAAAGCGGGGAAAACAGGAGAAACTATGGTATATTCGGCAGAAGTGGAACATATGTGTCCGCTGGCCAAGGCTGCGTACCACGGCCCGGCCCCTATCCCGGAAGAAGGAAAATGGATTCAGGCAAAGGAAATTAAAGACATTTCCGGTTTTACGCACGGTATCGGCTGGTGCGCACCGCAGCAGGGCGCGTGCAAACTCACGCTCAACGTGAAAGACGGCATTATTCAGGAAGCGCTGGTGGAAACGATCGGCTGTTCCGGTATGACCCACTCTGCCGCTATGGCCAGCGAGATTCTCATCGGCAAAACCATTCTGGAAGCCCTGAACACCGACCTGGTCTGTGACGCCATCAACACGGCGATGCGCGAACTGTTCCTCCAGATTGTCTACGGGCGCAGCCAGTCCGCATTCAGCGAGGGCGGTCTGGTGGTCGGCGCTTCCCTGGAAGACCTCGGCAAAGGCCTGCGTTCGCAGGTCGGTACGATGTTCGCCACGCTGAAAAAAGGCCCGCGCTATCTGGAAATGGCGGAAGGCTATGTGGAGAAAGTGGCGGTGGACAGCGAAGGCGCAATCATCGGCTATAAGTTTATCCACTTTGGAAAGATGATGGAATTCATCAAGAAGGGCGACGATCCGGCCACGGCGATGGACAAGGCACGCGGTTCTTACGGACGCACGACGGAAGAGCAGGGCGCGGTGAAACTGATTGATCCGCGGCACGAATAGGAGAACAGAGAATGGCAGAGAAAATCACGTTTGAAAGCTATGAGCGCCGCATTGACAAAATCAACAAGGCGCTGAAAGAGAACGGCATTTCCTCCATTGAGGAAGCCAAGGAAATCTGCGACAAGGCCGGCATCAACCCCTATAAGACGGTGGAAGAAACCCAGCCCATCTGCTTTGAAAACGCGAAGTGGGCTTATGTGGTAGGCGCGGCGATTGCCATCAAGAAAGGCTGCAAAAACGCCGCTGACGCTGCCGAAGCCATCGGTATCGGGCTGCAGGCGTTCTGTATCCCCGGTTCCGTTGCGGAAGACCGCAAAGTCGGTCTGGGACACGGCAACCTGGCTGCGCGGCTTCTGCGCGAAGAAACCAAGTGCTTTGCATTCCTGGCCGGCCACGAATCCTTTGCCGCTGCCGAAGGCGCCATCAAAATTGCCGCGAAGGCAGATAAAGTCCGCAAAGAGCCGCTGCGCTGTATCCTGAACGGTTTGGGAAAGGACGCCGCGCAGATTATCAGCCGCATCAACGGATTTACCTACGTGCAGACGAAGTTTGATTATTACACCGGCGAACTGACGGTTGTCAGGGAAATCCCCTATTCCAAGGGCGAACGCGCCAAGGTGAAATGCTACGGTGTGGACGACGTGCGCGAAGGCGTCGCGATTATGTGGCACGAGGGCGTAGACGTTTCCATTACCGGTAACTCCACCAATCCGACGCGCTTCCAGCATCCTGTTGCGGGTACTTATAAAAAAGAATGCGTGGAGCGGGGAAAGAAATACTTCTCCGTGGCGTCCGGCGGCGGTACGGGACGCACGCTGCATCCGGACAACATGGCCGCCGGCCCTGCCTCTTACGGTATGACCGACACGATGGGCCGTATGCATTCGGACGCCCAGTTTGCCGGTTCGTCTTCCGTCCCTGCCCACGTTGAGATGATGGGCTTCCTCGGAATCGGCAATAACCCGATGGTCGGCGCTACGGTCGCGGTTGCCGTGGACGTAGCCACTGCGCTGGGCAAATAAACTTTCCGGCGTAAAGCTGCCTGAACAGGCTTTCCGGAGGATTCCGGCTTTGTGCCGGAATCCTCCTCCCGGATACCCGTTGCCGGATCTCCGGGAGGAGGAGTGCAGTGTCTTTGCGCGACCGGATAGACAGCGGAAAACTCTATGTCGAGTACGGCCATCCCGATCCGGCAGACCGTCTGCTGGAGGCGGAACTGCGGCGGCAGCGGGACCGGGCGAAGGTTCTTGCTTTTGCGTATAATTCCACAAAGCCGTCGCGCGTCCGGCGACGGAACCGGCTGCTGCATAAACTGTTCGGGAAAATCGGGGATTCCGCTTTTATCGAAGGTCCGGTGTATTGTTCATACGGATGCAATACGTTTATCGGCGCGCGTTTCTATGCCAATTTCAATCTGGTGATTGTGGACGACGGAAAACTGACGGTCGGGGATGACGTGATGTGCGCGCCCAATGTCACGCTTGCGGTTACCGGACATCCGCTTGCGCCGGAATACCGGTGTTCCGGCGCACAGTTTTCGGTTCCGGTAAAAATCGGGAACGGCGTGTGGCTTGGCGCAAATACCGTGGTGCTTCCCGGTGTGGAAATCGGGGACAATTCCGTCATCGGCGCGGGGAGTATCGTGACGTCTTCCATCCCGGCGGATTCGCTGGCGGTGGGCGTGCCCTGCCGTGTGGTGCGCCGCATCACGGACGAAGACCGGCAATGGATCCGCCGGGGTGTTCCGGTGAATGCAGACTGGCGGGGCTGAGCGGAAATAAGGAGGAATTATGCCGGGAAAATATGCGGGTTTGTGTCTGGCGGCGCTGCTGGTTTTTGGCGCCGGTGTGTTTGCGCCGCTTTCTGCCGAAGTGCCGGAAGAAGTGCAGGATTTCTGGCATGATTTTTCTGAAGCCGGAAAAGCTACCGCCGAAGGCGCCGGGGAATTGTTTTCTGCCGCCGGTAAGCGGATCCGGGAAGCAGCCGCCGAAGCTGCGGAAAATACCGGTTTTTCTGCGGAAAACCGGGAGACGCCGGATAATCCAGAGGGCCGTCCGGTTTCCCCGGTTCCCGCGGTATGCGGAGTCTGGAAATACGACGGCGGCGCTGCGCAGACGCGGCTGACGGTCCGGGAAGACGGCACAATGGAAGCGGAATGGTCTGAGTCGTTCGGCTCGTCTACCGTCTGGCGCGGCACTTGGTCGGATAACGGATCCATGCTGCGCTTTTCTATCACGGAACAGGCACAGGTTTCTTTTTTGAAGGAACGGATACAGGACGTTTCGCTGGTCTGGAAAATCCTTTACCGGCCGGCAGAAGACGGCAGGGGGATGTGGTTTACTTCCTCCGATATGCCGGTGGACTCTGCGGGAAACGGCTTTTCCGACGGGCGGCTGTTCACCGGCAGGTGAGGGCGTTTGTATTGCCGCAAAAGCCGCAGGAACGTGTCCTGCGGCTTTGTTTTTTTAGCCCGCCCGGTCAGCCGCGTGCCGGTCAGCCGCGCAAATCCAGCGCGGTTTCCAGTTCCCCTTCCAGCGTCATGCCGGAAATCCGCGCGGTTTTTCCGCCCGGAAATACCGGACGCTCTTCCAGAAAAACAGGCGCGTCTGCGTCCAGCGGAAATACTTCCAGCTTGAGCGTAATCCCGTCCTGTGCGGCCATTTGCGCTTTCGCTTTTTCCCCTGCGCGTGCCAGAACGCAGCGCAGCGAGATTTCCCAGTCCGGGTTGCTGTATCCGGGCGTGCGGCCGTCTTCGTCCCGCAATTTTCCGGGATAGAGGTTGTCCGCAACCAGCACCCCGCCGCAATACAGGCGGGCGCTTTCCCCTTCGTATCCGATATGCAGGAAAATATCGTGCAGGCGGCTTTCGCCCGGCAAAAGCGGGGGCGGTTCCGTGTCCGTGACCAGCGCCGGTAAATTCCGCAGCAGGATTCCGCATACCAGCGGACTGCCGGAAGAATACGCACCGCCCGAATGGTCGCGCCTTGGTTCAGGCGGTTCCCCCTCCAAAAAGCGGAAGGAAACGGACGGCGGATTTCCGGATTCCCCGCAGGCAGCGCTGCTTTCCGGGCGGGGTTTCCGGACGGGAACGTACAACCGTCCTTCCGGGGCAGGAGCCCCGCCGGCGGAAACCGGCAGGATCCGCTTTCCGGCGGCAAAGCCCTGCGGAACGGAATGCAGCGGCGGCCAGGCGGAAAATTCCTGCGGAATTTGCGGTGCGTCCGGCGGTACGCGGGTCAGCATCCGGTATACGCCGCGGGAATGCGTTTCGGTTACGGCGGCTTCCGTCAGCAAAAGCCGTCCGCCGTCCGCAGCCTGCACCGGCCAGGCATTCCGTGCTTCCCGGCGCGTCAGGACAAGCAGGAATGCCTGCGGGGCGCCTGCAAACCGGAACGTACATCCTTCCGCCGTGCGGTTTTGCCCGGCGTAAAACACGGTCACCGGGAGTTTTCCGCCTTCTGCCCGGATAACGCACAGCGGGGATGCGTCCGCAAAATCCAGGGCAGTGTACCCGCCGGTATCCGCCGGATTTTCCAGCTGCATGTGAAACGGGAAGAAATAATAATCCCCCGGTTCAACATCCAGAGGCGGAAGCGCTTCCCCGCTTTCCGGAACGGTGAGCCGTATATTTTCATGCGCGGAAAGTTTCCGCCGCCGCTGGAACGCCGAAAGAAAGACATAGCCGCGCCCGTCCTTACAGCGGAACGCATGGCGCAGGCTGGTTGTATCCTCCGGTTTTTTCGGATTGGATTCCGGAATAACGGCGGGCAGAGTACAGAGACCGCTGCCGAAATCGCGCAAAAAAAGCGTCAGCAGTTTCAGCTCCCGGAATGCCGGGGAAACCTGCCCGTATTCGCGCAGCGGCGCGCGGAAGTCGTAGGACAGTTCCGGCAGGTCGTTGGGCGATCCGGTTTCCCGGGTTTCCTGCATTGTGGACAGTCTGCCTTCCGGATTGGTCCCGCCGTGGTACATATAATATCCCAGTAAATTTACGCCGCTGCCCAGTTTGGTCAGCGACATTGCGCCGGTGTCTTCCGCGTACACGACAGGCCGCCGGTGCCGTGTGATCTGGATGCCGCCGCCCAGCTCCGCCGTCAGATAGGGGAAATCTTCCGGGTTGAATGTCAGACCGCTGCCGGTCCCGAAATCGCTGCCGATGGCGTGGTCGTTGCGTTCATGGGTAAACAGGTAATTGCCGCTCGGTTCGATTTCCGTCAACCGCGGATCCCAGGGCGCTTCGCAGTAACCGCCCATCACCGGCAGCATTCCTCCGGTCACGGCGCCGCCCCAGCCGGTGGCGGTAAAAAAAGGCGCCGTAAAGCCTGCCTGTTCCGCCAGACGGCGCAGCGTGCGCATATGCGTTTCGCCTGCCCCGCCGTGCAGACCGCCGCAATGGCCGTACTCATTTTCCAGCTGAATGGCAATGACGGGTTCCGTACCGCCGTCCGCTGCGCAGAACAGTCCCTGCGTTTCGGCATAAATCCGGCGGTAAAATTTTTCCACTTCCGCCAGATACCCGGCGTCGTCCGTGCGCAGCCGGAAGCCTTCCCGTTCCGCCTTGTGTAAAAGCCAGTCCGGGAAACCGCCGTTGCGCACTTCGCCGTGGCACCAGGGGCCTATCCGCAGCGACACTTGCAGACCGCACTTGTCCGCCAGCTGCACGAATTTGCGCACATTCCGGTTCCCGGAAAAGTCCGCCTTTCCTTCTTCCTCTTCGTGGTGAATCCAGATGACGTATGTGGACGCAACCTGGATTCCGCCCGCTTTCATTTTGTACAGGGCTTCTTCCCAGGTGTTTTCCGGCAGCCGGGAATAATGGATTTCCCCCATTACCGGAAACCAGGGTGCGCCGTTTTTGGTCAGGTATTGTTTTGTCATTCCGTAGGATGCCATTGTCCCTCCTGTTGATGCTGTGGAATTTTGCGGAATTCAGAATGCCGGATTTTCCGGGGAATTGAAATGAAAGAAAAAAAACGCCGGACAGCGGATACCGTCCGGCGTTTCGGGTTTTACTCTTTGACGGCGGCCTGCCCGAAGCTGGTCACCATCATCTTTTGGGAAAGCGTGAACATGATGATAAAGGGAACCGCCACGATCAGCGCGCCCGCTGCAAACGTGGTGAACTCGTTCTTTTTATCCGTGATGAAGCCGAACAGTCCGAGCGCCAGCGTCTGTTTTTCCGGCGACCGCAGAATCATTTTCGGGAAGATAAAGTCCATCCACGGGCCGGTAAAGCTGGTAATGGCCAGGAACGTGATAATCGGCTTAATCACCGGCATCATGATGGAGCGGTAAATCTTGAAATGGTTCGCGCCCTCGATACGCGCGGCTTCGTCCAGACTGCGCGGTACTGTGTCGATGTAGCTTTTCACCAGCCATGTGTTGTAGGGGATATTTCCCGCAATGTAAACGAGAATCAGTCCCCACAGCGTGTCCAGACCGTTGACGCGCCACAGAATGATATAGATGGCGACCATGCCGACAAACGAGGGGAAGATTTGCAGGACGAGCAGGCTCATCATCATCGACTTCTTGAACACGAATGTGAACCGCGAGAACACGTACGCCGAAAGCGAGGCGACGACCACCGTCACGGCAGACGTGCAGACGGCGATGGTCAGCGTGTTTTTGAACCACGTCAGGAAGTTTGTTTCCGTGAACAGCCGCTTAAAGTGATCCAGCGTCACGCCGTCGCCGAACGGCACGATATTCAGGTTTGCGATAGAGTTGCCCGGCGAGAATGCCGCGCTGACCACATACACCAGCGGATAAATCACCAAAAACGAAATGGGCAGAAACACCAGGATGATAATCCATTTGTTGACGGCGTTGATCCGCTCGTATTTTTCTTTTTTTCCGGTCTTCATATTGTTCATACAGTGCCTTCCTTATACGCTTTGGTTCTGCGGAAGTTGAAGATGGCGAACGGTGTAAGCACGAGGAAGATGATGACGGCGATGACCGAAGCATAGTTGTATTTCAGCAGGTTGACCGTCAGCTTGTAAATCCACGTAATGAGCAGGTCAGTAGCGCCTGCGCCGGTAATGGTGGAATCCGCGACTTCCGGTGCTCCTCCGGTAAGGAAGAAAACCGCGCCAAAGTTGTTGATGTTATGCGTAAACGACATGATAATCAGCGGCATGGTCTGGTACATGACCAGGGGCAGCGTAATGTGCCGCAGAATCTGGAAGCGGCTGGCGCCGTCAATGCGCGCGGCTTCGTACATATCGTCCGAAATGGCCGTCATCGTGCCCATCGTCAGCAGCATAAAGTAACCGAAGCCGGCCCACAGGTTGATGAGGATCAGCGTAACGCGGGCAAACATCGGGTCGGAAAGCCACGGAATCGCCGTGGAAATAATCCCCAGATCCGCCAGCGTCCGGTTCACAATGCCGAACGTTCCGTTCAAGAGGTTCTGCCAAACCAGCATACTGATGACGGACGGCACGGCGTAAGGCAGGATGAAAATCATGCGGAAAATCGGCGCAATCTTGAAGTTGATTTCCTTCAGCAGGACGGCGATAATCAGGCCGCCGAAATAGCAGGTAGCCGTGGCCATGACAGCCCAAATCAGGTTCCAAATGGCAACGCGGACAAAGCCCTGCGTCCATGTGGCGGAACCGCCCATCAGGTCCACGAAATTCTGGAAGCCGACCCAGTCCACCGTGTTGTTGGGCGGAATATGTCCCGGCGAAGAGTAGTTGGTAAAAGCAACACAGGCGGAGAAAATCAGCGGAACAATGACCAGGAAGACAATCAGCAGGAAAGCCGGCGCCAGTCCGAAAATCGGGAAAGCTTTGCCGGTAATCTGGGAGAGGCTGTCTTTCGTCGTGATGTGTTTCTTGCGCTGGCAGTATTCCGTATAACCGCCCGTGGCGCTGCGTACCGACAGAAAATACATAACGGCGAAAATCGCCACAATAGAAAGAATCAGAATTCCGTCCACCAGCATGAAGATCGAGTGGTCTTTTTGCGTGATCGGCGTTCCCGCCGGGCTGGGATCGCCGAGCGTAATCAGGTCGTGTACTTTGACAACAACCAGCGGCAGCAATCCGAGGAAAAGCACCTCGATGACCGCGAAAAATACGCCTTTGATATAATCCTTCAGGTACAGGATGTGCCCCATTCCCATGAAGGCGCAGGCGGCCCGCTTGACTTTCGGCAGATCCGAACCGTCCAGGGAAAGGTGTTTTTTCTCCATAGTGTTCCCCCTAAAGAGAAGTTGCAGGAAATCCGCCGCCCGCGGACGGCGGATTTTGAAAAGGCGGAAAAAAGCCGGAGGATGTCCTCCGGCTTTCCCGTAAGCCTGACCGGCTGTAAAAAAGCGGTCAGCGGCTGAGGATGGCAGCGTCGGCTGCGTCGAGTTCCGTTTTGACGTCCGCGCCGTTCCAGATGTTGCTGCTGGCGCTTCCCAGCGCATCCCAGAACGCGTTCATCTCGGGGATGGACGGCATCGGGAAGGCGTAGTCCAGCTGGGCCAGGAATCCGTTCACGTACGGGCTGTCCACGGTAACGCTGATCGACGGCAGCGCGCCGGTGATGTCAAAGCGCAGTTTCTGCATTTCCGGGGAAACCAGGAATTCCGCAAACGCGTTGGCTTCTTCGGGGTGTTTGCTGTAGGCAGAGACAAACATGGCGCGGGTTCCGGAGAAGGAAGACGCAGGCGCCGTGTCGCCGGGCAGCGACGGCAGCGTGGTGATGCCGAAATCGAGGCCTTCGGTGATGCAGTTGGCAACGTTCCACGGGCCGGTGATGTGCATGGCGGCCGTGCCGGCAAAGAAGGCGGCGTCCGCAACGGAAGTCGTCAGGTCGGCAGCCGGGACGTTAAGCGCCTCTTTGCGGAAATTCTGGAAGAACGTCATGCCTTCCACCGCTGCATCCGTGTTCAGGTAGGTGCGGCTGGTATCCGTTCCGCTTTCGCCGAACAGCCGGTTGCCGTGCGCCGTCGTGAAGACGATGGAGTAGTAGGCGTTTCCGGCGTCAAACACCAGGCCGTATTTGCCGGGGTTTTCCGCGTTGAATTCCTTGCAGAACGTAATCATGTCTTCCCAGGTTTTGGGGACTTCGTTTTCGTTGACCAGCGCGCGGTTGTAGAACAAGGCGTAGGTTTCGGCGGAAACCGGATAGCCGTACATCGTGCCTTCATAGGTCAGGGCCTGCGAGCAGGCGGCAAGCACGGAGTCCGCAACGGCCTGCGCGTTGTTCGTGGGCAGCACGTGCCCTCCCATCACCAGTTCGCCCAGTTTGTCGTGCGGCGCGGCAAATACGTCCGGACCGACGCCCGCGGGGCCGTCCAGCGTAATCTGTCCGGTGGAATCACCCAATTCCACGTTCACGTACTTGATCGTGACGTTGGGGTGCAGGGCGGTAAATGCCTTTCCGGCTTCTTCAATGAACTGGTCCGGGCCGTTTGTGGATTCCCAGACCACAAGCTCGACTTTTTCCGAGCTTTCACCGGATTTGCCGCAGCCGGTCAGTACAAGGCCGGAAACCAGCAACAGGCAGACAAGAACTTTCGCAAATTTCATTTTCTCCTCCTCGATGAATGCGAAACTTGTTTTGAATTTGCGCAGCCGCAATGCGGCGCACGCAGGTTTCATTGTACAAGCCTTTCCGCAGAACGTCAAATCTTTTGTTTTTTTTCTTGACAGTTCTGGAAAGCAGGCATAGGATTTAATCAACACGTGATGACAACAGCTATAACACCGGTTTTCCGTTCTGTCAAGCGGGACGGGGAAGAAAAGCAAAAAAGGAGGAAGTATGCACCGGAAAAAAACAACGGCGCTTTTTGCGCTGGCGCTGGGCTTGCTTTGCCTGGGCGCAGGCGTACAGGCGGAAGACGTGATGGTGGAGCCGGTTCCCGGTCTGCCGGAGGATTTTATCCGCGGGGCGGACGTTTCCACGCTGGCATGGATCGAAGAATGCGGCGGGCGCTTTCTGGATGCGGACGGCCGGGAACGGGATCTGTTCGCCATTTTGAAGGACGCGGGCGTCAACTGGATCCGGCTGCGGTTATGGAACGATCCGGTGAACCCGGCCAATGTGGTGGTCAACCGCCGGGTGCTTTCCAAGCGGGGGGATCCGGCAGGCGGCGGCAACAACAATCTGGAGCGGACGCTTTCGATGGCGAAACGCGCGAAGGCAGCCGGTTTCCGCCTGCTTCTGGATTTCCATTACAGCGATTTCTGGGCTGATCCGGACAACCAGCGCAAACCGCAGGCGTGGATCCGGCTGCACGGACGGGATTTGGAAAAGGCGTTGTACGGCTATACGCTGTCCGTTCTGGAAACGATGAAAGATGAAGGATGTTTCCCGGACATGGTGCAGATTGGCAACGAGCTGAACGGCGGTATGCTGTGGCCCGACGGCAAAACTTGGGCGGACGGAGATGAGGAAACCGGCGGTTTTGCAGGCTTTACCCGGCTTTTGAAGCAGGGCGCGCGCGCTGTCCGCAAGGCGCAGCCGTGGGGGCAAAGGACGAAAATCGTCATCCATCTGGCGGACGGGGCGGACAATGATTTGTACCGCTGGGTCTTTGACGAAGTGACGGCGGCCGGCGTGGATTTTGACGTCATCGGGCTTTCGTTCTATCCGTATTGGCACGGATCTATGGACGCGCTGAAAGCCAATCTGCGCGACCTGACGGAGCGGTACGGGAAAGAAGTCTGCGTGGTGGAAACCGCCTATGCATTCACCGAAGAAGACGGCGATGAACAGGGCAACCGCTTTCAGATTTACAGCGACGAAAAGCACGGCTACCTTCCCACGGTACAGGGACAGGCAACCGCTGTGCGGGACGTGATGGCGGCGGTTTGGGAAGGCGCCGGGGAAAAAGGACTCGGCGTGTTTTATTGGGAACCCGCGTGGATTCTGGCCGAAGGGGCCGGATGGCGGACCGGCGAAGGCAACAACTGGGAAAATCAGGCTATGTTTGACTATCAGGGCCGTGCGCTGCCTTCCCTTCAGGTGTTCAACCGCGTGTACGGCAATGCGCGTCCGGAAATCACGGCGAAAGGGTTTGAAACGCCGGAAATTTCCGCCGTACTGGGGTCGGCGCCGGTATTGCCCGCAGAAGTGAAAATCCTTTATACCGACGATTCGCTGGAAGCTGCGCCGGTTGTCTGGGACGCGCACGATTTTACGG
>JADIMS010000080.1 GCA_017694555.1 Candidatus Avitreponema avistercoris
GATATTCTTCCTCGTGACCTGGCTTCCGCAGCGTTCACAGCATCCTTCCTTGACTTCTTCGTTTGCCAGGCCGGTTTTGCAGGAGGGGCACCAGTTAATCGGGGTATGCGCTTCGTAAGCCAATCCGCGCTTGAACAGCTGCAGGAAAATCCATTGCGTCCAGCGGTAGTATTCTTCGTCGCAGGTGGAAATTTCCCTGTCCCAATCGTAAGAGAAACCGAAAGCTTTGATTTGGCTGCGGAATTTTGCGATGTTCGCATTGGTCGTGATGCGCGGATGCGTCCCGGTTTTGATGGCGTAATTTTCCGCCGGCAGTCCGAACGAGTCAAAACCCATCGGGTGCAGGACGTTGTAGCCATTCATGCGTAAAAAGCGGCAATAAATGTCGGTAGCGGTATACCCTTCCGGATGGCCGACGTGCAGGCCCGCTGCGGAAGGATAGGGGAACATATCCAGCACATAGGCGCGTTTTTCTTCCGGTACGGCGGGATCTTCCACGGTGCGGAAAATTTTGTTTTCATCCCAGAATTTCTGCCATTTGGGCTCGATGGTCGAAAAAGGATACTTCGCCATTGCAATTCTCCTGTAAAACGCCCGTGCATTCCGGCTGTATCCGGCAGGAAAAGAAAACGGAACAAAATGCCGTCTGTCTGCGGCTGCCGTGCGGCGTTTTGATTTCTGGCATTATATATAGGAAAAATTGATTGCGCAAGCCATTGTTTTATACTAAGATGAATGCGGACAGGCGTATGATGCAGTACGGACGGATGGAGGAGACCCGCGGAAGGTGACAGAGTTTCTTTATTTTCTTTTTTACAGCTTTACCGGCTGGGTATATGAAACTCTTTTGTGTTCTGTTAAAGAACGGCGGTTTGTCAACCGGGGTTTTTTGACCGGTCCGTACTGTCCGATTTACGGCTGCGGCGCGTTGATTGACGTGGTGTTATTGCGGCCTTTTTCAAACCCTCTGGTATTGTTCCTGCTCAGCATGGCGCTCTGCTCGGTTTTGGAATATATAACATCGTATTTGATGGAGAAAATTTTTCACGCACGCTGGTGGGATTATTCCCATATGAAATTTAACCTGAACGGGCGGATCTGTCTTCTGGGCGCGCTGGCTTTCGGCGCAATGAGCCTTGTTCTGGTTCTTTTCCTCCATCCTCTTGTGGTTTCCGTAGCGGCGGCAATTCCCCCGCGCGTGCGGCTCATCGGAGGAAGCGTGCTTGCCGCAGGTTTCGCGGCGGATGTGGTAACGACGCTTGCCGGTCTTGCCAGCCTGGATACCAGACTGCGGGAATTTTCGGCAATGTTGAAAGAAGAAGCGGAGAGCGCCGGAACCGCTTTCGCGGAGCGGTTGAAACGGCGTCCCGGAAAGCTGTCGGCTGCGCACAGGGCGTTTTTACTGAAGATGAGTTTCCAGCAGCGCCGAACCCTGCGCAGTTTTGCCAATTTCCATTCTGCAAAATATGAACGGGCAGTGGAGGAACTGCGTGCATTGCTGGCTGAGCGGGTAAAGAACCGGAAAAAAACGGACGCGGCGGGTGACTATGCGGAGAATTAAACAGGCGGCAGGCAAAATTTTCGATAGCGGATTCAGCACTCCTCCCGGTATGTTTGACCGGACTGTGATATTTCAGCTCCGGCTTTTGCTGGGATACGCGGCGCTGGTGCATTCCGGGTTTTTTCTGCTTGGCCTGATTTTTTTCCGGTCGCCGTTCATGATTTATCATGCGGCGATTGTGCTTGGATTTTTTCTTTTTTCCAAATACATCCACAGCGGAAATTTTATTCTGATTTACTGTCTGACTTTTGTTGAAATCGGCGTTCACTCGTATATATTGTACTGGTTTCTCGGCAGTATGTGCGCGATCGAATTATACCACTTGCTTCTGGTTCCGGTGGCAAGCTACAGTTTGCTGTTGCCGTATTCCAAAAGATTCCAAACCTGTTTTATTATCCTGGCATTTGTGTGCAACGCCGCCGCTTATACCGTATTCCTTTTGATTTCCCAGTTTTATAAGCGTCCGTTGATGGTGACGGAACCTGTCCTGACTTTGTTTTTGGTATTTTCCGTGGTAACCGTTTTCGGTATGTCCGGACTGGAAACATATTTTTTCCTGAGTCATATTATCGGCGATTTCCGGATTGTTGAAGGCCAGAAAAACGATCTTTCACTCAAGGCTTCTTATGATGCGCTGACGAAAATTTATAACCGCTGGGAAATTTCCCGGCGGCTGGATATAGCTTTTGAAAAAAGCCGGAAAGAAGATACGCCGCTTTCCGTTTGCATAGGGGATCTCGATAATTTTAAACGGATTAACGATACATTCGGCCATAACGCTGGTGATTTTATCCTGAAAAGCGTAGCGCAGATTTTGAATGCGAATGTCCGCAGAACCGATCCGCTGGGACGTTGGGGCGGCGAGGAATTCCTGCTGGTGATGGAAGCTGAGGCGGACGTGTGCTACCGGCGGGCTGAAATTTTGCGGAAGCTGATAGAAGAACATCTTTTTGTTTTTGATGAAAAAACAATTCCGGTGACCATCACATTCGGCGTGGCGTCCGCCGGCGAAACTACGGATACATCCACTGCTTTGGTCGGGCTTGCGGATAAGATGCTCTACAAAGGAAAGAAGGAAGGACGGAACCGCACGGAGCATCAGTCGTGACCGTCCGCCGCCGGCGTTTTTCTGCCGCCGCTTTTTTTTCCGCCGCCGCCGCGTTTGCCGCTTACGATATTTTTTTGCTTGTTTCGTCACCGGGTACGGTTTCTGCCGTACTGACGTCGTTTTCGCATATCTGGCTTCTGCCCGCTGCATTCTGTATTCTTTGCGGCTGCTGCCGGCTGCGCGGCGTGTATTTTCTGTATGCGCTGCCCCGTTTCTGGCGCTTTGCGTTTTTTGCCGCCGTTTCTGCCGGCGTGCTGGTCGGCGCAGTCTGCCTGTTTCTGATTTTAACGCCGGAAACGGAACCGCTTTCCCGGAAAAAAAACGCAAAGGAAGGAATCCGCTGGATGATTCTGTTCGGCGGCGGTATTGATAAAAACGGTAATCTTCCGCCGCTTGTGCTACGCCGCGCCGAAACTGCCGCCGCCTGGCTCCGCACGCATCCCGCTTCTTCCGTAGTGGTTACCGGAGGGACGCTGCGCCATGTGCCCCACCCGGAGGCGCCTGCAATGAAACGCTCGCTGGAAAAGGCAGGCATTGCCCCGGAACGGATTTTGCCGGAAGACCGGGCGCTGGACACCATTCAGAATCTGCGTTACAGCGCCATGTGTATTGCCCGTCAGGAACAAACGTCTTTGGAAAACGTGATGGATTCTTGCATCGCCGTGCTTTCGAGCCGCTATCATTTGGCAAGGATTGAAATCCTTGCCCGCCGGCTGGGTTTTTCCTGTATAACCGGCGTCCCCGCGCCGGTTCCCCTGCTGTATGCGCCGCATGCCTATTTGCGGGAAATCTGCGCTTTTATCAAGCTGGGCTTACGGATAGCCCTTACCGGAGAACCTGCCCCGATGCGCAGTCTTGGTGTCCCGGAAAATCTGTAGCGTAATTACTGCAGCAGCATTTCATCATTATTTACGGCGCGGTGTTTGATGCTCCTGAATTTTTCCACGATGCTGTCCGGCGTAAGTGTGCTTTTTTCTTTTCCCTGAATGTCCAGAACGATTTCGCCTGCGTCCATCATCAGCAGGCGGTTCCCGCAGTCGATAGCCTGCCGCATATTGTGGGTAATCATCATAACCGTGAGATTGTATTCTGCGGCAAAGCGCCCGGTCAGTTCCATGACAATGGCGGCATTGGCCGGATCCAGAGCCGCCGTATGTTCATCCAGCAGCAGGATTTTTGGTTTGGACAAAACTGCCATCAGCAATGCCAGCGCCTGCCGTTGTCCGCCGGATAACTGTTCAACGTTGTCGCGCAGCCGCTTTTCCAAACCCATATTCAGTGCAGCGAGCTGCTCCCGGAATTCCGAACGGGTTTTTGCATTCAGGCTGATACGGAGCCCTTTGAATCCTTTCCGGGAAGCAATAACCAGATTGTCTTCCAGCGACATTTTTCCTGCGGTCCCGAGCAACGGGTTTTGGAAAATGCGGCCGATGTATTTTGCGCGGCGGTATTCTTTGTAATGCGTAATATCTTCTCCGCCTTGGTCAGTTTCCAGCATGATGGTACCGGTGTCCGGAAAAAGCGTACCTGCAATCAAGTTGTACAGCGTGGATTTCCCGGCTCCGTTGGAACCAATGACGGTAATGAAATCGCCGCGCTGCACATGCAGGCAAATGTTTTTCAGCGCTTCGTTTGCATCCGGCGTTCCTTTGTTGAAGGTGATTCCGACGTCTTTCAGCGTAAGCATGGTTTTTTCCTTCGTCTTATTTTCCGTGTACAGGCTTCACTTTCCGGCGTGCAACCAACAGGCAAATCAGAATGAGTATGCCGGTCACCAGTTTGAGGTCATTCGGTGTAATACCGGCCACGTACCCGTAGTTGCGGACAAGAATCATCAGCGCGCGGTAGATGCAGGAACCAATCAGCACGCGCAGGGTCTGGATGCCGATTTTGTTCGACCGGAGTACGAATTCCCCCAGCATGAGGGAAGCCAGTCCGCTGACAACAACGCCGGATCCCATGCCGACGTCTGCAAAGCCGCTGTACATAGCGGCAAAAGAACCGGCCAGCGCCGCAAGTCCGTTTCCGAAACAAATGCCGATTGTGCGCAGAATTGCAGGATTTACTCCCTGCGAAATAATAAGCTGCTCGTTGGCTCCCAATGCGCCCATGGTCAGTCCCATGTCTGTATGAAAAAACAAATCGAGCAGCCATTTCAGGATAAATACAAACACCAGCAAAAACAGTGCAATTCCCCATTCCGGATTTACAGTGTCCGCGAATCGTCCGTAAATTTTATCCGTGATGCCGGAAAACAGTGTAGGAACCTGCAAAAACGAAATGTTGGCGCGGTTGCCCATGATACGCAGGTTCACGGAATACAGCATCGTCATCGTAAGGATCCCCGCCAGCAGATCCGGAATCCGCAGTTTTGCGTGAATCAGGCTGGTTACCAGTCCGGCGGCCGTACCGGCAAAAAACGCAGCGAGCAGGGCAGGGACTTCGGGAATCCCCGCAGTGAGGCAGGCGGCGAGCACGCACGCACCGAGCGGGAAGGAGCCGTCTACGGTCATATCGCAGAAATTGAGAACCCGGAACGTACAGTACACGCCGAGAACCATGATGCCGTAAATCAGCCCTTCAATGATAACGCCTGAAAGCATAAAGTCCCTGTCCTGTGTTTTGCAGCCGGAAAACCGTTATTCCCGGACTGTCAGTTCGCCGTTCCGGAATACCATGTTCGCCTGGTTGAGAAGTCCTTCGGGAATGGAAATGCCGCAGTTTTCCGCCGCATCAAGATTTATGAGTAAATCCGAATCTTTCGGGTCGGTAATGAAACGGACGGGAATCTGCGCCGGCTTTGTCCCTTGCAGGATTTCTGCAATCATGTCGCCGGTAATCCGTCCGGCTTTGTAATAGTTAAATCCGCTGGCCATGAAAATTCCGCCTTCCATTGCGCCTGTCACATCGCCGGAAAAAACCGGCTTGCGTGCCCGCTGGAAAACGGATGTCACGGCGGAGAGCGCGCTGAAGACCGTATTGTCCGTCGTCAGGTACAGACCGTCTACGCGCTGCACCAAAGCTTCCGCAGCCTGTTTTGCTTCGCTCGATTCGGTGATGCTTTGCTCCACCAGGCGGATTCCCGCTTCGCGGCATCCTTGCCGTACAAGTTCCAGCGCGCTGATGGAGTTCGCTTCGTCGCTTGTGTAGAGATAGCCCAGCGTGCGGATGCCGGCCGTTTCCGCAAACAGCCGGATATGCTCAACCGTGGGAATCGCATCGCTGACGCCGGTGACATTTCTGTAGCCGTGTTCCGTGGTGCGTACCAGTCCGGCGGCAACGGGATCGGTTACGCAGCTGAATACAACCGGCGATGTCCGGATTGTGTTCGCCAGGGCAACCGCGATCGGCGTGGCGATTCCCACTGCAACGTCCACCCGCCGGCTTTTATACAGGGCGGCGATTTGCGCTGCCGTGCCTACGTCGCCGTTGGCATTCTGTAAATCGTATTCCGCACGGATGTTCAGTTCGGCGAGTCTGTCCTGGATTCCCTGTTCAATGGCGTCCAGCGCCGGATGCTGTACGATTTTCGCAATGCCGATAACCGCAGGTCCGGCGCTAAAGGCAGAAACCGCCGCGAAAAAACACAAAACCGCTGTAAAAAGCGGACCCCGCTGTTTCATTTGCTGTCTCCTCCGGCGCCGGAACCCGGCGCTTGGTTATGTTACTATAAGAAGAATCGCATTGTCAAGCGGCTTCCGCTTGCTTTTTCCGGAGAATTGGGGGAGAATAAATCAGTCAAACCAAGTGACCGGAGGAATGTATGGCAGTATATCATGTTTCGCTTTGCGGTTCGGATTTTGCAGACGGATCGGAAAAGGCGCCGTTCCGGAATATTTCCAAAGCCGCGTCGGAGGCTGAAGCCGGCGATACCGTGATTGTCCACGAAGGGGAGTACCGCGAATGGGTGCGCCCTGCAAACAGCGGGAAAAAGACGGCCCGGATTACGTATATGGCCGCGCCCGGTGAAAAAGTGGTGATAAAAGGCTCGGAACGGATACAGGGCTGGGAATCCTGCGGCGGCGGCGTGTGGTCCGTTTGCGTGCCGGATTCCTTTTTCCCCTACGGAAACCCGTTTGCCGTTCCGCTGGCCGGCGACTGGCTGATCTGGCCGGAAGACCGTACCCTGCATCTTGGGGATGTGTATTTGAACGGCAAGTCGATGTACGAGGCGTTCTCCGAAGAGGAAGTCCGGCATCCGCTCCTGCGGGAAGAAGGCATGGCGCCGCCGTGGACCGGCCGGCCGGAAAAAATCCCGGACAGCGGCTTTACGGTGTACGTCTGGTATGCGGAAGTGCGGCAGGGAAATACCGTCATCCTGGCGAATTTTCACGGCGCGGATCCTAACCGGGAAAATGTGGAAATCAGCGTGCGTCCGGCTGTGTTCTATCCGGAGCGCACCAATGTGAATGCCATTACGGTGCGGGGTTTTGTTCTTTGCCAGGCCGCCACGCAATGGGCGCCGCCGACTGCGGATCAGCCCGGTTTGATCGGACCGCATTGGGCAAAAGACTGGATTATCGAAAATTGTGAAATTTACAATTCGAAATGCGCGGGAATCAGCCTTGGCAAAGAAGCTTCCACCGGCAACAACGAATCGACCCGCTGGCATTATAAACCCGGCTACCATACGCAGGCAGAGGTTGTTTTCCGCGCATTGGACAGCGGCTGGTCAAAAGAAAATATCGGCGGACACATTGTCCGCGGCAACCGGATTCACGACTGCGGCCAGACCGGAATTGTCGGGCATATGGGCGGCGCATTCAGTGAAATTTCCGGTAATGAAATTTGGAATATCGGCGTCAAACATGAATTCTTCGGCTATGAGATTGCCGGCATCAAGCTGCACGCCGCGCTGGATACGCAGATTCACGGCAACTGGATTCATGATACGACGCTCGGACTTTGGTTGGATTGGGAAGCGCAGGGCGTACGGGTCAGCCGCAATATTTTTTGCCGGAATGCACGCGATTTGTTTGTGGAAGTAACGCACGGTCCGTATACCGTCGATAATAACATTTTCGCTTCGGAATATAATTTCGACAATATTGCCCAGGGCGGGGCATTCCTTTACAATTTGTTTTGCGGTGTAATGCGGCGGGAAGCGGTGATGGACCGGTCGACGCCCTATCATTTTCCCCATTCCACAAAAGTCGCCGGCATTTCGTTTGTCTACAGCGGCGATGACCGCATTTACCGCAACATTTATGCGGCTCCCGGCGGGTCTCCGTCTGACGGCGGCCGCTTTATCTGCGGAACGGCGGGATATGACGGCGCTCCGGTTTCGCTTCAGGAATTTGCAGCGCGCGTAACGGCGCTTGGCAACGGGGATCACGATATGTTTGCAAAAGTCCCGCAGCCTGTCTACATCAGCGGCAATGCATATTGCAACGGTGCGCCGGCTTTTGCCGGAGAAGCGGATGCGCTGTTCTGCACGGACAGCCTGGATTTCCGGCTGGAAGAAGACGGCGGCTGTCTCTATGCCGTGTTTGCTGCCGGTCCGGAGCTGGCGGATGCGCTGTCTGCCGTTCCGACTTCTGCGGCGTTCCCGGTCCCGCGCATTACCGAATGCGCCTACGAAAATCCTGACGGTACGCCGCTTGTTTTTACAGTCAGCCTCACCGGGGATGAACGCGGGGAAAAAAGTCCGCCCGGACCGTTTGCGGCCCTTGCCGCCGGAGAAAACCGGATTCTGGTGTGGCCGGGAAACGCAGGAAACGGCAGCGCTTGATGCGCTGCGGAATCCTGGCTTCCCTGCGTGTAAAAAAAATGCCCGCCAACAGGCGGGCAAGGCGGAATCCCGGCAGCAGTACCGGGATTCCGGGCAGCGTCAGCGGTCGCGGATGCTGCCGTAATCCGCATCCGGATTATACATCCCTTCACGGTATTCGCCCTGAATGCTGGGGATTTCAATTACCGTGCCGGGCATAATCAGATCCGGATTCCCGGAGTCCGGAATCCGGTCTTTGTTGGCTTCGTAGAGTTTTTTCCACTGGTACGGATCTGCGTACACGGCTTCCTTTCCTGCGATTGTCCAGAAGCAGTCCCGTGCCGGAACCCAGTTTTCTACGCGGTACTGCGCGGGCAGCGGTACCGTTTCCCGGACGCCCGCCAGCGCTTCCAGGGCAAGGCCTGCATATTTTTTCGCGGTTTCAAAGTCTTCTTCATTGAAACGCTTTCCGCCGCGGTCCACATAATCTGCCGCAGTCTGATATGCAGAAGCGTAGTATACGTCGGCTTTGATTTCCCGTGCCCAGGCAAGCCGTGTGCGTGCGCGGTTCATTTCCGCTTCCGCTTCGGCACGCAGCAGCATCTTGCGGATATATTCCTCGGAAAGCTGGGCGTTTTTTTCCGCTTCGTTGGCATACGTTATGGCTGCATCGTAGTCGCCTTCGTCATAGGCAGTTTGCGCCATGGCGGAATATTCCCGGCTTTTTCTCTGGAACGAGTTGTTGTCATACGATGCGGACGAAAGTTGCGCTGCGCCCGTCAGGCACAAGGCGGTAAATAAAGCGATGGTTTTCTTCATTCCGCTGCCTCCGAATTTTCCGGGGAATCCCCGTTTGTATTTTCCGGAACCGGCACGGCATATTCCTCACCGGTTTCCGTTCCAGAGGCTTGCGCGGCACTTTCCGCGGGCACATCCTCCACAAGAATTTCTTCTCCGGCAACCGTTTCCGTCTGTCCGGCGCTGTCCGGTTCTGCCGCGGCCTCCGCAGTATCTCCGGTTTCTTCTTCATCCGGAAGCGGGGCGATTTCATCTGCTTCCAGCGCCAGGGCTGTACTGGCTTCCTGCCGTTCCCTGGCGGCATTCATCGCCGCTTCTGCCGCATTCCGCTTATACAGGGCATTTTGGTATACTTCGGCAAACAGAATCGAAGATTCTTCGTATGTGCGGAAAGCGCTTTCCCAGTCATTTTCCGCGCCCAAGGCTTCTGCCGCGCCGTAAACTTCCTCCGCCGCCGCATAATCCTCCGCCATGGAACGCTGCGCTTTGATGGAATTGCACAGATCGCGCATTTCCCCGGCACGGGTTTTTTCTTTTTCGGCCAACCGGCGGAATCCGCTGGCACAGAGTTCTTCATACGCTGCGAGCGCTTCCCGGGAGACGGCGCGGGCGTTTTCCGCGTCCGCCGTAAATTGCATCACGGCATCGTTGTATTTCGCTTCTGCGGCGGCAAACGCTTCCGGATCCTCGGTATCAAATCCGTTTTCCAGGATTTTCTGCCGCAAATCGCGGATGTCTATCCCCGTTTTCAGCATCTGGTACCAGGCAAGGACTTTTTGCCCTTCCGCGTATGCGGTTTCCATGTCGCCGCGGTTATAGGCTTCCAGCGCCTGTTCCGCCGCGGCTTCCGCCATGCCGAATTGCTCCGGGTAATACTCCCGCGCGCCGGCTTCTATTGCCGCTTCCCGCGCCGCTTCGATTTCTGCCTGCAATTGTCCGGCAAAAAGGGCTGCAGCCTGTCCTTCAATCGCTTTGTATTGTGCAATTGCCTGCGTAAATCCTTCCTGCGACTGTGCATAAACCTTGCCGTAATTCTCCGATCCCCGGCGGAATGCCTCTTCTGCGGCGTTCCATTCTTCCGGCAGGGCTTCATCCGCTCCGGCGCGCAGACACCGTTCGCGCAGGGCTTCCGCCTCTGCTTTCAGGGCGTCAAGCGCGGCGTCTGCCGGTTCATTTTGTTCCGTTGCCGGAGGAACGGTTTCTGCCGTTTCTTCTGCGGGCGGAACGGCCGGTGTTTCTTCCGGTGCGCTTGCGCATCCTGCGGTTCCCAATGCGAGCACCGGAATCAGAACCGCAGCAAGCAGGTACAGCGTTTTTTTCATGGATACCTCCCATCATATAGCCATGTTTCAGCATACACGGATTTACGCCGTTCTTACAAGAATTTTTCTTGGCATGACCCTGCAAAATAAAAAAAAGTGCGGTTTTTCCGGTTTTTTTTGCCATCCGCCAAAAAACATGCTATAACAAAGGCAGGCTTTTTATATTTGTGCAGACAGGAGGCGGAAAATGGCCGATGAATTCAAATTTGAAATCACCAGGCATTTCGGCGTGATTTCCGAATCAAAAGCCGGCTGGAAAACCGAGCTGAATATGGTGTCCTGGGGCGACCGTCCCGCAAAGTACGATTTGCGGAGCTGGTCTCCGGACCATAGTAAAATGGGGAAAGGTCTGACGCTGACCAAAGAAGAGCTGTCTTCGCTGCGCACCCTGCTGGACGGGCTGGATTTAAACTGACTCCTTCCCTTCCGTCTGTAAAGCGGCAATGGCTTCCCCGGTGAGTTTGTCGCAAAGCTCGTTATAGGGGTTGCCTGCGTGCCCTTTGACCCAGAACCATTCCGGCTTTAAACGTCCGGACAGGGCGTCCAGTTCTTCCCATAATCCGCGGTTTTTGACCGGCTGTTTGCCGGAAGTCCGCCAGTTTTTTCTTTTCCAAAGCGTAATCCATTCCGTGATACCCTTTTGGGTGTATTGGGAATCCGTATGCACGGAAATATGCGTGCTTTCATCTGCCATCCCGCTTTCTTCCAGAAAAGCCAGCGCACGGATTACCGCCGTCAGTTCCATCCGGTTGTTTGTGGTGTATGGTTCCGCCCCCGAACGGGAAATGTCCTCTCCGTCTTCCCGGCAAATAACAAAAGCCCATCCGCCCGGTCCGGGATTTCCGGAACAGCCGCCGTCGGTGTATACCTGGATGTTTTTTACGCGCAATGCCGTCCTCCCGCAAGTTTATATGCTTCTGCCAGCGCACTTGCCGTCATCTCCCAGCCGAGGCACGGATCCGTCACGGAAAGTCCGTATTTCAGGTCGGCGGGGTCTGCCGGAATCGCCTGGCAGCCGGTTTCGATGTTGCTTTCGAGCATACAGCCGCACAGCGGGCGCAGCGGCGCATCGCTGTCATTCCGCATCCGGATTGTTTCGTGGAGTACGCCGATTTGGTTTTCCGGAATTTTCCGGGAATTCCCGTGCGAGCAGTCTACCAGGACGGCCGGCCGGATGCCTGCGTTTTTCAGCAGCGAGACCGCCTGTACAACCGACTCCCGGCTGCAATTCGGGCCGTTTTTCCCGCCGCGCAGAATCAGATGTCCGTCCGGATTCCCCAGCGTCTGCATGATACACGCTTCCCCGTCCCGCGTTATCCCGATGAAGGCGTGCGGCTGCCGCGCGGATACAATGGCATTCACGGCAATTTGCACATCCCCGTCCGTAGCGTTTTTAAATCCCACCGGCATGGAAAGCCCGGAAGCCATTTCCCGGTGCGTTTGGCTTTCGGTCGTGCGCGCGCCGATGGATGCCCAGCTGATCAGGTCCGCCGTATACTGCGGGACAAAAGGGTCGAGCATTTCGGATCCGGCGGGAAGCCCCAGTTCGTTAACCTGTAAAAGAATTTCACGGGCCAGTTTCAGCCCTCTGGCAATATCCGCCGTCCCGTCCAAACCGGGATCGAGAATCAGGCCGCGCCATCCCACCGTCGTGCGGGGTTTTTCAAAATATACCCGCATGAGGATGCACAGCCTGTCTTCATATTTCCGGCGCAATTCCATCAGCCGCGCGGCGTAATCGGCAGCGGCTTTCGGGTCGTGGATCGAACAAGGGCCGACGATGACCAGAAAGCGGTCATCTTCCCGGCGGAGAATACGCTGTACTTCTTCCCGTCCGTTCCGTACGGTTGCGGCAGCCTTCTCTGAAACCGGCAGGATTTCTTCCATTTCGGCAGGAGACTGCAAGTCGCGGGCGGCCAGAATCCGGATGTCCCGGATCGGATGTTCTTTCATAATGCCCAGCATATAAAATCCGCCTGATTCTGGCAAGCATTTCCCGTCCCGGTCAGCGGATTCTTCCTTCCGCCTGCAAATGGAAAAACAGGGCTGCCGCCGTCAGGGCGTGGGCAAATTCCCCGGTACCGATTTCTGCCATCAGGCGTTCTGCCGGTACCAGCACGCGGGCAAGGTATTCATCGGAATCGGGCTGTAAACCGCCCGCCGGCACGGGATTTTCCGCTGTGAACAGATGGCAGGTATTGTATTGGATGGCCGGATTCTGGTAAATGACCCGGTGCAATTCGAGTTTCCCGGCGGAATATCCCGTTTCTTCGCGCAGTTCCCGTGCGGCCGCGGCTGCCGGATCTTCCCCCGGCTCGATGATTCCGCTGGGGAATTCTGTTGTCAGGATTTCACTTCCGTGGCGCCATTGCCGGACCATCAGAAAAAAAACGCCTTCTTCATTTTTTACTACCGGCACGACAATCACGCCGTCTTTCGGTTTTATTCTATAATACGTGCCGGTTTGTTTCCCGTCCGGCGAACGGCTTTCCACCCGGTACACATCCACAATCGGTACCGAAAACACTTTTTCCGGTTTCCCCGGCTTCCAAATCAAATCTTCGTCGCGCATGGTTTCTTCCTGATTTTTCTCTTTGACATCGGGAGTTTCTCGATATATCCTATAGAAAAGTATACCACGTGTAAGGAGGTTTTGTATGCCCGTCATTGCTATTTCCAGACAAATCGCATCCTATGGGGATGAAATCGCCCGGGAGCTTGCCCAACAGTTTGGGTACACATTTTTTGACCGCAAAATGCTGGAAGCGGATCTCCTTGCCCGGGGAATCAGCGAAAAAAACCTGCACAAGTATGATGAAAAAAAACCCGGCTTTTTGGACTCCTTAGCCAGGGAGCGGGATGAATATTTCGATTTTCTGCGTGAAGCCGTGTTTGAGCGGGCGAAAGACGGAAACTGCGTGTTTATCGGGCGGGGCGTACATGCGATTCTGAAAGACGTTTCCTCCTGCTATGCAGTCCGTCTGGTTGCGCCGGAAGATGTCCGCGTGAAACGGCTGATGAATGAGTTCCATTCCACCGAGAAGGCGGCGCGCGCCCTGTTGCAGGAAAGCGATACCAACCGCCGGGGCTATCACCGCTGTTTTTTCAATATCGAAACGGACGACCCCGTCCAGTATCATATGGTACTGAATACCGCGCGCATTACGCCGGCACAGGGTGCAAAAATTGTCCAGGAAGGCTGCGCGGCTACGGTGACGGAATCTGTGGCGGCTGAAGGCGTGGCGGTGATCCGGCGTCTGCTGGAAGCGCAAAAAATCGTCAACCATATTTCGTTTACGCTGAAAATACCGGTACATTTTCTGGAAGCGGTATTGTCAGACGACGGGATTGTGCTGCACGGAGTTGCCGACTCCGCAATTGCCATCGATAACGCGCTTGCGGCAGCCCGGGAGCTTGCCCCGGACCGGAAGGTTGATTCCGCCATTTCGATCGTCCACGATTACAAAACCTACCCGTAAAGGCGCTGCGGGTATCCGGATGTTGTGTTCCCATGATTGAGGCGAACGGCGCGGAAATTGTCGTGCGCTTGCTGGAGCGTTTCGGCGTTTCATTCGCCGCAGGAATTCCGGGCGGCTCGATTCTTCCGGTTTATGACGCGCTGGTTACGGCAGGCGTTTCCCTGCGGCATATCCTTGTGCGGCAGGAACAGGCGGCCGGATTTTTCGCACAGGGGATTGCCCGCTCTACCGGCCGTCCCGGGGTTTGTTTTGCGACCAGCGGCCCGGGCGCCATGAATTTACTGACTGCCGTAGCCGACGCCCGCGCGGATTCCGTTCCCCTTCTGGTGATTACCGGACAGGTGAATACCGAATGCATCGGAACAGACGCTTTCCAGGAAGTGGACACCTTCGGGCTTTCTTTTCCGATTACCAAACACAGCGTGATGGTCAAGTCGGCTGCGGAACTTCCGGAAACACTGGCCGCCGCTTTTGCACTTGCACAGGCCGGCCGGCCGGGTCCTGTTCTGGTGGATATTCCCCGCAATGTGCAGCTGGAGAAAGCCTCGTTTTCTTCCTGGCCGGATCCGGCGCAGTATGCCGGCCGTTTTTCCGGCAGCCGTTCATCCGCTGCGGAAACTGTCCGCACGCTTGCACAGGCTGTGACTTTGCTTTCTTCCGCTTCCCGGCCCGTGGTGTTTTCCGGCGGCGGGTGTAATTCTCCGGAGGCGTCCGCCGCATTGCTCCGCCTGCTGGAAGTCTTCCCGGCGCCGGTTGTTTCTACGCTGATGGGACTGGGCTCTGTTCCTGCCGGCCATCCGCTTTTTCTGGGTATGGTCGGAATGCACGGAACGCAGACAGCCAACCGCGCGGTACACGGCAGCGATGTCCTGCTTGCCGTCGGGGCGCGGTTTGACGACCGTGCGACCGGTGAAATCCGCTCTTTCTGCCCGTCGGCAAAAATCATACAAATTGATATCGATGCGGCGGAAATCGATAAGCTGCTGCCTTCCGCTTTATCGGTGGTGTCTCCGGCAGCGCCGGCATTGTCTGCGCTCGCAGAACAGCTGGCCGGTTGCCGCGGAACCCGTGCGCGCCGCCTTTGGATTGAAACGGTGCAGCAGAACCGGGAAACGGAACAGTCGCGCAGCTGTTCCGCGGTGAATGCCTTCCTCGCTTCTGTGCCCGCTGCCGCCGCACGCGCCGGAGTGGATCCGCAGGATATCATTGTCACGACCGATGTGGGGCAGCATCAGATGTGGGCCGCCCAAAGCTGGCCGGTTTCCGCCCCGCGCCGCTTTTTGACTTCCGGATCGCTGGGAACAATGGGATTCGGTCTGCCTGCTGCCATGGGGGCAGCCGCCGTACATCCGGAAAAGCGCGTGCTCTGTTTTTCCGGGGACGGATCGATACAGATGAATGTGCAGGAACTGGCTACGCTTGCGGAAAATGATTTCTCCGTGACGGTATTTGTTCTGGATAACGGAACGCTGGGTATGATCCGCCAGCAGCAGGATTTTTCTTTTGGCGGCCGCCATTCCGCCTGCGTGTTCTCCCGCCCGCCGGATTTACTGCGTGTTGCCGCCGCTTACGGTATCCCGGCTGTTGAAGCCGGTGCGCCGGGGTGGGAAAACGCCGCTTTTCAGGGCCGCGGGCCGCGTTTTGTCCGGCTGCGTGTGGATCCGTCCGCCGATGTGCTGCCCTATGTGGTTCCCGGTGACGCCAATATCAACAGCCGCACGCGGCCGCCGGAATTCCGCTGAATGCCGGCGTTCCGGCAGGCGGCGCACCATGATTTGCGGCGTCCTTTGATTATTTGCCGCGGATGCCGAACAGTTTCTTAATCCAGCCTTTGATTCCCTTCCCGCCGCTCTGCCGGTTCTTCTGCGGATTCGGCTTTGCCGGTTTCCCGGTTTCTCCGCGCGCGGGATGCTTTGCCCCCGTCCGGGGCGGAAGGTCCGGTTTGCGTTTTCTATCCTGCGGTTTGCCGGCGCCTTTTTTTCCTTTCCCGGCGGTATGCGGTTTTCCTTTGGCCGATGCCGGTTTCCGGCGGTTTTCGCCTTGTGCGCCGGCGCTGTGGCCGCCGTATTTTTTCTGGTAATAGCGCATCCGCTCTTCCAGCGTCAAATGTGAAAGATCGCGCTGTTCCCGTTCATCCGCATGCACGGTCCGTCCGGCAGAAGGCTTCCGGGCGGAAGCGCTCCGCCGCGTCTTTTCTTTGTCTGCCTGAAACCTTCCGCCGCCTGCCGGGAATCTTCCGGAAGCTTTTTTCTCCCTGGAAGCGCTGCGGCGCCGTGAACCGGGATCGTCGCTGTAGTCGTTTTCGTACCGGGCAATTTTGATATACATGCCTGCGCTTTTATCTTCCGCAAACGATTCATCCGAAAGCGCGCCGACAGGGATTTTTGCATCAATATAGCGTTCAATCCCCGGCAGGTTGTAAACGTCCTGTTCCGAACAGAAGCTGTACGCTTTTCCGGTTTTCCCGGCCCTGGCTGTGCGCCCGATGCGGTGCACATAGTTTTCCGCTTCCTCCGGCAGGTCGAAGTTGATCACCATCGCCAGATTGTCCACATCCAGACCCCGCGCCGCGACGTCGGTCGCAACCAGATACCGGAGTTTCCCGGATTTGAACGAATCAATAATTTGCAGCCGTTTTGACTGCGGGAGATCGCCGATGATAAAGTCCGCCGGAAATCCGTTGACGCGCAGGCGTTTTGCCACCACTTCGCTCATCCGCTTGGTGTTGCAGAAAATAATCAGGCTTTCCGGATTCTCGTTGCGCATAATGCCGCACAGCAGACGCATTTTTTCATCGCTGGACACGTGGAACAGCTGCTGGTCGATTTCGTCTACCGTGATATTTTCCGCTTCGATCGTCACTTCCGCCGGATCCGTTGTGTATTCCCACGCCAGGTTTTTAACCCACGAATTCAATGTGGCGCTGAACAGCATGGTCTGGCGCGATGCGGACGGCTGGAGGAATTTAATCAGCTTCCGCAGATCCGGATAAAAGCCCATATCAAACATCCGGTCCGCTTCGTCAATGACAAGGAAAGCGACGTCGCTGAGATCCATGCTGCCGCTTTGGCGCAGATCGATGACGCGTCCCGGCGTTCCGATGAGCACATCCGCACCCTGTTTCAGCATGGAAATCTGGCGTACATAACCGACGCCGCCGTAAAAACTTGCCGGTTTTAAATCCGTATGCGCGCTGAGGATTTTTGCTTCTTCTTCCACCTGCACCGCGAGCTCCCGGGTCGGGGTCATGATCAGCGCTTTCTTTCCTTTATATTCCGGGAGGGAAATCATCCGCTGGAAAACCGTCACCAGATAGGCGGCTGTTTTTCCGGAACCGGTTTGCGATTGTACGTACAGGTCTCTGCCGCCCAGTCCGGCTTTCAACACTTCTTCCTGGACAGGCATACACGTAACGTAACCTGCATCGGCAATGCCTTTTTCCAGTCTTTCATCCAAATTAAAATCTGTGAATTTCATTGAAGGAAGAATATCACAAACGGACGATTTGAAAAAGACATTTGCCGGTTTTCCGGACGCTTTCTGCCCGCTTCTGTATCCGCGTTGCTTTTTACCGTTATGCACGGTATAGTTTTCCCGTGGACCGAGAATACCCTGAAAAACCATCCGGCGCGCTGCGCGTGTTTTGCATCGGCGATATTTTCGGCGACCCGTCCGTCTGCAGGGTTGCCGGAATGCTGCCTTCTTTTCTTTCTGCGGAAAATGTGGATTTCTGCACCGCCAACGGGGAAAATGCGGATTCCGGTTCCGGTATTACTGCACGGCAGGCGGAAACGCTGTCCGCTGCCGGAGTCGACGTGATTACCGGCGGCAACCATTCGCTGGAGAAACGCTTTCTGTGGCCGGTTTTGCAGGATTTTCCTTTTGTGCTGCGTCCGGGCAATTTTCCGTCCGCAGGTTCTTTTGCCGGCTTTTCCGTACAGCCGGAATCTGCCCGGCTTTCATCCGCAGAGGCGTCCGCCGGGGATTCCGCAGAAGAAAGTCCGGTTTTGCCTGCGGTTTTTCCGGGCAAAGGGACCGCTGTTGTAGAAAAAACCGTTGCCGGTATACAACGCCGTCTCTGCGTAATCAACGTGCAGGGGCGGGAGATGATGCGCCCGCTGGATTGCCCGTTCCGCTATACCGAAAACGCGCTGGCAGATTTGCGCGCGGCTTTCCCCGGCCAAACGGTTCCGGTTGTGGTGGATTTTCACGGGGAATCCGCTGCGGAAAAAGAAGCGTTCTGTCTGTATTTTGACGGCAGGCTTTCGGCGGTTATGGGGACGCATACGCATGTGCAGACCGCGGACGCGAGGATTCTGCCCGGCGGCACAGCCTGCCTTTCCGATTTGGGAATGTGCGGCCCGCGCCGTTCTGTGATCGGTTCTTTGCCGGAAGATTCCGTCCTCCGCGCGCTTACGCAGGTTCCGCTCCGTATGCGCCCGGCTGAAGGGCCGCCGGCAGTCCAGGGCTGCCTCCTGGATCTGGATCCGGATTCCGGCAAAGCCGTTGCGCTTTATCCGGTCAACCGGCTGTAAGCGCCGGACGCCTCTCTTTTTTTTGGTGTAATCGCACTTACTTTGATAACATTGCAAAGATTTCTGTATATCATCAGAGCTGATGACTTTCAAAGCCCGGCTTAGAATGGAAATGCAGAAAAAAGGCTTGAATGCCAAAGGACTGGCCGCTTCTGCCGGCATCAGTGTCAATACGCTTAATATGTATATCGGATACCGGGAAGCTATCCCTTCTGCGGAAACCGCGGTCAAACTGGCAAAAGCCCTGTCAGTCACAGTGGAATATCTGATGGAAGGGACGCCGGTACGTCCGGCTGCCCGGAAAGACAGTGCTGATCTGGTGGCCAAAGACAGTTCCGGGGACGACGACGGGGTTTCCCTCTCTATCGAATATTTGATCCGCATGGAAATCGCCAAAACGCCCCGTCTGCGGCTTCCGCTGCTTTTGCGGCTGATCCGTGCGTTCAATCAGGCAGAAAATCCGGAATCCCTCTTTTTCCCTCCGGATGACCGGAAAGAGCCGGAAGGGGAAAGCGGGAAAGAATCATCTGATCCGGAAAAGCCTTCCCCGGGACCGGGGCGGTGAAAGCGGCGGCGGGACGGCGGCGGGTGGAAAAAAAAAGCGGGAAAACGGAAAAAAGTGTTGACAGGGTGAAGGGATGTGTGGTATAAAAGCGCTCACCGACGCCCCGTATCCGGGCGCGGAAAACGGACCCGGCGGCCGAGCGGGCCGCAGACGGCGGAA
>JADIMS010000081.1 GCA_017694555.1 Candidatus Avitreponema avistercoris
CTTGGATACCATCCGGACGGTATATTCGCATCCGCAGCCTTTTGTGCAGTGTGCGGATTTTCTGTCCCGCTATCCGGACTGGAAGCATGTGGAAACCGATTCCACCTCTACGGCCGCCCGGCTGGTAGCGGAATCCGGGGATCCTTCCAACGCGGCGGTTGCCGGCAGTCTGGCGGCTTCGCTGTATCACCTGGAGGTATTAAAAACCGGCATCGAAGCGAATCCGCTGAATTATACCCGGTTTGTGGTGATCGCGCCGCGGGGCGTTATTTGCTGCCCGACGCCGGATTTTTCCGTCGTTATCTTCACGGCGGCAAACGAGCCGGGATCCCTGTATAAGATTCTCGGTCTGTTCGTGAAATACGGATTGAATTTGACCAAGCTGGAATCCCGCCCGATCCACGGGGAACCGTGGCGTTACCGGTTTTACGCCAATCTTGCGCTTCCCGCGGACGTGCACGCCAGCGCGGTTTCCTCGGAACGCATCCGCAGTGCGCTGCAGGAGCTGCAAACCACAGCCGTGGCTGACCGCATCGTGGAAGACGTGCGCGTACTCGGCCTTTACAGGACCGGCGCCTGAAAATCCTGCGCGCGCAGAAAATCCGGCTTCCCCTGTTCTTTGAATAGCCGGATCATCATGCCGCCGATGCTGGCTTCATCCGGCGGCAGCGGGATGTCTGCGCGGGCAAACCACCGCGCTTCGGCCAGTTCGGATTCCTGCAGCCGGATTTCCGGGCTTCCGTCCAGCTCCGCAAAAAAGGCGGTCATCTGCGTGCCGGAAAACCCCCACGGCTGGCTGCCGGCATAGCGGATGTTTTTCACCCGCAGGCCGGTTTCCTCCCGGACTTCCCGCACAACGGTCTGTTCCAGCGTTTCCCCGATTTCCGTGAATCCCGCAATGAGCGCAAAATGCGGATACGTGCCGGATTTGCTCCGCGCCATCAGCAGGCGGTCGCCGTCGGTTACGGCTGTAATCACCGCCGGCATAATTTCCGGGTACACCGTGAGCGAACAAGCCGGGCAGACTTCGGCGCGTTCGGTTTTGGAAGGCTGTGTGCGGGCGCCGCACCTCCCGCAGAACCGGTGGCGGAAACGCCACAGCGCAATATGTTTTGCGGTGATGCCGGCAAACCCCATGTAGCCGGGCTGTAACGTGCGGAAAACGGACGGCGGCTTTTTCTGCCAGCCGGCTTTTTGCAGGAAAAATTCTGCGCCGCTTTCTTTTGCCTCCGGAAGAAGAAAAAACGCGCTTCCGTCTATGGCAAACAGATATTCCGCCGGCGGCAGCCCGCCGTCCGGGAAGACCTGCTCCGGATAATCCTGCATCCGGGGCGGAAAGGCTCCGTTCCCCGGCGGAAAAAAGCACGCGCCGTCCCGGTCAAAGCAAAACGCAAAATCCCCGCGTTCTGCCTGCCGGTTCCGGAACGCATTGTCCAGGCGGTGCGCGCCGATTTCGTGAATCATGGGCAGGAACCCGCGTGCGTTATTCCCCGAGTCCTACGCGGATGACGGAACAAATCTCCTTCACGCAGGCCAGCGTCTGCATTTCGGCGAGGGCGTCCCGCATATGCTTTTCTTCCACCGGATGCGTGATGGCCGTGATGGCCGCCTGTCCGCCGTCTGCGTCCCCCTGCTGGATGCTGTAAATGCTGACTTTGTGCTTTGCAAAAACTGCGGAGACCGTGGCCAGTACGCCCGGCTCATCCGAAACGGTATAGCGGATAAAAAAACTGGTTACGCATTCGTCAATCGGCATAACGGCCAGCGGATGCAGGTTGTAGCGGCTGTCGGCGGCAAACCCCTGCGCTTTCCGGAACGCCAGATTCATGATGTCGCCGACCACAGCCGAAGCCGTCGGCATTTCGCCTGCCCCCTGCCCGTAAAACATCACGTCGCCCACGCTGTCGCCGCGGATGTAAATGGCATTGAATGCGTCGTTCACGGAAGCAAGGGGATGGCTGTTCCGGATCATAACCGGATGCACCCGCAGTTCCAGTTTCCCGCCGCGGTCCATGCCGATGGCCGCCATCTTGATGGAATAATTGAATCGTTTTGCCGCCGCAATGTCTTCCGGCGTGATTTTCGTAATGCCTTCCCGGAAAACATCCTGATAATTCACATGGCAGCGGAACGCAAGTCCGGCAAGGATGGCCAGCTTGTACGCGACGTCATAACCTTCCACGTCGTTTTTCGGATCCGCCTCGGCGTAGCCAAGATCCTGCGCCTCTTTCAGCGCGGTTGCAAAATCCGCACCGGATCCGGTCATTTTTGTCAGAATGTAGTTTGTCGTGCCGTTCACGATACCGAAAACTTTTTCGATTTTGTTGGCGGAAAGGGAATTGCGCACGGCATGCAGAATGGGGATGCCGCCGCCCACCGCCGCTTCGTAGAGGATCGAGCATCCGTTGGCCTCCGCCAGTCCGGCAAAGTGCAGCCCGTGTTTTGCAATCACTTCCTTGTTGGACGTGACGACGTTTTTCCCCGCGGAGAGCGCCGCTTCAATGAACCGTTTCGCCGGATTTTCGCCGCCGATGACTTCCACCACCGTCCGGATTTCCGGATCGCGCAGGATTTCTTCCGCATCGGCGGTCAGCATCCCTTCCGGAATCCGGATTCCCCGGTCCGAAGTTGTATCCAGATCGGCAATTTTTTTCAGAACGACCGGCATCCCGGCCCGTTCTTCCAGAATTTTGCTGTTGTTAAGAAGGATTTTCACTACACCGGCGCCGACTGTCCCAAAACCGATTACGCCGACTGTCATTCTGTCCATAATCAAACTCCTTCGGAATCCTAGCATATTTTCCGGCGCATGTCATCTGCCGCGCGTCTTCCTTCCCGCAAAAGGGCGTTCCCGCATCCGTAAAACTTCCGCAAAAAAAAAGCCGGAATTCCGTTTGCGGAATCCCGGCTCCGTTCCGGACGCCCGCATCAAACGGCGCGTCCGTTTCGGTTACGGCAAACTCAGGCGAAAGGGTTTTCGTCTTTGTACAGCATACCGGCCGGCTGGTTGAAGGCGATGTCTTCCACGCCGAGATACCGGAATACGGTATACAGGGCTTTGCCGGCGGATCCGAACGCAACCGCGCCGTGGTGGGGATACCGCTTGGAAATCAGCACATGGCGGTAGAAGCGTCCCATTTCCGGGATGGCAAATATACCGATGCCGCCGAATGAGCGCGTGGCCACCGGCAGTACTTCGCCCTGGGCAATGTAAGCGTGCAGCGTGGCGTCCGCGGCGCTTTGCAGGCGGAAGAACGTGATGTTTCCCGGTGCGATGTCCCCTTCCAGCGTGCCGCGCGTAAAGTCCGGTGTCTGTCCGTCTTCCAAAAGCCGGTTCTGGATCAGCTGGAATTTGACGGCGCCGGATTTCAGGCGGCAGAACGGCGTGTTCCCGCAATGGAATCCCATGAAGACGTCGCGGATGGTGTAGTTGTATTTGCCTTTGATGTCGCTTTCGTACATATCCGCCGGAACGGAATTGTTGATGTCCAGCAGCGTGACCGGCTCTCCGGTGACGCATGTCCCGATGTATTCCGAAAGCGCGCCGTAAATGTCCACTTCGCAGGCCACCGGAATTCCGCGGGAAGCCAGGCGGCTGTTGACGTAGCACGGCTCAAACCCGAATTCCTTCGGGAACGCCGGCCAGCATTTGTCCGCGAACACCACATAGTCGCGCGCGCCCTTGTTCTGTTCCGCCCAGTCCAGCAGCGTCAGCTCAAACTGCGCCATACGCGGCAGCAAATCCGGATACTGGTTTCCGGCTGCGCCCAGTTCGGCCGCCATTTCCTGTACTACGCCGTCGATCCGCGGATCACCGGCATGTGCGCGGTAAGCCACCAGCAGGTCCAGTTCGGAATTTTCCTGAATTTCCACGCCGATGTCATACAGCGGTTTGATCGGTGCGTTGCAGGCAAAAAAGTCCTGCGGCCGCGGGCCGAATGTAATGATTTTCAGGGAAGACAGCCCGATGAGGGCCCGCGCGACGGGAACAAAATCCAGCACCATGTCCGCAATTTCTTCAGCCGTACCGACGGGGTACTCCGGAATCACGGCTTTCAGCCGCCGCAGCCCGATATTGTACGAACAGTTCAGCATGCCGCAATAGGCGTCGCCGCGTCCGTTGATTAAATCGTCCCCGTGTTCTTCCGCCGCTGCCGCATACATCACCGGCCCGCGGAATCTGGAAGCAATCAGCGTCTCCGGCGTTTCCGGCCCGAAGTTGCCCAAAAACACAACCAGCGCGTTGCAGCCGGCAGCCTCCGCCTCGTCCACTGCGCGGATCATGTCGGTTTCGTTTTCCACTGTGGTTTTTATTTCACAAACCGCCAGCCCTTTTGCCGTGCAGGCTTCTGTCAGCGCTTTCCGCCGCCGCTCGGACAACGAAATAACAAAGCAGTCCCGCGATACGGCAATTACCCCAAGTTTTACTTCCGGAATGTTGTTCATATCTGCCTCCGTTTTTTTTTCCGCACCGGCGGAAACCCGGCGCGTGTGTTGTGCGCACGCAGGAATTTTATGCCCCGCCGGCCGGATTTGTCAACGGATTTCCGCGTTTTCTGCCGGACGGAAATCCGCCCGGCTTTGTCCCGCGTTTTGTTATTGCAGTTTTGTTATTTCAGCGCTTCAAACACAAGGTCAAAGGCAAAGAACGCGGCAAGAATCCAGGTAAACGCCGGCACTTCCTTTGCCCGTCTGGACGTCACCTTGCAAAGCACGTACGCAAGGATTCCCCAGCAGATTCCCTTGGCAATCGAATAACCGAACGGCATGACGATAATCGTGATAAACGCCGGAATCCCTTCCGTCAGATCGGAGAAATCGATGGAAGATACCGACTTCATCATCAGGAAGCCGACAAAAATCAGCGCCGGCGCCGTGGCCGCAGAAGGAATCAGCGCGAACACTTCGCTGAAGAACAGCGCCAAGAGGAAGAAGGCAGCCGTTACCACCGACGCCAGACCGGTCCGTCCGCCGACCGCCACACCGGAAGAACTTTCCACAAAACTCGTGACCGTCGAGGTTCCCAGGGCCGCGCCGGCCACTGTTCCGATGGCGTCCGACAACAGGGCGTTTTTTGCGTTCGGGATGTTGCCGTCTTTGTCCGTCAGTCCCGCCTGCTCGGAAACGCCCATCAGCGTTCCGATGGTGTCAAAAATATCCGTGAACAGGAACGTGAAAAACACGATGAAGAATTTGAACGTCAGGACGTTCGCCCATTCAAATTCGAAGAAATACGGGGCCGCGGGGATCGAAAGCACATGGAATTCTTCCGGAATCTTGGTCACACCGAACGGAATGCCGATGATGGTCGTGACGGCAATGCCGATGAGGATGGAGCCCGGAACGCGCAGCACATACAGGATGATGGTCACCACCAGTCCGAGGATGGCGGTCATGGCCGATGCATTTTCGCCGTTCAGCGTCACAAAGCCGATAATGGTTCCCAGGCTGGAAGACGTTACCTGCGCATTGCTCAGGCCGATCAGGGCAATGAAAAGCCCGATACCGACGGCGACCGCTTTTTTCAGGTTCGCCGGAATCGACCGGATAATGGCTTCCCGTACACCGAAAAGCGAAAGCAGGATGAACAGGATGCCTTCCACAAGTACGGCGGTGAGCGCAAACTGCCATGTGCAGCCCATTCCCATTACCACGGTATAGGTAAAGAACGCATTCAATCCCATACCCGGTGCGAGCGCTACCGGCAGATTGGCCAGAAATGCCATGCACAGCGTGGCAATGGCGGCGGAAACCGCCGTGGCCGTAAATACCCGTCCAAATTCCATGCCCGATTCCGACAGAATCCCCGGATTCACCGCCAGAATGTAGGCCATTGCAAGGAATGTGGTAATGCCCGCCGCGATTTCCGTGCTGACGGTCGTCCCCCTTTCCTGCAATTTAAAAAACCGTTCCATTTCTATTTCCTCCTTAAAAAGTGGACTGGTCGCGGGGATTATAGCACAAAAGCCCCCCTGCGTGGCAATGTTCCGCCGGAAAAGCCTTCCCCGGGACCGGGGCGGTGAAAGCGGCGGCGGGACGGCGGCGGGTGGAAAAAAAAGCGGGAAAACGGAAAAAAGTGTTGACAGGGTGAAGGGATGTGTGGTATAAAAGCGCTCACCGACGCCCCGTATCCGGGCGCGGAAAACGGACCCGGCGGCCGAGCGGGCCGCAGACGGCGGAA
>JADIMS010000082.1 GCA_017694555.1 Candidatus Avitreponema avistercoris
TGAAAGAAATGCTTGAAAGAAATGCTTGAAAGAAATGCTTGAAAGAAATGCTTGAAAGAAATGCTTGAAAGAAATGCTTGAAAGAAATGCTTGAAAGAAATGCTTGCGGGTAAATAAAATAATAGAGCCTAAAAACGAACAGAACATACATTATACGCAGTAAAAAGAAAGGGGGAAAATTGCATTCCGTGTCTCCCCGGCTTTAATTTCGGCAATAAAAATCAGTAATATTGCCGGAGAATTTCGGCTTTGATTTCACCGATGACTTCCAGCGCGGCAAGCCCGTCGTCCAGCGTGGAAAGAAGATTGTGTTTTCCGTCCAGAAAATCCGCAGCATTTTTTACGACATTCCGGAAATAACGCGTTTTTTTGGGAAACCGGATATACGGGTCTTTTTCCAGCGAAATAAATCCGGAGTACAGTCTGGATTCTTTTCCGGTGTAAACCGCCCCGACGCCGTTCCCGATGCGGATCCGGCCTTTTGTTCCGGTTAATTCCAGCTGGAAATCAAAGAAACGGCTCCGTCCGGATATTTCCAGTGTGATTTGTGTTCCGCCCTGCGTTTGAAAAAAAGCCGTCAGGTTTGAGACGGCGTATGCTCCGCCGTCTTCCGGCTTGGCCAGTGTGCAGCGGACCATTTCCGGGTTTTGCAGGCGGAACGGCGTATTTCCGGTTTTGCCGCCGGATCCGGTTTCCGGTGCGTCCAACAGAAAATGAATGGCGTCAATCAGATGGGTTCCGTCGTGCAGCAAGCTGTATGCGCCTGTCTGTTCCGCATCCGGCGTATATACGCGCAGATTGGAACATAAAACTCCCCGTACCGTCTGGATGTCCCCCAAAACTCCGGCGCGGATGAGCGTTTGCGCCAGACGGTAATCCCTGGCAAACCGGCGTTCGTGGTTCACCAAAACCGGGGTCCGGCTTTTTACAGCCAGACCCCGGAGTACCCTTCCTTCTTCTTCATTGCGGGCAACCGGCTTTTCCAGAATCAGCAGCCGGGCGCCGGAAAAAAGCGCTTCGGACGCGAGGCGCAAATGTTCCGATTCATTCACCGCAAGCACGAGAATGTCCGGTATGGGCTCCTGAAAGAAAAAATCCTCTGCGCTGGAAAACAGCCGGGCCTGCGGGTTGTACTTCCCCCACTGCCGGAGTTTTTTTGCGTCCGAATCACAGCCTGCCACGATGCGGACCCGTTTTTCCGCCTGCAGCGCGGCGGTATGGCTTGCCGGCTGTTCGCGTTTTTTATCAAAACCCAGGGAAAAACCGATCCGCCCGGTTCCGATGATTCCCGCCGTGTATATTGTGCGCGGTCCGGATTTCCGCTTTTTTTTACCGTGCATAACACACCCCTTTTCAAGCTAGAAAAAATCTATATATGTATATAAAAGAATACGGTTTATTTCTTTGTTCCTTTCTTTTGTCCGGCACGGCACGCTTTTGGCTTTTTTCAGATTGAAACCCTTTCTGATTTTATGAAGAAGATGCTTCAATCTTCTTCATACTGATACTCATTAAAATGCCGGTTGCCGCCATGGCGGTCCACAGTGAAGATCCGCCGTATGAAAGAAAAAACAGCGGAATTCCTGTGATCGGCATAATCCCCATCACCATGCCGATGTTCACCAGGAAATGGAATGTCAGCATCGTAACAATCCCGCAGGCAGTCAGCGATCCGAAACGGTTCCCCGCACTTTTGATGATGCGGATGCCGCGTGCAAAAATAATGCCGTACAGTATAAAAACTGTGATTCCGCCGAGAAACCCCCATTCTTCCGTCAGGATGCTGAAAATAAAATCCGTACTTTGCTGGGGCAGAAACCGGTAATGGCTTTGTGTTCCCTGTAAATATCCCTGTCCGGACAAACCGCCGGAGCCAATCGCCGTAATAGACTGGATAATATTCCACCCGGCTCCCCTTTCGTCGATATACGGATTCAGGAAGATAATCAGGCGCATAATCTGATACTCTTTGAGGACCTTCCCGGCCAGAAGGGACGTCAGCAGGGAAAAAAGCAGAAGTCCGGCGACATACGAAATCCAGTAATAGTATTTTGTTTTGAAAAACCAATATCCCGATACGGCAAGCCCGAGAACGGAAGAAAGGATAATGGTTGTAATCAGCGTGATTTTGGAGTCCGTGAAAACGCGCATAACGGCCAGCGACCGTCCGAGTACAATATCATCCCAATACGGAAGAATCGTAAACAGAATTGTGCATACGCCGAACAGGAACACCATGACGATATACCGCAGCGGAAGACCGGCAAGCAGGCAGATAGTCAGGAATATGGGGAAAAATACGGAACTGGTGCCAAGATCCGGCTGGGAAAGGATAAGCGCCATCGGGACAAGCATGATCACGCCGGCTTTGACAAAGCGGACAAAAGGCTTTTCGGTTTTTTCGGAAATATCCAGATAATGCGCCAGATACAGGATATACAGGATTTTTGAAAATTCGGACGGCTGGATACCCAGTTCACCGATACCGATCCAGCTCCGCGCGCCGTTGACATAGCGCCCGAAAATCCGTGTGTAAACCAGTACCGCAACGGTAATCACAAAAAGAAGCAGCGTGCGGTCTGCAATCCGGCGGTAATCGTTGACGGAAATATACAGCAGGATGGCAAATCCGCTGACCGCCCAAAGGATTTGCTTCAGATATTCATTGGAAACGGATACACCGGATGAGTTGACGCCGGACGAGTAAATGAACAGAATGCCTGTTACCGTCAGGGCCAGAACGGAAAAACACAGGGCAAAATCGAAGTGCGTGAATTTTCTGAATTTAAAAGCCATAATTCCTGTCCGTATTCCCTGTCTGCGGCCGGAATATCCGGAACCCGCGTTTGTTTTACTCCTGCCGTCCGCGCGGACGGTTCATCAGATAACGGTATCCGAGGGCGTCCACCGCTTCTTCATAATCCTGATTGGCGAAAATCCCCTGAAAAATGATGTTTGTTGCGTACGGCGCCCACCATTCCCAGGTGTTTTCGGCTTCCACAATCACCGCCACCACAACCGCTTCCTCAGCCGGCGCATCGTACGGACCGTAAGCCGCCAGCCAGGAATGCCAGCGGTCCTGATAGCCTACTTCGGCGGTTCCGGTTTTCGCGGCGATTTGCACAGCCCGGTTCCGCATAACCAGCGCCACGGTTCCGTCGGTGATGACATAGCGCATATCTTCCCGCACCTGGGCGAATGTTTCCGGGGAAATATTGCTGGTCCGCAGAATTTCCGGCGCCGCAATGTGTTCCACCTGGTTATCCGCCGGATTGCGGATTTCCTTCAGCAAGTGCGGCCGGTAAATGGTCCCGTCATTGATCACCATGGCTACGGCATTTGCCAGCTGCAAGGGGGAAACCAGTGTAAATCCCTGGCCGATGGACATATTCATTGTATCGCCGCCCAGCCATTTTTCGTGGTAGCGCCGCTGTTTCCACTGGGGGGTCGGCACAAAACCGGAAGCCTGGCTGGGCAGGTCAATTTCCGCCGGCGAACCGAAACCGAATTCGTGGGCGTACGAAACAATGCGTTCAATACCGAGGTAATCGCGGCAAGCCACCCAGTAGTAAATGTCGCACGACTGGGCGAGCGCATCCTGCATGGCGATGGGGCCGTGCCCTCTTCCCCGGATATGGCAGCGGAAAATACGGTCGCCGTATTCGATATGGCCGGGACAGTCAATTTCTTTGTCACGGGGAATCGCTTTTTCTTCCATCAGCGCAGTTGACATGAGAATCTTGAATGTAGAAGCCGGCGGATAACTGGCGTCTACGGCCCGGTTTAAAAGCGGCGTGGTCGGATCGTTGAGC
>JADIMS010000083.1 GCA_017694555.1 Candidatus Avitreponema avistercoris
TGAATGAATTTCGGTGATATTTTGGAAAAATGGGAAAAAAACGGCGGAACCCCGCAGACCCCGGATAATCTGCCCGGCGGGATGCAGGCGCACGGTTCTGCACCCCGTCCTTCCGGGAATTCCGGGAAAAATAAAAAGGCGGACGGCAAACCGCAGCCTGCCATACATCCGCTGGATTTATGGCTGAACCGCTACGGCGTCCAGGATAAAGATGCGGAACCGGAGCCGGTATCCCGGACGGAATCCATCCGCCGCCGGGCAGAGCAGCGCCGCCGCCTGAAAGCCATGCAGCCGGAAGCAAAGCTGGACTTGCACGGATTGACGCAGGAAGAAGCGGAACATTCGCTGGATTCCTTTTTCCGGGAATGCCGGCAAAAAGGACTGCGGAAAATCCTGATTGTGCACGGAAAGGGACTTCACTCCGAAGGGCAACCTGTGTTATTTTCTGTTGTCAGGTCTTATCTTGAACGGAACCCGTTTGCCGGTGACTTCGGGCAGGCCGCCAAAGAAGACGGCGGCAGCGGTGCGCTGTGGGTAATCCTGAAACAAGACTGACTGAAGGATTGTGATGACCGGCGACTATTACGAGATCCTCGGTGTGCCGAAAGAGGCCGATGAGGAAACGATAAAGAAGGCATACCGGAAAAAAGCGTTCCAATACCACCCTGACCGGAATCCGGGCAACCGGGAAGCAGAAGAAATGTTTAAAAAAGTCGGGGAAGCCTATTCCGTGCTCGGGAATCCGGAAAAACGGGCAGCCTACGACCGCGGGGAAAGTATGTACGGGCAGGACGAAGGCTTCGGTACGGAGTACGGCTACGGACCGTGGTCTTACGGCCCGTCGGACTATGACCGCGCCGGGGAAAACGGAAGCGGTTACGGGAATTACGGCTGGTCCTGGTTCGGGCCGTTCGGCTTCGGCTATTACGGTTCCGGAAACCGGCGCACGGATGAAAGCGGCAGGACGCGCCGCACGTACACCTTCAAAGAAGGCCTGCAAATGCTGATCCGCAATGTACTGGGGCTTCTCCTGTCGCTGGTGCTGTTCCGCTACGCAATCTTTTTCGGGATTTTCGGGCTTGTGCTCTGCCTGGCGCTTTTCGGCAGCAGCCTGTCCAATGTGGTTACAGCGGTTGCGGTAATGTGGCGGTCACGCCGGAACAAAGACGGAGGGGACAGCGGCGCGTGACCGGCGCGCGGTTACTTTTCCCGGTAAATGATGCGGCCCCGGCTCAGATCATAGGGGGAAAGGGCGACTTTCACGCTGTCGCCGGGGACAATGCGGATATAATGCTTGCGCATTTTTCCGGACAAATGAGCCAGAATCAGATGCCCGTTTTTCAGTTCCACCCTGAACATGGTGTTCGGCAGAGATTCTTTCACTGTGCCGGCGACTTCGATAGCTTCCTCTTTCGCCACGGTTCCTCCGAAAAAATAACAGAAAAATTAAATTGCTTTTTCAGAACGATATACGTATAATTCTAGGAACATTCAATATCTTTGTCAACTGGAGAGGTTTGGCCGTATGGAAAAAGAATTTATGGAAAAAATGAAAGCGTCCTTGATAAAGATGAAAAAAGAAATTGTTGACTCCCTGGCTGCCAATAACGAGGATTTTCAGGCGATTGTAGAGGGCGTGGATCCCAAGGATTCCGTGGATATCGCCGCTGATGATATAGACCGGAAAATGCTGGAGTCTTTGGGCGCCAAGGATTTGAAACGGATGCGTCTGATTGATTCTGCGCTCAGCCGGATCGAGACGGGAAAATACGGCGTTTGCCTGAAGTGCGGGAAAAAAATCCCGGAGGAACGCCTGGAAGCGATTCCCTATGCGCTGATGTGCGTGGAATGCCAGAGCGCCGACGAACGCCGTAACCGCTGATTGCCGCCGCTTCAGCGGAGCGGAAATTCCTTCCAGCCCTGTTCCGTGAGGTGCAGGATCCGGCGGTAGCCGGCATTTCCGGCTGCGGACACGGCTTCGTCAAATGCGGCGGCCACAGTCCCCGGTTCATGCGCATCGGAACTGATGGTGACCGGCACGCCTTCCCGGTACAGCAGCCGGAGCATTTCTTCCGACGGATATACGCTGTCGGTCGCGCCGCGCGCAATGCCGCCGGTGTTGATTTCTACGGTTTTCCCGCTGCGCGCGATGGCCTGTACGGTTTTGCGGATTTCCGCCCGGTACCAGCTGTCGCTTTCCCGGAAGAACGCAAGTTCCCGGTTCCGCTTTTTGATGAGGTCGGCGTGCCCGATGACGTCAAACCGGCAGGTCAGCGCCATTTCCCGCACCGCCCGGAAATACGCCTTTACCGCCCGCCGCGCGTTCCCTTCAAAACATTCCGTAAGCCAGCGCGCCACATTTTCCGTTTTGTCGTCCACGGTGAGCAGGGGCGCGGGCGTTTTTTTTTCCGCCGGAACGTAATGCACCGATCCGATGAGGAAATCCGGGGCAAAACCGGCCAGCACGCGCCGGTCGGGAAACAGCGTGCCGCGCAGGTAATCCGCTTCAAACCCGCAGAAAATTTCCATTTGTCCGGCGTATTGTCTGCGGAGCGCGCGTACTCCGCTTTGATAGGCAGGGATACGGTCCGGGGCGATGTGCCATCCGGAAGCGAACGGCCATGCAAGGTGCGCGGAGAATCCCAGCGCGGAAAATCCCGCTTTCCGTGCGGCTGCCGCCATCTCCCCGGGGGAAGCCGTTCCGTCGCAGAATGTGGTGTGCGTATGCAGATTGCGCAGCGTCATGTTTTCTCCTTGCCCGCGGCCGGATTGTATGTTACCTTTTGCCGGTATGATTGGTTGATTATACACATTCTTTCCTTCAATAACAGGGGGGTTTTATGAAAACTGCGTATGTAATTGCGGCCAACGGTTCGGAAGAAATCGAAACAATTGCGCCTTTGGATTTTCTGCGCCGCGCCGGAGCGGACGCCCGGTTGATCGGTCTGGATACAAAGGAGCCGGTGCTTTCGCACGGCGTGACGGTGGTATGCGACGGTGTGTTGGATGAAGTATGCGGTACCCTGCCGGATTTGCTTGTCCTGCCCGGCGGACTGAAAGGCGCGGCAAACATTTCCGCTTCAGATACGCTGCGGGAAATGGCGGCCCGCCAGCTGAAGGAAAACCGGCTGCTCGGCGCCATTTGCGCTACGCCTGCCCATGCGCTTGCCAAGTGGGGGCTGACCGCAGGCCGTTCCTGGACCTGTTATCCGGGATGCGAAGCCGCCGGGGAATCCGTGCGTCAGGAGCGTGTTGTTGTGGACGGGAATTTGATTACCGCCCGCGGCCCCGGCGTGTCGCTGGAATTTGCGGCTGCCCTGGTGCGTGCATTGTGCGGTACGGATGCGGCGGAACAGCTGGTTTCCGGTACGCTGACGCTTATCCGCTGATCCGGAAAAACAGGAGGAAAACAGTGCGTATGCGGACTGTAATTTGCTTCGGGGCGGCGCTGGCTGCGGCCGCGGTTTTGGCTGTGTCCTGTTCCCGCGGGGCTGCGGGAACGGCCGGTTTTGCTGCGGACAGCGTAACGGAAGAATCGGTGGCGTTTGTGCAGTCGGCTCCGGCCGCAAAGCTTGCGGTCCGTTCCGCTGCTGCGCCTGCGGCTGCGGCGGATGCAGGCCTGTTTGCTGCATCCGGCGACCTGCCTTCCGGACAGGAACGGAAACTGGTTTACACCGGCAGCCTGGAATTCACGGTAAAGAGCCTGGCGGATTTTTCGGCTGCCGTAGAAGAATGGGTGCAGGCGCACGGAGGGTATATTTCTTCATCCGCGGAAACCACTACCGGGGTTTCGGTAACCGCGCACGTTCCGCAGGCGCGTTTTCATGAAGCGATGGCGGCAACGGCTTCGCTGGGAACGGCGGAAACAAAAAATATTTCCAGCCGGGACGTCAGCGAACAGTTTTATGACCTGGAGACGAGGCTGTCCACCCGGCGCACGCTGCTGGAACGGCTGGAAACCTATTTGGCGCGCGCGTCGGATATGGAGGATCTGCTGCGTATCGAAAGTGAAATCAACGACGTGACGGCAGAGCTGGAAAGTATGCAGGGACAGATGAACCGGCTCGAGGGACAAATCGAGTACGCCCGTATCGATATTTTCGGCCGTCTGCCTTCCCATACCACGGAGAGCGGATTCCGTTTTCCCCGCATGAGTGAAAAATTCAGCGGCTTTTTGGCGGGCGCCGTGGAATTCTTTGCGGATATGTTTATCGTTCTGCTGTACGCCGCGGTGTGCGGTATTCCTGCCGTACTGGTGCTGGCGGGGATTTACTGGCTTGCCTGGGGGCGTGCCGGACTGTTGCGGCGGCTGCTGAAAAAAGTTTCCCGCCGCCCGGATGAAAACCGGGATTCTGCTTCCTCCAGGCCGGAATAACGGCTGTAAAAAAAACACCTGCCGGAAAGGGCAGGTGTTTTTTTGCCTGTATCCGTTTTGCCTGTGCGCCGTTTCCGGTTTAGCTGCGGGCAGGCGGACGCTTACGGTTTGGCAAGGATGGAAGCCAGCTTCGGGTTTTTTTCCAAATCCCGCTTCAAGCCTTCCGCCCGCGCCTTGTTCACATAGTCCGGAGACTGGAACGTGTACGTGAAATTGGTGTGGACGTCGTACGTCCCTTTCATGAGCGCGTAGGCGTCTTCGGTCATCACGAGCTCTTCGTCCGTGGGAATTACGAAAATCTTCACCGGCGAGTCATCCGTGCTGATGCAGGTTTCGGCATTGCGGGTGCAGGCCATCCGGTTTTTTTCCGGATCCAGCCGGATACCGAGGTGCTCCAGTCCTTTGGCCACCTCTTCGCGGACCGGCCAGCTGAATTCGCCCACGCCTGCGGTAAACACCAGCGCGTCCGGCATTTTGCCCATTGCGGCAATGTAGGAGCCGATGTATTTGCGCAGCCGGTACGTTTCTACGCGGAAAGCAAGGTCTGCGCGGGGATCGCCGGCATCCCGTGCCGCAATGACGTCCCGGCGGTCCGCATATTTGCCGGTGAGACCGAGCAAGCCGGATTTTTTGTTGAGGGCTGTATCGATTTCCTGTACGCTCATGCCGGTCTTGCGCATGATGTAAAATGCCAGCGCCGGATCTGCATCGCCGGAACGGGTTCCCATAACAAGTCCTTCCAGCGGCGTGATGCCCATCGACGTGTCAAAGCAGACGCCGTTTTTCACGCAGCACATGGAAGCGCCGTTGCCGATGTGGGCGATGATCACGTCGGTGTCCTGCGGTTTCTTGTGCAGGAGGACGGAAGCGCGTTTTGCCGTATACAGGAAGCTGGTGCCGTGGAAACCGTAACGGCGCGCGCTGTATTTTTCGTACCATTCATAGGGAACGGCGTACATAAAACTGGAGTCGGGCATGGTCTGGTGCCAGGCGGTATCCATGACGGCGCAGTGCGGCACATCCGGCAGGACTTTCTGCGCGGCTTCGATTCCCATGATGTTGGCCGGATTATGCAGCGGGCCGAGATCCTGCACTTCGCGGAACGTTTCCAGTACTTCCGGCGTAACAATCACCGATTTGGTGAATTTGTCGCCGCCATGCAGCACGCGGTGGCCGACGGCGCCGATCACCGACATATCCGAAATCACGCCGGCTTCCGGATCGGTCAGCGTTTTGATGATGAGCTGGACGGCAACCGTATGATCCGGGCACTCCTGTTCCTTTACGTATTCCGGCTTCCCTTTTGCCTTATGGGAAATGCTTCCGCCGGTTTGCGTGACCCGCTCGACGACGCCGGACGCCAGCACATCTTTGTTTTCCCAGTCGAATACCTGATATTTTGCGGAAGAGCTTCCGCAGTTGAGGGTAAGAATAACCATAGCAACCCCGTAAAATGGAAATATATAGAGAGTATACGGCGTTTCTGCGGTTTTGTGAAGTGAAAAACGCGGGAAGCTGGACTGCGGGCGCGCCCTGACCGTAAGGCTGGATTCCGCAGACGGAAAAAAAAGCGGAAGCCGCGGGGAAAGGCATTGAAAAGCGCTGCGCCTGCCTGCCGGTGTTCCCTTGACGTGCTTCCGCCTTTTTGACTACAATAAACGGACTTTGGAAAAAGCGGGCCTATAGCTCAGTTGGTCAGAGCTGCGGACTCATAATCCGTTGGTCCCAGGTTCAAGTCCTGGTGGGCCCATTGTCCGGCAGAAGGCGTTTCTGCCCGCCGGTTCCCCTTACAGGGAAATTCCGGTTCCGCTGTACTTTTATCTTTCTTCCCTTCATTTAATTACCCCGCACACAGGATACGCCGCTCCGGGCGGAGTCCTGCGCGCGGGCTGTACCGTCAGTCCTGGCTGCCGTCCGGTTTCTTTTTTGCCGTCACTTTTGTCAGGACGATGGTCAGGCAGAGGATAACCGCCATTGTGACGAACATACTCAGCATACCGCGCCACAGGATGTTCAGGCCAATCATAATATCCGGCATAAAAAACTCCTTTATTCCGTTTTGTCAGATGTACGGGGCGAGAAGCTGGATCAGGACGCCGCCCGCCACAACCGAAGCTACCTGGCCGGACACGTTGGCGCCGGCTGCCTGCATCAGGATAAAATTCTGCGGGTCTTCCTTCAGCGCCATTTTCTGCACTACGCGGGAAGACATGGGGAAAGCCGAAATTCCTGCGCCGCCTACCATGGGGTTAATCTTGTGCTTCAGGAACAGATTGAGGAATTTGGCGAACAGTACGCCTCCCATCGTATCGATGATGAACGCGCACAAACCGAGCAGCATAATCAGCAGGGTTTCCGTGCGGACAAAGGCTTCCGCCTGCATCGTGAAGGAAATCGTGATGCCGAGGAGCAGGGTAATCAGGTTGGACAGGACGTTCTGCGCGGTGTCGGACAGCGTATGCAGCACGCCGCATTCCCGGATCAGGTTGCCGAACATCAAAAAGCCGACAAGGGCTGCGGCTTCCGGCGCCGTAAAGCCTGTGACCAGCGTAATGAGAATCGGAAAGAGGATTCTGGCGGTCTGCGAGACTTCCCCGGGCTTGTATTCCATACGGATGGAACGCTCTTTTTTTGTGGTGACCAGCCGGATTGCCGCAGGCTGGATGATGGGCACCAGCGCCATGTAGGAATACGCCGCGACGGTAATGGCGCCCAGATATTTGGTTTGCAGAATCTGCGAAAACAGGATAACCGTCGGTCCGTCTGCCGCGCCGATAATGCCGATGGCGGCCGCGTCTTTCAGGGAGAAGCCTGCCAGAATCGAAATGCACAGCGTGGCAAAAATCCCCAGATGGGCGGCTGCGCCGAACAGGAAGAGCGTGGGTTTTGCCAGGAGCGGCCCGAAATCAATCATAGCGCCTACGCCGATGAACAGCAGGATCGGCATGGCTTCGGCTGCGTCAATCCCGACATTGAACATCCACTCGATGACGCCGTTGACTTCGCCCGCGCCTTCGACCACATGGTTGATGACGCTGCTGTGGGGCATGTTGACCAGAATCGCGCCGAATCCCATCGGTAAAAGCAGCGCCGGTTCGTAGTCTTTCCGGATTGCAAGATAGATCAGCACGCCGCCGATGAGGAACATGACAGCCTGTTTCCAGGTTATGGCCAAAAAGCCCTCCCAGAGAAATTCCATCCAATAACTCCTTCAAATTGATAGTTGCAGAATGCATTATATCCGAACGGCGGCGGATTGAAAAGGGAAAGAAAGAAGGAACCGGCGGAAAAGGGAAATATTGAAAAAAAGGTACAAAAACGGCAAAATACCGGCAGGGAGATCGTCCGGAATGAAGGTTATTGATTTTCATGCGCATATTTATCCGGAGAAAATTGCCGGAAAGGCTGTGCAGGCTATCGGGAATTTTTACCATATTGATATGAGCAGCCGCGGAACGGCCGGCGGACTGGTGGAAAACGGGGAAAAAATCGGTGTGGTGAAGTACATCGTGCATTCCACCGCTACAAAACCTTCGCAGGTGGAGTCCATCAATAATTTCATCATTTCGGAGATTTCTGCGGAAAAGCGTTTTGTGGGTTTCGGTACGCTGCATCCGGATTTTCCCGGAACCGAGGCGGAAGTACGGCGCATCAGGGAAGCCGGCCTGCGGGGCATCAAGCTGCATCCGGATTTCCAGGCGTTCCAGGCGGATGCGCCGGGAATGGATCCCGTATACGACATTCTGGCGCATTACCGGATGCCTGTCCTTTTTCATGCCGGGGACATCCGCTACGATTATTCCGGGCCGAAGCGGATTGCCCGCGTGCTGGAAAAGCATCCGGATTTGACGGTGATTGCCGCGCATTTCGGCGGCTACACGCAGTGGGATGAAGCCTATGAATACCTTGCCGGAAAGGACCTGTGGTTTGACACGTCCAGTACGCTGTGGAAGCTTCCTGTTCCGGATGCCCGCCGGCTGATGGAAAAGCACGGGTACGAACGCTTTCTGTTCGGTTCGGATTTTCCGATGTGGAATCACGAAAAGGAATTGGCCCGTATCGGGACGCTCGGTTTGCCGGAAGACAAACTGGAAGCGGTGCTGTTCGGCAATGCGGCCGGTTTTCTGGCTTCGCTCGGCTGCGGGGTTGTGTAACGGAAACGGAACACAAGCGGCAGGTGGTCGGAGAATCCCTGCCCGGTGTGAATCCGGAATGCATAGGGCGCGCCGTCCCTGTCCTGTAAACCGCCGTCTCCGGCAATCCGGAAGCGGTTGGCGCCGCTTTCCAGTCCCGGCGTAAAATGGGCGGAAACGAAAATGTTGTCGATTTTTTCCCAGTTCCCCCGCCAGAAATACGTGCCGGCGCCGGCAGGCAGGAAATCCCAGGCGCAGCGGAGGCTGCGCAGCTGCGTGAATTCTTCCGGCTGCTGGTTAAAGTCCCCGCATACCAGGAACGGGACGTCCGGTTTCATCCGCTGCAAAACGCGGATACGCGCGGCGAGGACTTCTTCCTGTGCAGCCCGTATGCCGCGGCTGCCGTTATTCCCGCTTTTGGATTTCCAATGGACGGCAAACAGGACGAGCGGCCCGCTGCCGGTTTCCAGCAGGACTTCCGCCGCAGGGCGCAGGGAAACGCCGCTTTTGTCCTGTATGCTGTGAATGGTGCATGAAGCGACCGGAAAAACCGACAGAATGCCGGTGGAGAATGCGCTGCCTTTTCCCGCCGGGACAAACAGGATGTGCGGGTAAAAGTCCGGAACCGGTAAAAAAGCCGTCAGGTCGCGCAGGACTTCTTCGTTTTCGATTTCCTGCAGGACGGCAATGTCGGGGAGTTTCCGTCCGGCCGCTGCAAAACGGCGCAGGGACTGTAAAAATTCCGTTAACCCGGATGCAGCCGGTTTTTCTTCCGTATCCGGTATAGCCGCGGCGGCGGAAAGCGTTCCGGCCAGCCGTTCCAGGCGCGTGCGGTACAGGCCTTCGTTCCAGTCTGCCTTCCGGAATTCCCGGAATTCGCTGCCTTCCGTCACGGAATCAAAAAAGGTTTGCGCGTTGTAGGTGACCAGCGTGATTTCCGTGTCCCCGCCTGCATCCGGAACCGGGCGGCAGGAAATCAGGGCGGCGGACAGAAGCACGGACGCGCAGGCCCGGATGTACCGGATAAATGCGCTGCGTGCGGCGGCTGTCCGTGCGGAAGCGCTGCGTACAGAAAAAGGAAAAAGGGCGTGTTTCATATTTCCTCCGGAATATGCAGGATGGTGCGCGCTATTCTGCGCTGTTCACCTTCTGTCCTTGTATATCCGGGAAAACAGGAAACTTACGCCCTCTTTTGGGTTGCGCTTCCGTTTATTCTCCGGCTGTGTTTTCCGCAGTTTCCGGGCGCTGGTACACACGCACGTAGTCTACTTCCATCACAGCCCGTTTCAGCCCGCTGTCGATGCCCTGCTGGCCGCCCCATTCCCCGCCGATGGCTACGTTGAGGATTAAATAGAAGGGAATGTTAAACGGCCATGCACCGTTACCCGTACCCGGATTTTCGGCGCGGAATGTTTCCCTGCCGTCCACCAGCCAGCGGATAAACTGCGGATCCCATTCCAGCGCATAGGTGTGGAAGGCGTTGACGGCGCGGTCTATCCGGACGCTTGCGGTAATCTGGTTGCCGTTCCGGTGGTTCAGGTCGCGGGAATGCAGACTGTGATGGATGACGTTTTCGTCGAAACCTACGTGCTCCATGATGTCGATTTCCCCGGAACGCGGCCATCCGCCGTATGTGTCAAGCATCGGCATCATCCAGATGGCGGGCCATGTGCCCCGTCCGGCAGGCAGCTTGGCGCGGATTTCAAAGTAGCCGTATTTCCAGTCGCCGAGGAACTGGGTTTTCAGGCGGGCGCTGGTCCACTTGCCGTCGTTTTTGCGCGCGGCGATAAAAAGCCGTCCGTCTTTGATCCAGGAATTATCCCGGCTGTCCGTGTAATTCTGCAGTTCGCCGTTTCCCCAGCCGTTTCCGCCCAGGGAATAATCCCAGCGCGCAGGATCCGGGGCGCCGTCCGTGCCGAATTCATCCGACCAGACCAGCTCCATGCCGTCCGGCACAGGGTAAACGGGCGCTTCTTCCATGCCGCCCAGTGCGGAAAGCCGGAATGCGGCGCACATGCACAATACAGCGGGAAATGCTTTTTTCATCGGGATCCTCCTCAGATCAGAATGGGATAGGCGGAGCGGCTGCGGGAACCGTCCGTCCTGCAAACGGTTCAGACGTTGAATTTGAAGAACATGACGTCGCCGTCCTGTACGATATATTCTTTGCCTTCCATGCGGTATTTCCCGGCGGCTTTGATGGCCGCTTCCGAACCGCAGCTGACAAGATCCTGGAATGCGTACACTTCGGCTTTGATGAATCCGCGTTCAAAATCGCTGTGGATTACGCCGGCGGCTTTCGGGGCTGTGTCACCGGCATGGATGGTCCAGGCGCGGCATTCGTCTTCGCCGGCCGTGAAAAACGTGCGCAGCCCCATCAGCCGGTAAACTTCCCGTGCCAGTACGGCCAGACCGCTTTCTTCCAGTCCCAGTTCGCCCAAAAAAGCGGCCCGTTCCGCCGGATCGTCCATTTCGGCCAGATCCGCTTCAAATTTACCGCAAATGACCACCGCGCCGGCGTTTTCGGCGGCCGCGGTTTTCTTTACGGTTTCCGAATACGCGTTGCCTTTCGCCGCGCCGGCTTCGTCTACGTTGCAGACGTACAGCTGCGGTTTTTTGGTAATCAGGTGGCAGTCCGCAACGGCTTCTTCTTCGGCTTCCGTCAGCGCCGCCATCCGCGCCGGGCGGCCGTCTTCCAGCAGCGGCCGGATTTTTTCCAGCGCAGAAACCAGGGCGGCGGATTTTTTCTGCTCTTCTTTGCCCATCAGGCGTCCGGCGCGCCCGGCTTTTTCCAGGCGCTTGTTTACGGTTTCCAAATCGGCAAGGGCAAGCTCGATATTGATGGTTTCGATGTCGTCCGCGGGATCAACCTTGTTGTTCACGTGGATGACGTCCGGATTTTCAAAGCAGCGCACGACATGCGCAATGACATTCACTTCCCGGATATTTGCCAAAAACTGGTTGCCGAGGCCTTCGCCTTTGGATGCGCCTTTGACCAGACCGGCAATGTCTACGAATTCGACCGTGGCCGGGATTTTCCGTTTGGGGGAAAATTTTTCCGCCAGAAAATCCAGCCGGGAATCCGGCAGATCCACGATTCCCACGTTGGGATTGATGGTGCAGAACGGATAGTTGGCGGCCTCCGCCGGAGCCGAGGTCAGGGCCGAAAAAATGGTGGACTTGCCCACGTTGGGAAGCCCGACAATACCACAGTTAATGGACATGAAACCAGTATATACCGGGCGCGCGTTTTCGGCAAGGGTTGTACCCGCCGGTGTGTTTTGCCGGAAAGCGGGCTGTTCCGGTTCCTTGATTTTTTCCGGGGTACCGGGTATCATCGCCCGCATATCCCGCAAAGGAAACGGAGGAACCGCATGGGAAATTACGCGACCCAGATGGAAGCAGCCCGGAAGGGAATTGTAACGGAGCAATTAAAGACAGTTGCAGAAAAAGAGCGTATGACCGCGGAAGAGCTTTTGCCGCTCGTGGCGGAAGGAAAGGTGGTGATCTGCGCCAACAGGAATCATACGTGCCTGAATCCCGAAGGCGTCGGCTCGATGCTGCGGACAAAAATCAACGTGAACCTCGGCGTTTCGCGCGACTGCAAGGATTACGGCGTCGAAATGCAGAAAGTGATGGCTGCCGTTGAATTGGGCGCGCATGCGGTGATGGATCTCTCTTCCCACGGCGACACCGAACCGTTCCGCAAAAAACTGACGGCGGAATGCCCTGCCATGATCGGTACGGTTCCGGTGTACGATTCCGTCATCCATTTCCAGCGGGATTTGGATACGCTTTCGGCGCAGGATTTTCTGGATGTTGTCCGGCTGCACGCAGAAAACGGCGTGGATTTTGTGACGCTGCATTGCGGCATTACGCGCAAAACAATTGAGCAGATCCGGACGCAAAAGCGGAAAATGAATATCGTCTCGCGCGGCGGTTCTCTGGTGTTTGCCTGGATGTGCATGACCGGCAGGGAGAATCCGTTTTATGAATATTACGACGAGATTCTGGATATTTGCCGGGAATATGATGTGACCATTTCGCTGGGCGACGCATGCCGTCCGGGTTGTCTGGCCGATGCTTCCGATGTGTGCCAGATTGAAGAGCTTGTGCGGCTTGGGGAACTGACGGAACGGGCCTGGGCAAAAGATGTGCAGGTGATGGTGGAAGGCCCCGGCCATATGCCGCTGGATCAAATTGCCGCCAATATGAAAATCCAGCAGACGCTTTGCCGCGGCGCGCCGTTTTATGTGCTCGGGCCGCTGGTAACGGATATTGCGCCCGGCTACGATCACATTACGGCGGCGATCGGCGGTGCGGTTGCCGCGATGTCCGGCGCAGCGTTTTTGTGTTATGTGACGCCGGCGGAACACCTGGCGCTGCCGGATGTGGAGGACGTGAAGCAGGGGATCATTGCCAGTAAAATTGCAGCGCACGCGGCGGATATCGCAAAAGGCGTCCGCGGCGCAAGGGAGCAGGATGACCGGATGGCGGAGGCCCGGCGGAAGCTGGACTGGGAAGGGCAGTGGGCATGCGCGCTGGATCCGGAAACCGCAAAAGCCGTCCGCGCCGCCCGCAGTCCGGAACACGACGATACCTGTTCCATGTGCGGGAAATTCTGCGCGGTGCGCAGCATGAATAAAGCGCTGGGCGGGGAACATATCGACATTTTGTAGAGGCATACCGGGTATTGGTATATCCGCCGCAGGACGGCGGGAAAAAACGGCTTGTCTGTACGGGTGAAGCCGGATAGAATAGGGCGAGGAGGATCGCTGATGAAATCCCTGTTCCGCCTTTTTTCTGCTTTCGGTTTTGCCTGCGCCGTTCTGCTTTTTTCCGCCTGCCCGGCGGCGCAAAAAGACGCGGAGGATACGGATTTGTATATCCTCGATATGCAGCCTGCGGGCGAACTCCCTTCTGCGGTGAAGTATCCTTCGGTGTTCGTTCAGTTTTCCAAGCCCGTTGTCCCGCTGGCTTCGCTCGGCAAACCGTCCGGCGTTTCGGAATACATGAAAATCGAACCGCCTTTGCAGGGCGTTTACCGCTGGTATGGAACCAGCCTGCTGTGTTTTGATTCTTCGGAAGCGGTAATCCCGCAGCGGGAATACCGGGTGACGGTTTCGCCGGATATTACCGCGTCCGACGGTACGCCGGTTTCCGGACAGCTTTCGTACACATTCCGCACGGAAGAACTGGCTTTCCTCAATGTGATTCCCGGCTATGAAACGGTGCAGACCGGCGGTTATGTAGATCCGGACGATGTTCCGCCGGAAGACGCGCGTTCGGTTGCCCTGTTGTTTTCATATCCGGTGGATCCCGGAATCATCCATTCTTCTCTTGAAATTCTGGCTTTCCCGGAATCCGCTGCGAAAGGCGGGGAAACGCTTCCGCTGAATGCAGGCGGGGAAAATCAGCCGGAAACGGATCCGGGGACGGAGCAGGAAGGAATTCCGCTGGCGTTCAGCATTTCGCGCCCGGACGGAAACCGGCCGGAACTTTTGCTGGCTGCCCTGAAAAAAGATCCGCCGGAAAATGCGGAAATCCGCATTACGCTTAAATCCGGTGCGCGTGCGGAAAAAGATGCGCTTCCTACCACGGAAGACCAAAGCCGCTCGTTCCATACGCTCCGTCCGTTTACCCTGATTTCCATGTCGCCGGGCGTATCCGGCGGCGAACAGGAACACCCTGTGGATTTTCTTTTTTCGCACCGCATTGCCGGAGACACGGATTTGTCCGCGCTTACGGTACGGACGGAACCGCCGATGGAGACCGGGGCGGACAATCTGCTGGTTTCCGGGAACCGGATCCGCGTACACGGTCTGCCGGTAGACTTCGGGCAGACGTACCGGATTTCTTTGGAAGGGGAAATTACCGATGTTTACGGCCGGGTGATAGCCGTGTCTACCGGTTTGCGGAGCGTCCGGGTTCCGGAGGCTGCAAGTTACGCAGCATTCAAAAACTATGGCGCCGGTATTCTGGAATCGCAGTTTGAACCGAAGCTGGTTTTTGAATACCAAAATGTGCTTTCCGGCTCTTTCTTTACGGTCCAGGCAGTGACCGGCCCGCAGGCGTGGAAAGCCGTACAGACGAGGTTGGATCCGGACAAAATTCCGGAGAATACGCGGATTTTACAGCCGGTGGATTTGCGCCCGTTCCTGACGGAACGGAACGGGAAATTTTCCGGTGCGGTACAGTTCAACGCGGGAATTTTCTGTACTTCCCGCTGGTCGGATGACGAACCCTATGTGTACCGGAATGAGCAGGTTATCCAGGTTACAGATCTTGCCATTACCGCACGCTGTGCCTTTAACCGGGCAGTGGTTCTGGTCAGCAGTCTTTCTTCGGGCGAACCGGTGCCCGGCGCGGTTGTTTCCGTATATGTTTCCGGTGAAACGCTTACAGATGCCGAAGAGGTTGCGCTGGACAATCCCTGTATGCAGGCTGTTACCGATGCGCAGGGGTTTGCCGTCCTCGATTTTTCTTCCCCTTCTTCCGGGTTCCAGCAGGCAGTTCTTGCACATCCCGTCTGGGAGTCCGGTGTGTATCTGCGCGCGGAAAAAGACGGCGATACGGTAGTGACGGATCTGAGCGGCGCGGGCGGAAACCGCGTGTGGGGGACGGGCGCGGCGATCGGTTCCCTGCGGGATGCCGTGCGTGCGGAGCAGGTAACGTTCCTGTTTACCGACCGCGGCCTGTATAAACCCGGCGAAACGCTGAAAGTCCGCGGCATTGACCGCAATTTGCAGCGCGGTGCGTATACCAATTATTCCGGGCCGTACCACCTTGCGGTGGAGGAAGACCGTTGGAAAGGCGAAACGCTGTCCACGGTTTCCGGCAGTACTTCTGCGGGCGGCGGTTTTGACGCTTCCTTTGTCCTTCCCCGGGACATTGCGCCCGGCGCTTACCGGCTCCGCTATTGGCGGGAAGATCCCGGGGATGCAACGCTGATTACATTCCGGGTGGAGCATTTTGAACGCCTGCGTTTTGCCAGCGCCTGTTCCGTTGCGGATTTGACATATTTCCGCGGCGACCGGATTTCTGCTTCTGTTTCCGCATCTTATCTGGGCGGCGGAAGCCTGGCCGGCGCTTCCTGGCGCGGAAACTGGTACAGGGAGCCGACATGGTTCCGGGCGGAAGGAGACCGTTTTGACGGTTTCCTTTTCGGCCCGCAGCAGGGTTATGAAGGCCGGCGCGCCCTTTCCACCGAAACCGGCGTGCTGGACGGAAGCGGGGAAACTTCCGCATCCCAGCTTTCCGGCGGGGAAAACACGGAAGGCCGCCCGTACCTGTACCGGCTGGAATCGACGGTAACGGACGCAGGCGGACAGGCTGTCAGCGCGTCGGCTTCTGCCGTTGTGCATCCGGCGCAGTTTTACATCGGGCTTTCCGCTCCGGAAAATACGGAAGGTTTCCCGCGCAAGGGCGAAGCGTTGTCTTTTTCGTTTGCGCTCGCCACGCCGGAAAGCAATGTTCCGGCAGATTCCGCGTTTCCTCCGGCACTGGAAAACCGGACAATTCACGCGGAACTTTTGCGCGAAGACTGGAAAAAAGTACAGCAAATGGGGCTGAACGGGAATCTGATTACCCGTTATGTGCGGGAAATGGTCACGGAAGAAGAAACGGAAATTCCGCTTGCCGCGGAAGGCTCTTTTTCCGTGACTCCGCCAAAAGGCGGCGCATATATTCTCCGTCTTTCCGCGCAGGACAGCAAAGGACGGACGGCAGTTACCGAACGGAGTTTTTATGTTTCCGGTTCCGACTGGTCGTACTATTACGGGGATTCTTCCACGTCGGTTACGCTGCTTCCCGATAAGACGCTTTATTCTGCCGGAGACACCGCGCACGTAATGCTGCAAAGTCCGCTGCCTTCCGGAACGTATCTGCTGACGGTGGAACGCGAAGAGATTTTTTCCGAACAGCTTTTGCATCTTACGGAACCTACAACTGTGCTGGAAATTCCGGTGCGCGAAGAATATCTTCCCGCCGTGTATGTCACGGTTTCGTCGTACTCTGTGCGTACAAAAGAACCTGACCATGATTTTTCCACGCCGGACATGGATAAGCCGAAAGGGTATTTCGGCGCGGCCGCACTGCTCGTGAGTACGGAAACGCGGGAATTCGGGATCCGCATTTCGGCGGACAAGACGCTGTACCGGCCGGGTGAAAAGGCGACGGTTACGCTGACGGCGACGGAAAAAGACGGAACGCCGGTAGAAGGCGCGGAAGTGACGCTGATGGCCGTGGACCGCGGCGTGGTGGATCTTATCAATTACCATGTGCCGGATCCGGTTTCGTTTTTCTATCAGCAACGCCGGTTCCCCAACTGCGTATACGGCGGCGATTCGCGCGAACGTTTGATCGATCCAGTTACGTATGACGTGCGCAATTTGTACGGCGGGGACGAAGGCGGCGGAAAAATGGACGAACGCAAGAATTTTGATCCCACCGCTGTATTTTTGCCGGCGCTGACCACCGGCGCGGACGGAACGGCGGTGTGTACGTTCACATTGCCGGATACCCTGACGGAATACCGGGTAACCGCCGTCGGGGCGCGGGATGACTGTTTTGCATGGGAAGAAAGCCAAATGGTTGTAAATAACCCGCTCAGTGTGCGGGATGTTCTGCCGCGCCGCCTGCGGGTGCATGACGTTTCCGATCTCGGCGTTGTGGTGTCCAATTTGGACGGCACGGATCATACGATGACTGTTTCGTTGGAACTCCGCAGCGGAACGGAAAATCCGGCTGAAAAGGCCGGCAGCGCGTCCGTCCGGGGAACGGCGTCGCGCACGGTTACGGTTCCTGCGGGGCGTACCGTTCCGGTTCTCTTTGACATCGGGGCGGAACAGAGCGGGTTTGTTACAGTTGCTTTCACGGTGGAATCCGATGCGCTGCAGGAACGCATCATCCGGCCGCTGGAAATTGACCGGCCTTCCGTCTACGAGACAGTGACCACGACGGGCGAAGTTTCCTCCGGCAGCCCGGAAGAAAACAGCTGCGCAGCCGTGCAGGAAAGCCTGGTTCTGCCTTCCGGCGTGACGGCGGAAAACGACGCCGCCTTGTCCGTCCGTCTGGACCCCACCCGGTTGGGAACGCTTGCAGAAGCCGTTGACTACGTCTTCCGGTATCCGTACGGATGCCTTGAACAGCGCTGCTCCGCAATGATTCCGCTGGTGTACTTTGGTGACTATATCGGTGTGTTCGGTCTGGAAAGCGAAGTGGCCGATCCGGAAGAGACCGTGGCTGCCGAAATCCGCGCATGGGCGCCGCTGCAAAAAGCGGACGGCGGTTTCCCGTACTGGAAGAGCGGTTTGTCTTCCTCCCTTCCGGCTACGCTGCGTTTTGCCGAACTGCTGGCTGCGGCGCGGGAAAAAGGCATTCCGGCAGACGGTGTGGATACGGAAGCGCTCCTGTCATACATTCTGGATATGCGGAAAGAAGAGCGCTATGCCGGGAATCCGTATTTCCAGGCGTATTCCCTGTTTGTTGCGGAAAAACTCGGGCACCCTGTTTCCGTTCCGATGATTGACGCTGTGAATCGGATGCCGGGAGCGGGCTTTTCCGAAAAAGCCATGTGCGGTCTGCTGTACCTTTCGGCAGGCAACCGGGAAAAGGCGGAAGAAATTGCGGCGGAAGTCCGTGCGCATTGCCGGCCGACTACGCGGGGGACGGACATCACCGATCCGTCTTTCTGTTCGCCGGGATGGGCGTATTTTTATGACGCATCCGAAACCAACGCCCTGCTTTTGCAGTTTTTTACGGCGCTCGATTTTACCGACGGCATGAACGGACGCTTCCTGTTCAATTTGCTGGAACTCCAGCGTGCGGGAAACGGCTACTGGAAAAACACGGCGTCCACGGCGCGGGTTTTGGAAGCGGTCGCTGCTTATCTTACGGCGAACCGGATGGACAGTTTGGACTTTTCTGCGCGTGCCGTTTTGGACGGGGAGGAAATCCTCAGCGCTTCTTTCCGCGGGGCGGGGGAAAAGCCGCAGGACCGCACGTTCTCCGTATACGGGCTTCTGGAAGACGGAATCCCGGCGGAGGCGGAAGTCCCGCTGGAACTGGAAAAAGACGGACGGGGAACGCTTTTCTACACTGTGTCGATGCGCTATCCGTTGGCAGCGGAAGACCAGTTTCCGCGGGATGAAGGAATCTGCGTTTTTGTGGATATCACCGATACGGAAACCGGGGAAACCGTCACGGACGGCATGTTGGAAGCCGGCAGGATTTACCGGGCGCGGGCTACGGTTTCTACGGCACGGGACCGCACGTTTGTCGCCCTGCGCGTTCCGGTTCCTTCGGGCGCGGAAGTGCTGAATGCGGCGTTTGCCACGACGGAACAGTTTGCCGGAACGGCGCTTGCCCAAATGGAAGCGGAGGAAGGGGAGAATCCGTCTGCCGCGGTGCGGAGCTACGGTCTTTCCGCCCGTGAGATTTATGACAATGAAGTGCGTTACTTCTGGAATTCCTTCCGCCGCGGATACCAGCAGGTCGAATTCCTGTTCCGCACGGTAAGGCAGGGGGAATTCCAGGTGCCTTCCGCCACAGCCGAATGTATGTATGAACCGGAAGTGTTCGGCCGTTCCGGGGGTTCCGTTTTTGTCATTTCGGAATAAGCGGAGCGGGAAATCCGCAGGCCGCGCGTTCCGCGTCCTTCTGTCCTGTGCCGCCGGGTTTTTCCTGTTGTGGCTTGCGGGAAGGACCGCGCTGGCGCTGATTCCCTTTCCGCAGCTGGAAGAGTTCCGCCGCCGTCCGTGCAGTACCCGGGTATACGACCGGGAAGGGCGTCTGGTGCAGGTGCTTGCGCTGGAGGACGGCCTCCGGCGGGAATGGTATGCGCTTTCCGCCCTCCCGCCCCGCATTGCGGAAGTGTTTATTGCGGCGGAAGACCGCGGATTTTACCGGCACGGCGGTGTGGATTTCGGCGCGTTGTTCCGCGCGGTGTTCCAGAATGCATCGGCGGGCCGGACGGTAAGCGGGGCTTCCACCATTTCCATGCAGCTTGCCCGCATGGTTTTTCCCCGCGCGCCGGATGCGCCCGTAACAGTGGCTGTCAAAGCGGCGGAAGCCTGGCGGGCCCTGCGCATTGAAGCGAAGCTTTCCAAAGAAGAAATCCTGGAGCTGTATCTGAATTCCGTGCCTTTCGGTATGCAGGCGGAAGGTATCGGTTCCGCTGCACGCACGCTGTTCGGTCGTACCCCGGCGCAGCTTTCCGACGCGCAGATTCATTTGCTCGCGGTACTCCTCCGCCGTCCGGCTTTGTATAATCCGGAAAAAAATCCAGCCGCTTCGTACTCCGCTGCTATGGAAATCGGGAAACACACGGGATTCGCGGCAACCCGGGAAGAGTGGGAGTCTGCGGTTTCAGTTCCGGCGCGCTTTTCCTATCCGATGCGTCTTCCGCATTTTGTGAATCACATCCGGCAGCAGTATGCCGCCGCGCAAAAGCGGATGCCGCCGGAACTCCGTCTTTCTGCGGATGCGGAGCTGACGGAAACGGCGGAGTCCCTCGTCAATACGCTTTTGGAGCAATACCGGAATGCGCGCCTTTCGCAGGGAGCTGTGCTCGCCATCGATCACGTGAACGGGGAAATCCTGTGCTGGTCGGGCGGAAATTTTTTCCGCGGCGACGCCGGACAGATTGACGGCGTACTGGTCCGCAACCAGAGCGGCAGCACCATGAAGCCTTTTCTGTATGCCCTTGCACTGGAACACGGGTTTTTACCGGCCTCCGTGCTTGCCGATATTCCGATGGATTTCGGCTCGTCGCAGGCGTATGTCCCGCTGAATTTCAATAACCGTTACAACGGCCCGGTTCTCCTGCGCACGGCGCTTGCCTCCAGCCTGAACATTCCCGCCGTGTATCTGTTGTGGCGGCTGGGCGTGGACAATTTTATGCAGACGCTTGCGGAGCTCGGGTTTGCTTCCCTTGCGCAGGAACGGGAGCGGACCGGCCTTTCGCTGGCGCTGGGAAGCGGGGAAGTGACACTGCTGGAACTGACGCGTGCGTTCAGCGTGTTTGCGCGTGCCGGTTCCCTGCCGGAGCTTTCGTATACGCTGCTCCCCGGCGGAAGTACGGCGCCTCCGGCGGTGCAGGTGTTTGAACCGGATACGGCGGCAATTTTGTGCGATATGCTTTCAGACGGACGGGCGCGCGCGCTGGGGTTCGGTTTTGCGGAAGTTTTCCGTCCGCCGTACCCGGCCATTTTCAAGACGGGGACATCCAACCAGTTCCAGAATATTCTTGCGCTCGGTTCCACGGCGCGTTACACCGCCGGCGTCTGGATGGGAAACTTTACCGGGGAAACCGTTATCCGGGAAACCGGCAGCTCTATTCCTGCCCGCGTAGTGCGCGCGCTGCTGGACGCGCTCACGGAACGGTATCCGGAATCCGCCCGGCCTTTTCCGCAGCCGCATTTATTCCGCAAGGTTCCCGTCTGCGCGCTTTCCGGCATGGCGCCCGGCGCGTATTGTCCTGCTGTGACGGAGGAATTTGCGCCGGTTGGCTCCGCGTCTTCCCGGCCTTTGTGCAGCTGGCACGTTTTGCAAAACGGAACCGTGCAGGTGCGTTATCCGGCGGAATACCAGCGCTGGCTCAGCGGAAAAAACGACGCAGGTTCCCTTGCGCCTGCATCTTCCCTGCGGATTCTGTATCCGGCAGACGGCGCGGCGTTTGTGTTCGATCCGTCCATCCCCCCGGAATCCCAAATGCTCCGGGTAGACGCCGCCGGTCCCGGACGCAGCGCTGTACTGCTGGTAAACGGTACGCCGCTGGAAACCGTTGCGCCTCCGTTTTTCTGGTATGTTCCCCTTGTGCAGGGGGATATGCATCTGGAGGTCCGGACAGAATATCCGGCCGCCGCCGCATCCGTTACGGTTACGGTACAGTAATGATGCGCGTATCTGTATTGTTTATGCGCAGGCGCAGCCGGTTTTGCCTTCCCGTTTTTTTATCTGTACGGTTCCCGTTCCTTCCGCAATATCCCGGATAATTTCCCCTACAGCCGGAACCGTAATACAGCTGCCCGCCAGAGGGTTTTTGATGCTTGCCACCGGCGTGGTGATGTCTGCCTGCACAGTGCTGCGCTCAAAGGCCAGGTCGCAGCCGGTCATCCCGCAGTTGATGAGTTTCAGTCCCTTACAGTAGCAAAAGGGCTGCGTGCCGGTAATCCTGCAATTTTCAAAGGTGACGTTTTCGCAATACCAGGCCAGGTATTCGCCGCTGACTACGCTGTTGCGCACGGTAACGTTTTTTGCGTGCCAGAAAGCGTCTTTTGTATCAAAGGTACAGTTTTCAAATACGGAATCTTCAATATATTGGAAGGAGTATTTGCCTTTCATCCGCACATTTGTAAAATGCAGCCCGGCGGCGCGCATCATGAAATATTCGCTTTCCGCGCCGCAGTCTTCCATCCGGATGTTGCGGGACGACCAGCCGAATTCCGGGGAAATGATGCTGCATCCGTGCATGGTAACATCCGAACATTCCCGCAGGGCTTTGATGCCGTGGAGTTTTGTATTCCCGACGGCGATATGGTCGGAATACCACAGGGCCGCCCGGCAGAGTTCCGTCATCTCGCAGTCCCGGATCGAAAGGCCGTGGTTGTGCCAGAAAGGGTAGCGCAGGTTGAAAAAGCTGTGTTCCACCTGTATATTGCTGCATTCTTTGAACGCGCTTTCGCCGTCGGCCGGGCCGTCAAAGGCGCAGTCTTTTACCAAAAGACCGCTGCTGCCATAGAGGGCGCGTTCGGCGTCAAAAGTCTGGTTTTGAATGGTTTGCATATCCGTCTCCTGTCAAGCTCCCTTCCGCAAGCTGTGTTGGCTTTTTGTTTATATTTGCCGTGCCTTCCGTATCAATATACTGCGGAAAAAAGAAAAAGCAAATAGTTGTGCGTGATGGATTTTCATGCCTGTGCGCCTTCCGTGTATTCCCCGGCGCGCTTTCCGGTTGATATGCGTACCGCCGGAAACTGTACCGGTCTGTCTGTTGACAGAAGCAGGTTGGGGGGGGGTAAACTGCCTGTATCTGCCAGTATACGGGAGGCACAGCGTGAAACGCTTTTTGATTTGCGGGTTATTGTCGGTCTTTTTCCTTTCCGGCTTGTGCGCCGGGCCGTTCGGCCTTTCGATGGGCATGAATCTGGACGAAATCCGGGATGCGTGCGGCGGCGTGCGTCCGCAAAAAGCGGCTGAATTCGATTTTGATTTCGGTGACGACGTGTATGTTATTTCCCCGGAGAAAACACACTCCGCTTTTGATGTTTATTTTGCCCGTGTGAATGAAAACGCCGGGCTTTACCGGATAATTGCAGGCGCTGACGCAATTCCCGATACCGACTACGGGGAAAATGTCAAAAACAGGTTTTATTCCGTTGCGGAAAGCATTTCCAAAACCTACGGGAAGCCGGAACTTACCGATGCATACCGGGGCGAACGGGGTCTCTTTGACGGGGCTTCCGATTGGATGACGGCGCTGACACGGGGCGACCGCGTCCTGGAGGCGCTGTGGCTGGCGGAATCAGGACAAGATCTTCTCCCCGGGGATGTCGCCGGAATTTGGCTCAAAGCAATCGGCATTTATTCTGGAAGCAGTACATCCGGTTATGCCGGAGCGTTGGTCTTGCGCTATGACTTCGCCAACGGGGCAGCGGTTGCGGAACAGGAAGAGAACGTCTTTTAGGCGCAGTGCAAAAACGGCCGCGGCATAAACAGGCATGAGACATAAAACCTGTCGACATATTCCAAGAGAATTCTATGATGAATGGGAGGGAAAAATGAGTATTAAATATATTTATTCGGTATTTTGCTGTATTTTGGTGCTGGCATTTTCCTCTTGTGCGACGTTATCTTCGTCTAACCCAAGAACATTAAATTTAGACGGATTAATAATTTCGGAAACGGAAACAGATGAAGGCTTTACATCATGGTGTTGCGTTGATTATTTTGCTGAGCCTCCAATATTTTCAAATATACTCGTTGAAGCAGGATATTTTGAAAAAAACGGCGTAAGATACGGATTTATCCTCTATGACGGGGGAGACATTGGCCAGATGGCCTTTTTTTCCAGGGACGGTCTGGACTACAGATGGGACTGGGGTTCTGACATGGATTATTGTCTTACCATAGCACCGGACGGTACTGCCTTTTATTTCGATTTCTCAACAGTTCCTGATGGAGAACCGGCAAAAGCCCGGGATATTTTTCAAACCTATAAGCGGTAATTGCAGAACAAGAAGAGAACGTCTTTTAGGCGCAGTGCAAAAACGGCCGCGGCGGCAACTTTCCGCTGCCGTTGCGTATAAAAATAAATACCCCGTTCCCACCCTCGCAAGGCCAACCGGTATCCGGTATTAACAATTCACGGTATGTATGCGCTTTCGGTTTTTCCGTGCTATACTTTCTGCCGGAGGGGATGTTATGCATATCGATCACGCCGCCATGTACGTCAACGATCTGGAACGGGCGAAGGATTTTTTTGTACGTTATTTTTCGGCAGAAGCGGGCGCCGGTTACCATAATCCGGTTACCGGCTTCCGGTCCTATTTCCTTACATTCAGCGGTGGATGCCGGCTGGAACTGATGAACCGTCCCGGAATGGATGATGCGGAAAAAACGTCTGCGCGGACGGGATTCATCCATCTTGCCTTTTCTGCCGGAAGCCGGGAAGCGGTGGATGCGCTGACCGGAAGACTGCGCGCGGACGGCTATGAAACGCTCAGCGGCCCCCGCGTAACCGGCGACGGGTATTACGAAAGCAGCGTGCTGGGTATCGAAGGAAACGTGCTGGAAATCACGGTATAGCACGGAAAGTAACACATTTTTTCCTTATTCTTGTTGACATTATGTCAGAATACCGTTATATTCTGTTTTGTTGACATTGTGTCAGAATATTATCCGCAGCGGATAAAACAAAACAGAACGGAATATGCAGGGGAGGAACAGATGGGAAAAACACTGGTTGCCTTTTTTTCAGCAAGCGGCGTAACGGCGCGCGCGGCCAAAGAAATTGCGGATGCCTGCGGGGCGGATCTGTACGAAATCCGTCCGGAAGTTCCGTATACATCTGCGGATCTGGACTGGACAAACAAAAAGAGCCGCAGTTCCGTAGAAATGGGGGATCCTGCCTGCCGTCCTGCTATTGCGCAGCCGGTTACAGACATGGCGCAGTACGATACGGTGTTTGTCGGATTTCCGGTTTGGTGGTATGTGGAACCGCGCATTGTGGATACTTTTCTGGAAAGCTATGACTTTTCCGGCAAAACACTTGCGCCATTTGCCACGTCCGGCGGAAGCGGCATCGGAAAAGCCGAAGAGAGTTTGCACAGACATTGTCCGTCTGCTTTCTGGAAAGCCGGAAAGCTGCTGCACGGCGGGGATGCCGCCGCATGGGTAAAAACCGTTCTTCCGGACTGAATCGCCGGAGCAAACGCCGGATGCCGGATGTTCCGGTGGTTTCCGGATGCATAGGGGAAAGCAATTATGCCGAAAGGTTCGGAAGAGCTGACCAATTCCAGAAAAGAAGAAATCGTCAATGCATGCGCGCAATTGTATGAAACGGTACCGTTTAAGGAGATCACGCTGCGGGAAATCGGGTCGAAGACTTCATTCACCCGCACGTCGATCTACAATTACTTTCATACAAAAGAAGAAATTTTCCTTGCACTGTTGCAGAGGGAATATGAAGCCTGGATTGCGGATTTAAATGAACTGGCAGGGAAAGGCAGCGTGCGGACTGCCGGAAGGTTTCCGGCTGCGTTCGCGCAGACGCTGGAAAAACGCCGCTGTATGCTTAAATTGCTTTCTATGAATACTTGGGATCTGGAAGCCGGCAGCCGTTTGGAAAATCTGACTGCATTTAAAACGGCATACCGGGATTCCCTTGCGGCAGTTTCCCGTTGTCTGGAAAAATTCTTTCCGGAGCTGACAGCAAAAGACCGGCAGGAATTTATTTACGCCCTGTATCCGTTTTTATTCGGCGTGTATCCGTATACCGCATCAACGGAAAAACAAATCGAAGCGATGGAGCGCGCACAGGTTCCCTTCGTGCGGTATTCGGTCAGGGAAATCGTGGGGCTGCTTGTGGAAAAACTGCTTGCCGGTTTATGCGGACGGCATGGCAGAAATGGAACGAAGAGGAAAACAAAATGAAAATCGTAGTGGCGGAAGGAAGCCCGAATCGGCACGGTTCTTCCAATTTGCTGGCGGGGGAGTTTATCCGTGGTGCACAGGAAGCCGGGCACACAGTGGAAGTTCTTGATGCTGCGCACGCAAATCTGCATCCCTGCACCGGCTGTGTGCGTTGCGGTTATGAAGGGCCGTGCGTGCAGAAAGACGATATGGAACATTTCCGTTCCGTTATTCTTTCTGCGGATATGCTGGTGTTTGTAACGCCGCTGTATTATTACGGGATGTCGGCGCAGCTGAAAATACTGGTTGACCGGTTTTGCGCCGTCAACGCAAGTATTACGCGCCGCCACATGAAATCTGCACTGATTGCTTCCGCATGGAACGCAGATGACTGGACGTTTGACGCGCTGGAGGCGCATTATCAGACGCTGGTACGGTATCTGCACTTTGAAGACTGCGGAAGCGTTCTGGGGCGCGGATGCGGTACGCCGGAAATGACAAAGCGCAGCGCCTTTCCCGGGCAGGCGTTCCGTCTGGGAAAAAGTTTGTAGGCGCGCGGCGGGAGTAAGACATGTCCGGCGGCCAACGCGGCGTTGCCTGATATTCGGCTGTAACGGCAATTCTGTGCCAATCAATCGTACAGGGAGTACGGCTGGCATATATATAATTCATAATAAGGAGTTGGATGATGAGAAAAGCGGGATTGTTTGGATTGTTTGCGGCGGCGGTCTTGGCGGCTGCTCCGGCGGTATTTGCACAGGAAAATACGGGGAAAGCGCTTGTCGTGTATTTTTCGGCTACGGGAACAACGGAACGCGCAGCGGAACGTATTGCGGAATTGACTGGTGCGGATGTTTATGAAATTGTTCCGGCGCAGCCGTATACATCCGCGGATCTGAGTTACCGGAACGACGGTTGCCGTGCCAATGCGGAGCAGCAGGATCCGTCCGCACGCCCTGCGGTTGCGGGCAGCGGTATAGCGGACATTGACGCGTACGACACGGTGTATGTCGGGTTTCCCGTCTGGTGGGGACGGATGCCGAAAATCATGTTCACGTTCTTTGAGGCTTACGATTTTTCCGGCAAGACAATCCGTCCGTTCTGCACATCCGGCGGATCCGGTATTGCGGCTTCCGTCAATGAAATCCGCGGATTGGAACCGCAGGCGGATGTACAGAACGGGCTGCGTGTGCGCAGTTTGGACGATCTGGACGGCTGGCTTTAATCCTTCCGTCTGGTTTCCGGTTGGCGTGTTTCCGGTGCAGCATAATCTGCCCGGAAGCGCTTTTCCGCGCAAAACGAATTTCCATAAAACAAGGAACAAAACATAACCGAGGATCCATATGGCCATTACGATGAATCTGTATTACACGGGGCAAAACGGCAGCGCCCGGAAATTTGCCGCCGAGATGACCGAAAGCGGAGTGGTGCAGGCTGTCCGCGCCGAAAAAGGGAACCTGCGTTATGCGTATTTCTTCCCGATGGAAGATGCGGAAACTGTGCTTCTGATTGACAGCTGGGAAAACCAGCAGGCGCTCGACGCGCATCATGCTTCCCCGTTGATGTCAAAAATCGCCGCCCTGCGCGAGAAGTACGATCTGCATATGCGCGCAGAACGCTATATTCCGGATGATGCCGGCGCGCCTGCGGCAGATGCTGCGTTCCTGCGTAAATAAAACTTGCCGCCGCGTTTTGTGCGGTATTACTGGCGGAAGATTTTCTTATCTGTATTCCGGCTGCATGTGCGGCCGGATTTTTTTATCCGCGTTCTGTATTTCCGCCGTAAAAATGCCGGATGAATTTTTGGAATTGCCATCAGCGTGTTTTGTGTGCTATAACGATGCTATATGTGTACAGATAAAGAAATTCCTGTGCTTAACGCAGGCGATTGTATCGGCCTGGTCGCCTGTTCTAATGCCGTACTGCCTGAACGGCGCGCCGACATTGAGCGGCTCTGCACCGTCCTGTGCGGCATGGGACTCGTGCCGGTAGTCAGCCCGTGTCTGTATGCAAAAGATGAATCCGGGTTCGGCGCACCCGCAGAAGAACGGGCAGAATCTTTCATGCGCTTTTTCATGGATGACAGAATACGCGCCGTGTTCGACGTTTCAGGCGGAGACCTTGCAAACGGTGTGCTTGATTTTCTGGATTTTGACGTAATCCGCAGAAAACCTAAACCGTTTTTCGGCTACAGCGATGTGACGGCTGTTTTGAATACCGTGTTCTGCAAGACGGGCGTTCCCGCGTACCTGTACCAAATCCGCAGTCTGTGCGGGGCCTGCGCCGAGATACAGCGCGCGCGTTTTTACAAAACCCTCTTTGCGGGCGGGCAGGAGCTTTTTTCACCGCGCTGGCATTTTGTGCAGGGGACGTATATGCGCGGTACACTTATCGGCGGTAATATCCGCTGTTTCTTAAAACTCGCAGGTACGCCGTTTATGCCGGACTTTACGGGCCTTGTTCTGTTTTTGGAAAGTCTGAGCGGCGGCCCTGCGCGGATAGCTTCATATCTTTTTCAGCTGAAACAGCTCGGCGCGTTTGGAAAAATCGCAGGCCTTCTTTTGGGGACATTTACACAGATGGAAAACGAAGGCGCAGAACCGGACGCCGCGGAACTTGCACTGCGTATTGCAGCGCGGTCTGATCTGCCTGTCGCGAAAACAATGGATGTGGGACACGGTGGTGATTCGCGCTGTCTGGTTATCGGGAAAGAAATTGAAGTCTGCGCTGAAGATATACGTACAGATATATAAAACTACATAGAGTTCAAAAGGAGAAAAAATAGGGTGGAATATTGATTTCCTCCATTTCTTTCCCGGAGACGTATCGCTGCCGGGAAAGAAAAAATGCCGCTTGCGGTGTTTCCCCGTAAGCAGCCCGCAGGAATGCATACTTTTCAGTCTTCCGTCCGCTGTGTCAGGATTTTTCCGTCCGTAGAAATCACCTCGATCCGGATGGGGAATGCTTTGCCGCTGTTTTGCCGTGCGTTTTTCACTGCTGCTTCCAAGCCTCCGCAGCAGGGAACTTCCATGCGGACGAGGGTTACGCTCCGGATGTCGTTTATACGGAAAATCTCCGACAGTTTTTCCGTATAATCCACGGCATCCAATTTGGGGCATCCGACGAGCGTGATGCGCCCCTTAATAAACTGCGTGTGAAAATTGCCGTATGCGTAGGCAGTGCAGTCCGCCGCAATCAGAAGATCGGCGCCGTTAAAATACGGGGCGTTTACCGGGAGCAGTTTGATTTGTACCGGCCACTGGCTGAGACAGCTTTGCGGAATGGAATCAGTGCTGTCTTTCGTCTGACTGGATTGGGATTCCGTGCGCAAAATACTTTTTAAACGGGATCCGGGACAAGCGCAGAAACCGGTTCCTTCTTTTTTCTGCATGGTTTTTGCCTTTTCACGCATAACCGCCTCTTCATCGTAGGCGGCGGCTTCACGTTCTACAAAGGAAATTGCTCCGGCGGGGCAGGCCGGAAGACAGTTTCCCAGCCCGTCGCAATAGTCGTCACGCAGCAATTTTGCCTTACCGTTCACCATACCGATGGCTCCTTCCTGACAGGCTTCTGCGCAGGCTCCGCAACCATTGCATTTTTCTTCGTCGATTTGAATGATTTTCCGTATCATGACATTTACTCCTTTTCGTCCCTGGCAGAACTTGTGTTTTCTGTAAAAAGTATAGTAGAATGCTCCCGGTAAGTCTGTTGAATATTCAACAGAAAGGAAAAATAAAGGAAAATGAACTACGATTTATCTGTACTTTCTTCCTGCACCCTTTTTCAGGGTATCGGGCAGGATAATGTGCAGGCTATGCTTGGATGCCTGGATGCAAAGCGGAAGCATTTTGCCAAAGACGCTTTCCTTCTCCGCGCCGGATCCCCGATGTCATCCCTTGGACTGGTGCTTTCCGGCAGTGTGTTTGTTGTACAGGAAGACTTTTGGGGCAACCGTAATATTCTGGCTGTTGTAAAAGCAGGGGAATGCTTTGCAGAGACCGTCGCTTGTGTGCCGCACGCCATATTGCAGGCAGACGTAGTGGCACAGACGCCTGTCAGCGTCTTGTTTTTGGATGTGCGCCGGATTCTGACGGTTTGTTCTTCTGCCTGTGTATATCATGCGCAGTTGATACGTAATTTGCTGGCGGATGTGGCAGAAAAAAATTTGCATTTGAATGAAAAACTGACGCAGCTTGGGCAGCGGACTACCCGGGCTAAATTGCTGGCTTTTCTTTCGGCACAGGCACGGAAAATCGGAGACAGGGAATTTGATTTGGCGTTTTCCCGTCAGCAGCTGGCGGACTGGCTTTCGGTAGAACGCAGCGGGCTTTCCACGGAACTGGGTAAACTGCGTGCGGAAGGGCTGCTGGAATTCCACAAAAATCATTTCCGTTTAAAAACGGAAGGAGAGGATGTACAGTGATTGTCAATACCGGCGGACGTACAGATACAGTGCAATATTACAGCGAATGGCTTCTTCGGCGTTTTGCAGAGGGATACGTTCTTTCCCGTAATCCCCTGTTCCCGGATAAGGTGTCAAGAATTGAACTTTCCCCGGACAAGGTGGACTGTGTGGTTTTCTGCTCCAAGAACTATGCGCCGATTTTGCCGCGGCTGCATGAAATTACCAGCCGGTTCCGTACATATTTTTATTACACCATCACCGCTTACGGGAAAGACATTGAGCCGGGTGTTCCTTCGATTGCCGAAAGCATGGAAACGTTGATTGCGCTTTCCCGCATGGTAGGAAGAATGCGCGTCGCATGGCGGTTTGATCCGGTGCTGCTGGCCGCAGACTATCCCGCCGCACGGATTCTGGAAATCTTTGCACAAATGGCGCCGGTACTTGCACCGTATATTGACCGCTGTATTTTCAGCTTTGTGGAAGTGTACAAAAAACTGGAAGTCAATATGCCGGAACTGATTCCGCTTTCACTGGAAGACATGGACATGCTGGCGCGCGGATTGGGTGAAATTGCCGGGGAAAACGGAATCCTGATTCAGACTTGCGGGACAAACGGAGACTATTCCCGCTACGGCATTCATCCTTCCGGCTGCATGACACTTGAAATACTCGGCCGTGCGAATGGCGTTGCTTTCCGGAACCGTAAGCACAGGGGAATGCGGCATGGATGCCACTGTATAGAAAGCCGCGATATCGGCGCATACGACAGCTGTCTGAACGGATGTAAGTATTGCTATGCCAATCAAACCCCGCAAAAGGCACGGGACAATTTCCGTCTGCATGATCCGGATTCCCCTCTGCTTTTGGGTCATCTGCATCCGGATGATACCGTTATCCAAGCTGTACAGAAAAGTTTTCTTGAATAATTTGAATAAAAGTTGTATCAGGAAATTTATTATGAGGGAAACCAGTCGTAAACTTTTTTGTCATAAAAAGATAAAAAATCCGCACGGAAGCTGGCCGTGTGCTGTACATGAATTGTCCGCCCGAAACGGATGGTTTTAATTCTGCGATATTCTTCCCGGAGTTATACGGAGTCAGATATGGTTAAAGATTTTACAGCGGGTCCTCTCGCAAAAGAAATGTTTGTTTTCAGTCTGCCCTTGATGGCCTCCAATTTATTGCAGGTTTTGTTCAATATGTCCGATTTAGCCGTAGTCGGACGTTTTTCCGGTTTTACCGCATTGGGGGCAGTCGGTTCCACCAGCATTCTGGTTACACTTTTTACCGGTTTCTTAATCGGCATTTCTTCCGGTGTGAATGTTCTGGCGGCCTTTTATACCGGTGCAAAACGGCAGCATGATTTGGATTTTACCGTCCATTCTGCCGGAATCCTCTGTCTGTTTGCCGGTGTGATTCTCGGATTCACCGGAATTCTTTTTTCCCGCCCAGTCCTTCTTTTGCTGGGAACCAAGCCCGAATTGTTGGACGGAGCCCTGCGGTATTTCCGCATTTATATGTTTGGAATGCCTGCGTTGGGTATTTATAATTTTTGTAACGGAGCGCTGAGTGCGGAAGGAGATACCCGCCGGCCTTTGTTTTTTATGATGTTTGCGGGAATCTTGAATGTTGCTCTGAATCTTTTTTTTGTCCTTGCGGTAGGTCTTGCAGAATCCGGTGTAGCCATCGCCAGCGTACTTTCACAATATACCGCTGCGGGAATGGCGCTCATTTTCCTTTTCCGGAAAAAAGAAGGTGTCCGGCTGGGACAAAAAAATATCCGTTTCGATATATATAAAACGGCGCGGATGCTGAAGATTGGAATTCCTGCAGGAATCCAATACGGGATTTTTGGCTTTGCCAATCTGTTTATACAAGCCGGGGTAAATTCTTTTGATGCATCGGTGGTTTCCGGAAATGCTGCGGCGGCAAATGCCGATCCTTTGGTATATGACGTCATGGCAGCTTTTTATACTGCGGGAGCCTGTTTTATCGGACAAAATCATGGAGCCGGGAAAAAAGACCGGATACGCAGAAGTCTTTTCCTCAGTATGGGGTATGCGTTCTGTACCGCGTTGTTGTTCGGCTTTTTTCTGTTTTTTGAAGGCGGTTTGTTTTTGTCGCTGTTTACCAAAGAAGCAGCTGTAAAAAGTGCCGGCTTGGAACGCCTGCAAATCATGGCTTTTTCCTATTGTATTTCCGCCTTTATGGATTCCCTGATCGCCGCTTCACGAGGATTGGGAAAAACGGTTATGCCTACCATATTTGTTATTTTCGGGTCTTGTATATTCCGGATTGTTTGGGTTTATACAGTATTTGCCCGGTTCAGGACCCTGACAGCGCTTTACCTTTTGTATCCGATTTCCTGGACTTTGACAGCCATTGCGGAGGCTGTTTATTTTATCCGGATTTTCCGTCAGGAATTCCCCTCCGGTCCTGCCGGAAAATCCCGCATTCCGGATATCCGCCGGGACTGAAATACCGTCCGCCCGTTTAAAACGGGACGGAAGGACGGACACCGTGCCTCAGTTTTCTTTATAAGTGAGCGTTATGGGGTGTTTAACGTGTTTCAGCGTACAGCCCATATCCGGGTTCCCGGTCATACTAACGGCAGCTTCCATCGTATTCTTTTCCTCGTCTGTGAAGCGGTATTTTATTGTAGCGGAAATACTATCAAGCGCAGCAGAAACTGCAAACCATCCGTCTTTCTCCGTGCGGTTTGGAAGGCTTATTCCAAAATATGTTCCGCGTAATCCGGAATGTATTTGCAAATTCCGGGAAAGGTGTTAGCATGAATAAATGACGCTATGACTTTGCCGGAACTGTTTTCCGCATCACGCCGGCTGGGAAAGAAAGGAGACCGTACCATGGAAAACGGAAAGAGAGACGGGGAAGAAGGGCTCCGTTTACTGAAAAATAGGGGTAATGGGTTTTTCCGTCTGATTTTCAGCCGGCTGGGACTGTTTCTCTTTCTGGTGGCTTTGCAGCTGTTCGCCCTATTCAGCATTTTCCGGTGGTTTGCGGGCGTTCTGCCGTACATTTTAGGCGGGACAACGCTTTATACGGTAGTCATGGTGCTGTACTTGCTGAATACGCGCCTGGATCCGACGGCTAAAATTACATGGCTGGTCATTGTTATCCTCTTTCCGGTATTCGGTGCGGTTTTGTATTGGTTCACCACACTGGAGATCGGACACCGGGCGCTCAAGATCCGGATTGCCCGGATTAACGGGAAGACGAAAGACCGTATCCCGCAGGATCCCGCCGTACAAAGCCGTCTGGAAGAAAAAGATCCCGGCGCGGCATCATTGGCCCTGTACCTCCGGCGGAATGCCTGCCATCCGGTGTATGAAAATAACGACGTTACTTTTTTCCCTTTGGGCGAGTACAAGTGGATGGAAATGCTCCGCCAGCTGGAACAGGCACGCAGTTTCATTTTTTTGGAATACTTTATCGTGGACGAAGGACTGATGTGGGGAAAGGTTCTGGAGATTTTGGCGCGGAAAGCAAAGGAGGGTGTGGACGTCCGGGTGATGTACGACGGAACCTGTGCGTTTTCCACGCTGCCTTATAATTATCCGGAACGTTTGGAAAAACTGGGTATCCGGAGCAAGATGTTTGCGCCTTTGGTGCCGATGTTGTCCACCCATTACAATTTCCGGGATCACCGGAAGATTCTGGTAATTGACGGACACACCGCTTTTACCGGCGGCGTCAATCTTGCGGATGAATACATCAATCATATTGTGAAGCACGGTCACTGGAAGGATACGGCTGTCATGCTGAAAGGGGATGCGGTGCGCAGTTTTACCCTGATGTTCCTGCAAATGTGGATTGTGGATGAAAAACTGCCGGATCCGGATTTTGCGCGCTTCCTGTCTGTTCCCGCTCCGTCTGCGGAACAGTCCGCCGGATTCGTTCTTCCCTACGGGGACAGTCCGCTGGATGACGACAGGATCGGGGAGCGCGTTTATATGGATATTTTGAACCGGGCCCGGCGCTATGTGCATATTATGTCACCTTACCTGATTCTGGACGGGGAGATGGAAACTGCGCTGAAGTTTGCCGCAGAACGCGGCGTGGATGTCCGCCTGATTCTGCCGGGTATCCCGGACAAGACCGCCCCTTATTCACTGGCAAAAAGCCATTATGCTTCCCTGTTGGATTCCGGCGTGCGGATTTACGAATATACTCCCGGATTCGTGCACGCCAAAATGTTCGTCAGCGACGGCAGGGAAGGTGTTGTCGGTACCATCAATTTGGATTACCGCAGTTTGTACCACCATTTTGAATGCGCGGTCTGGATGTACGGTACACCCTGTCTGGCAGACATGGAAAACGATTTCCGGTCCACCCTCCTGCAATGCCGGGAGGTAACCCGTGCTACGGTTAAAAAAGAAAAACGGACGCTGAAACTGATGGGAGCCGTTCTGAAAGCCGTCGCCCCGCTTATGTAAAACAGAATTGCGTACAGACCGAACGAAAGCGGTGTGCGCGCCTGCATCAGATCGGGAAGGAATCCGGCAAGCTGATCCGGATCGTCCCGGTTTTGTCCATTTACTCAGCCGGAAATACGCGGAGTACGGCCGCCGCCGCTTCGGAAACGGCGCGGTCGTCGGGAAGGGCGGCGGCTTCTTCTTTTCGGGTGAAGACGGCGGCGTAAAGCGGTTTGCGTCCCGGCCGGCGCAAGACGGCA
>JADIMS010000011.1 GCA_017694555.1 Candidatus Avitreponema avistercoris
GCGTGAAACAGCCCTGAAAAACCTGATGCTGTTCTTTCAGAAGCCGCCCTACAGTTACACGATGGAGGAAATTCTTGCCTTTACGGATTCCCGCGGCGTTCCGCTGCTCGGCCAGTATTCGCGGGAAGATCTGGACGGGTTTTTGCAGGAAAAAACATCTGCCGGGGATGCGTCTTTGGCGGAAATCCTGGTTTTCCGTGATAAAAACGAAGTGCGGCATTTTGTCGCCAAAGAGAAAGCCGAAGCGCTGACTGTGCGGCTTTGCGAAGCGGCGCGGAAACCGGTGAAGACTTCCATCACGCGGATGTGGTACGACCAGCTGTATGCGTACAGCAGTTCTGCCGCTATGCGTACACAAAATGACTTTGAGGCGCTGGTGGAAAACGAATGCCGGAAATTTGCGCCGGAATTGTATGCGCTGTGGAATGCGCCGTTTATGCCTTTGCTGGCGCATGAAAGCCTGAGCGGAAAACTGGGGGCAGTTTCCGCAGCCGGCTTTCCGGTTTTTGCGCACGGCGCGGTACTTCCGCTGTCCGGTTTGCTGATGCTGCGCCGGCAGGAGCTTTTGACGGATGCAAAAATCCTGCTGCCGTTTTGGTACTCGGTTCCGGTTCTGTCCGCTATTCTTGCATTTTTCCGCAAACGGCGCGGAGCCAAACACCGCAGGACGGAGCGCACGGAAGCGGCGGCAGAAGCGGGCGTTTCTGCGGAAGAAAAGGCGGATGCGCCGCGGAATTTTGCCAAAACGGTGGCTGACACGGAACGCGCCATCGTTCCCGCCGGTTCTTCGCTGGAAGCGGAGCTGGCTTCCGCGCTTGCCCAGTGGAATCTTTCGCTGGATGCGCAAAACAGGAAGAATCAGGAAGAAGACGTCAATTCGCTGATCCGGGATTATGTCCGGCGGATCCAGCATACGCTCCGCAGCCAGACATTTGACGCCGACCGCGTCCGGAATCTGGCGCGCACGCTTGCGGATGCGCCGGGACTCCGCCCGGTGAAGAACCGGGAAGCGTTGTATGTGTACATCCAGCTGTATATCCTGAAACTGGTGAAACATACCGCCCGGATGCACTGACTGCGCGCCGGTTTTCCGGCAGTTTCCGGACGCATTGTAACCTGCCGCATTTTTCCTTGTTTCCGCAGTATGAATACGAACGGAAAACCTTTTGATTTTGTGAAAGCATCCGGACGGAATCTGCCGTTACAGATTGCCGTCTGTGTACTTGCGGCTGTTGCCCTGTTTTGCCTGGCAGCAGCTGTTTCCGGGCCTTCCGCCGCAGATGTCCGGAGCGTTTCGGTAAGCGGAAGCGGCGCCGTACAGGTTGCGCCGGACCGCGCGACGATCCGCCTTTCGGTGGTTACCCGCGATTCTTCCGTTTCCGCGGCGGCAGCGAAAAACGCAGATACAATGGCCGCCGTGCGGGATGCCGTTTCCGCGCTGGCTGCCGGGGAAGACGCGCTCTTTACTTCGGATTACCGGATTTATCAGGAATCGGCTTATGACGGCGGACGGAATATTCCCGGCGATTACCGGGTTTCCAATATGCTGACCGTTGTGCTGGATGATACGGAAAAAGCCGGCGCAGCCATTGATGCGGCGATTGCGGCCGGTGCGAACGAGCTGTCTTCGCTGGAGTTTTCGGTTTCGGATACAACCGGCGCTGTGTCGCAGGCGCGTGCGCTGGCAATGGAACAGGCGCGCCGTTCTGCGGAAGAACTGGCTTCCGCTTCCGGAGCCCGGATCGGACGGGTTCTTTCCGTCGCGGAAGAAAACTACGGCCGGCCGGTGTATGCTTCCAACGCCCGGCTTGCATCGGCGGATATGGCTGCCGGAACGCCGGTTTCTGCCGGAAAAACCGATGTTACGGTTACGGTGCACGCGGTTTTTGAATTGAAGTGACTTTCTCCTTGCCGACCGCTTTCTCCGGTGCTATACTCAGCATATGGACAACAAAATTTACGATTTTTCCATTTCTACCCTGGGCGAGTGTAAAGTGCAGTCTCCGATCCAGCTTTCCACAAAGCCGGGGGATTTTATTGCCAATTATGTAACAGACAACGAGTTTATCCGCTACCGGGTGGATTGCAGCAAAGGGGAGGAAGAAGAATCGCTTTCCAATGCCAATTTGCTGGAGAAAGCCGGGCCGCGCGAAAAAATCTTTTTCAATCCCAGCCACGTACATGCCGCCGTCATTACCTGCGGCGGACTGTGTCCCGGTTTGAATGACGTAATCCGCGCAGTGGTGCGCTGTCTGTGGATCCGGTACGGCGTGCGGCGCATCAGCGGTATCCGCTTTGGATTCAAGGGTTTGCTGCCGGAATACGGCTATGATGTGATTCCGCTGGATCCGGACAAAGTGGACGACTGTCACAAAACCGGCGGTTCCATGCTCGGAACGTCGCGGGGCGGCGGCAACCGGGTGATTGAAATCGCCGACGCCATCGAAAACCTGAATGTCAACATGGTGTTCATTATCGGCGGGGACGGTACGCAGCGCGGATCGCTGGAAGTAGCCGAAGAAATCGAGCGCCGCGGCCTGAAGATTGCGGTTGTCGGAATTCCGAAAACGGTGGACAACGATTTGTCGTTTATCCAGAAATCCTTCGGATTTGACACAGCTGTGGTGAAGGCAACGGAAGCCGTAGCTGCCGCGCACATGGAAGCCCATTCGCAGATTAACGGGATCGGTCTGGTGAAGCTGATGGGCCGGGAATCCGGATTTATTGCCACGCACACCGCCATTGCCAGCCATGAAGCGAATTTCGTGCTGATTCCCGAAGTGCCCTTCGATTTGGAAGGTCCGAACGGCTTTCTTTCGGTTTTGGAAAAACGCCTCCGCCGCAGGCACCATGCAGTCATTGTCGTTGCGGAAGGCGCCGGCCAGGATTTGATGCAGACGGAAGAAGGTACGGACGATTCCGGCAACCGCCGTTTGGCGGATATCGGGATTTTCCTGCGGGATAAAATGCAGGAATATTTCCAGCGTATCGGACTGCACATCAACCTGAAGTATATTGATCCCAGTTACCAGATCCGTTCCGCGCCTGCCGCCGCTGTGGACTCCATTTACTGCGAGCGGTTGGGAAACAACGCCGTACATGCAGCTATGGCGGGCAAAACAAAGCTTTTAATCGGTCTTGTCCACAACAAATTCGTGCATTTGCCTATTGCGGTGGCGACCAGCAAGCGCAATTATGTGAATCCTGAAGGGTCGCTCTGGCGGGATGCGCTGGATGCAACCGGGCAGCCCGTGCTTATGGTGAACGATAAGGCGGCGTTCTTTCAAAAAAGTGTGAAGCGGCAAATCTGAGCGGGCACAGCGTCCGCTTTCCGGAAGAAAGGCCGGAACAGCGCCGTTTTACGGGCGGCTCCTGCATACGCGGGAACCGCTTTTTTTTTATCCGGAACTGTGCGCTGCGCCGTAAGCCGGTATCCGCGTTCCGCTCACCAGTCCGGATTGTTCCGGATAAATCCCAGCAGGGGATTCCCTCCGGCGTCGTACAGGAAAAACTGGTCGCCGTAAGCGGAAATGGTTTTGGCGGCGGAAAGTCCTGCCCGGTATGCGTCCTGAAAACGCGCGGCCTCGGGATCGGTGTTCAGGCTGTTTTGCGGCGGGTCGGGCCGGAATTCGACGCCGGCTTCCGTTCCGCTTCCCGTGTCTTCTGTGCGCCACGTTCCTTCCAGAACATCATAGCCGGAGGAAGTCTGGAATGTCCCGTCTGTATGGAATACCAGGACGTTGCCCGCATTGTGCGCCGGTTCAATGGGCAGGAAAACGCCCTGGAAGGCGATGCCGCTTAAAATCCATGTTTCCCCGGTCAGCAGGCCGTTCAGGGCGGAGAGTGCGGGCGTTTCTTCGTGCGGCGCCGTGACACAGGAGGCCAGGGCAAACAGCATCCCCACAGCGAGCAGCAGACCGGCGGCAGACAGCAGGGCTGCTCCGGTCCGCCGGAGGGGAACAGCCGGTTTTCTTTCAAGCATGGGAAAATAATATCGCCAAAAGGACTTGAAATCAATTTGTTTTTCCGGTAAAATGAAAAAACAATATGGGGCATTAGCTCATTTGGTAGAGCGATTGGTTCGCAATCAATAGGTGACCGGTTCGATTCCGGTATGCTCCACATCCGGCGGACAAGAGTCCGCCGTTTTTTTTTCCGGAAAGGGAATCCCTTCTGTATATTCCGCTTCTTTCCCAAAACAATACGCACACGCAGTATCCGGTTTCCTGTATCCCGCAGGATCCCGCAGGCGGATTTTGCCGTAAAACCGTATCCGGGTGGTGAACAGGCGGCCGAATTGTAAAAAAACGCCGGATACGCTATAGTTTGCAGGATCGGGCTGGCCGCGCGCATTTTTCCGGAATATTCTGCCGGGCAGACGGTTTCAGCCGGTTGATTTTTATGGATGGAGGAATTATGGCGGACACCATGCATGCATTGGAAAAGAACCCTTCGTGGAAGGGCCGGCGCGGTCCGGTCGTCCTGGTAATTATGGACGGCGTGGGTTACGGAAAATACGAAGACGGCGACGCGGTGAAAGCCAGCCGCATGAAGTACCTCGACTGGTTTACGGCGAACTGCCCGCACACACAGCTGAAAGCGCACGGAACGGCGGTAGGGCTTCCCGGCGACGACGATATGGGCAACAGCGAGGTCGGGCACAACGCCATGGGCTGCGGCCGGGTTTTTGCGCAGGGAGCCAAGCTGGTCGGTGAATCGATTGCAAACGGTTCGATGTTTGAGGGCGGAACGTGGAAAAAGCTGGTCAAGACCGTGAAGGACAACCACGGTACGCTGCATTTTATCGGGTTGGTTTCTGACGGCAACGTGCATTCGCATATTGACCATCTGAAAGCCATGATCCGGCGTGCTGCGGAAGAAGGCGTGGAAAAACTCCGTGTCCATGCGCTTTTGGACGGGCGGGACGTGGATCCGACTTCTGCGCTCAATTACATCACGCCGCTGGAAGAATTCCTGGCCGGTTTTGCCGGAAAAGACTATTGCATTGCATCCGGCGGCGGACGGATGTACATGACGATGGACCGCTACAACGCCGACTGGGCTATGGTGGAGCGCGGCTGGAACGCCCACGTGCTGGGCAAAGGCCGGATGTTCAGTTCCGCCACGCAGGCAATTGAAACATACCGCGCCGAAGTGCCCGGCGTGCTGGATCAGGATATGCACGAATTCGTCATCGCCCGGGACGGGAAACCTGTAGGCGCCATCGAAGACGGCGACAGCGTGGTGTACTTCAATTTCCGCGGCGACCGCGCGCTGGAAATCACCCGCGCGTTTGAAACGCCTGAAGGCGGCGACCTTCCGTTTGACCGCGTGCGCGTGCCGAAAGTGGAGTATGCCGGCATGATGGAATACGACGGCGACGCGCATGTGCCGCAGCAGTATCTGGTGAATCCGCCCAGCATCGACCGCACAATGGGCGAATATCTGACCAAATCCGGCGTGCGCCTGCTGGCTATTTCTGAGACGCAGAAATACGGGCATGTGACGTATTTCTTCAACGGGAACAAGCAGGGAAAATTCGACGAAAAACTGGAAGACTATGTGGAAATTCCTTCGGACGTGGTTCCTTTTGAACAGCGCCCGTGGATGAAATGCGCCGAAATCACGGATAAAGTCATTGAAGCAATCCGGAGCGGCAAGTACGACCACATCCGCCTGAATTTCCCCAACGGCGATATGGTGGGGCATACGGGCGTCTTTAATGCCGTCGTGTGTTCGATGGAAGGCATGGACCTGCAGCTGGGCCGCCTGAAGGCTGCGGTGGAAGAAGCAGGCGGAATCCTCTGTCTGACCGCCGACCACGGTAATTCCGACGATATGTACGAGCACGCGAAAGACGGCAGCGTCAAAACGGATAAGGCTACCGGCGAACCGAAAGCCAAAACCAGCCACAGCCTGAATCCGGTGCCCGGTATCATTTACGATCCGGAATACAAGGGCGAATACGACAACACGCAGCTTAACGGCGGTCTGGGAATTTCCAGCTGGGCCGCTACGCTCATGCAGCTGATGGGCTTCGTGCCGCCGTCCGATTACGACAAGAGTTTGATCAACCTGAAGTAAGCTGCCTTTCTGCCGGAGCCGCCGGAAAAACGGAATCCCCGTTCCCGCAGCTCCGGCTTTTTTTTCCCCCGGGGCGCAGGGTGCGTCCGCAGACGGTGCACGCATTCTTCCGCGGAAGCAGGAACCTCCGAAGCCGGAATATCCGCGTTTCCGGATATCTGTTCATTTTGGAGAAACGCTGGTAGTTTCCGTTGCATTGTGGTAGGATAAAGAAATTGTACAATCAGGCAGAAAGCTGAGTCAGGCAGGAAATTAAAAAGCGCCTTACCCGTTGTTTTGAAACCGGTCAAAAAGAAGGGGATGTGACATGGATGTGCGGAAGGCAGGACAAGAGGAAGACGCCGCACGGAGCGGGGAACCCTGCGATCTGGTAATCCGGGATTGCCTGGCCGTGGATCCGGTCACCCGGAGCATCCGTAAAACGTCGGTCGGTATCCGGGGCGCGCGGATTGCCGGACTGGGAGAATACCGCGGGCGGACGGAAATAGACGGACGCGGTTTGTATGCGTCGGCCGGTTTGATCGATGCGCACGTACACATCGAATCTTCGCTTTGTACGCCCGCGCGCTATGCGGAACTTGTGCTGCCATGCGGAACCACGCAGGTGATTGCCGATCCGCATGAGATAGCCAACGTCGCGGGAACAGCCGGTATCCGGTTTATGCAGGAAAGCGCGCGCCGCTGTCCGCTGAAAATCCGCTTTATGGTTCCTTCGTGCGTTCCGGCGGCGCCGTTTGAAGATTCGGGCGCGTCGCTTGGGGCGGAAGAAACGGAAGCGCTTCTGGCTTCCGGGGAATTCCTTGGCTTGGGCGAAGTGATGGATGTGCCGGGCGTTCTTTCCGGGGAGGCCGCCGTGCACCGGAAAATTTCCGCCGCCGTCAGCCGCGGGCTTCCCGTGGACGGACATGCGCCCGGGCTTTCCGGGAAAAAGCTGGACGCTTATATTGCCTGCGGTATCCGTACCGATCACGAATGTTCTTCGCCGCAGGAAGCGGAAGAGCGCGTACAAAAAGGAATGTATGTGCTCTTGCGGCAGGGAAGCGCCGCGCAGGATTTGCGGGCCCTTCTTCCTGCCGTCCGTTCTGCGGGCAGCGGCCGGATGTGTTTTTGCAGCGACGATAAGCATCCGGAAGATATTCTGCGGAAAGGCCATATCAATGAAAATCTCCGGATTGCCGTGGAAAACGGGATAAGTGTTTTTGACGCGCTGGCTATGGCGACCGTCAACGCTGCCGGATGTTACGGCCTGAAAGACACCGGACTTCTTGCTCCGGGATATTTTGCGGATATTGTGTTATTCCGCGATTTACAGAATTTTGAAGCTGTCTGTGTACTGACGGACGGCGTTGTGCGTGCCAAAGACGGGCGCTGTTTGTTTGTTCCGGAAGAAGACGCGCCGGTTCCGCCCGTCCTGCGGGATTCTGTCCGCATCCGTCCCGTCACGGAAGCTGACTTTGTTTTTCCCGTTCCGTCCGGCAGGAAACCGCTGCCGGCTTTCGGCGTGCAGGACGGAAGTTTGTTTACCCCGCGGGAATGTTTTTCCCCGGACAGCGCAGGCTTTTGTAAAATCGCGGAAATCGAGCGGCACAAAAAAAGCGGACGCATAGGGAAAGCCTTTGTCCGCGGTATGGGAATCCGGAGCGGCGCGCTGGCTTCCACCGTCTGCCACGATTCCCACAATCTGGCGGTTTGCGGTACGGACGCCCGCGATATGCTTTTGGCTGTCCGGGAACTGGAACGCTGCGGCGGCGGTCTTACGGTGGTGCGGGACGGCGCAGTGCTGGAAACGCTTCCGCTGGAAACCGGCGGTTTGATGCGTTCGTGCCCGCCGCGCGAAACCGCAGCGGGGATGGAGCGCGTATTGGCTGCGGCAAAGACGTGCATGGACGGACAAGGCGTGCGCAATCCATTCATGACGCTTTCGTTTCTGTGCCTTCCGGTAATTCCCGCGTACAAATTGACGGTGCGCGGTCTGTACGACGTGGAGCGCGGTTTGTTCGTAGAGGACGGGAATCCGTTCTGAATTCCGCACGGACGGATAAAACGGAAAACACGGGCAGTTTGCCCGGTAACGATTGAATAGGAAAGAGGGGTTTGAATATGTATTACCATGAATCATCTGTTGTACTATTTGCCATACTTGCCGTGCTGATCACATTTGCGGTTTATTTGATTTTGCGTCATTTTTGCTGCTGGTACTGGAAAATCAACCGGCGTATAGAATTGATGGAAGATATGCTGCGTGAGTTGCGGTCGCTGAACGCCGCGCTGTCCGGACGGAAAACCGGGGATGTCCCCCGTATTGAAGACGGGAACGGGAATCCGCCTGCCGGCGTATGACGCAAAAACGGGCCGGGCGCAACCGTACGCTGACGCTGGAACCGGAAGAAATTCCCCGTCTGCGGGAACGGCTGCTGACGCCGGAAAAACTTGCCGCCGGGGAATCCGTAATAAACCGGATTCTGTATGCGGATTTATTCTGCGTACTGGACCGGATTCCCGGTAAATTCGCCGATCTTGTGCTGGCCGATCCGCCTTACAATTTGAATAAGAATTTCGGCGGGGAGCGCTTTTCTGCCATGCCGCCGGCTGCGTATGAAGAATGGCTTTCTTCCTGGCTTCCGCGCGTCTGTTCCAAACTCAAACCGGACGGCAGTCTTTATCTTTGCTGCGACTGGCGCTGTTCGGCGGCGGCGCAGCGCGTGCTGGAAAAAGAAATGCACATTCTGAACCGCATTACCTGGCAGCGGGAAAAAGGGCGCGGCGCCGGAAAAAACTGGAAAAACGCTATGGAAGACATCTGGTTTGCCGTCCGCGACCCGCGCAGATATTATTTCAATGTTGACGCCGTGATGCTGAAACGGCGGGTGCGCGCGCCGTACCGGGCGGACGGAAAACCGAAAGACTGGACGCAGGAAGCGGACGGAAAATTCCGCTGCACGCGGCCTTCCAATTTCTGGGACGACATCAGCGTTCCCTTTTGGTCGATGCCGGAAAACACCGACCATCCTGCACAAAAGCCGGAAAAACTGTACGCCCGGCTGATTTTAGCCTCGTGCCCGGAAAACGGCGTGGTGTTCGATCCGTTTCTGGGAAGCGGTACGGCGGCCGCCGCGGCCAAAAAACTGGGGCGGCGCTGGTGCGGCGTGGAGCGGGTTGAAGAATATTGCCTGCTGGCGGAAAAACGCCTGCTTTTGGCGGAAACCAACCGGCGCATTCAGGGTTACGCGGACGGCGTGTTCTGGGAGCGGAATTCCCTTCCGCCCCGGGAACCGTGAGATACAAGTATACGGCTTGTTTTCAGTCTGCTTTACGGATACACTGTCTGTATCCGGGTAAACCGGAACGGAGGACAGGATATGGTTTATCGGAATTTCAAAGATTTGCAGATTTCTGCACTCGGTCTGGGTACCATGCGCCTGCCGGTAATCCGGGGCGAGGATTCCGCCGTGGATCAGGCGCAGGTGAATGAAATGGTGAAAATGGCGGTGGAAGGCGGCGTCAATTATTTTGATACCGCATGGGGGTATCATGGCGGGAATTCCGAAACGTCGGTTGCGGAAGCGTTGCAGCCGTATCCCCGCGCATCCTATTTTCTTGCTGATAAATTTCCCGGTTATGATTTGGCCAATTTCGGGAAGACAAAAGAAATCTTTGCCCGGCAGCTTGAAAAATGCAGGACGGATTATTTCGATTTTTATCTTTTCCATAACGTTTGCGAGCTGAACATTTCCCATTATCTGGATGAAGAAAAATGGCATACATATTCGGATTTAATCCGCCTGCGGGATGAAGGAAAGATCCGCCATCTGGGATTTTCCTGCCACGGGGATATGGATGTGCTGCAAAGCTTTTTGAACGCCTACGGAAAAGACATGGAATTTTGCCAGCTGCAAATCAACTGGATTGACTGGCGTTTCCAAAATGCAGGGGAAAAAGTGGAATTGCTGAATAAATGGAATATCCCGGTTTGGGTAATGGAACCGCTGCGCGGCGGCAAGCTGGCTTCCCTCCGTCCGGAAGACGGACAGAAGCTGCACGCGCTTCGTCCTGGGGAGACGGTTCCTGCGTGGGCTTTCCGCTTCCTGCAATCGGTTCCCGGCGTAACGGTGATTCTCTCCGGAATGTCCTCTGCCGGGCAGCTGGCTGAAAACCTGCGTACCTTCCGGGATGAGAGGCCGCTCAATGCAGAAGAATGGAAAACGCTGACGGCAATCGGGGATGAAATGGTAAAGCAGATTGCGCTGCCGTGTACCGCCTGCCGCTATTGCGTGCCGCATTGCCCGAAGCATCTGGACATTCCGCGGCTGCTTTCGTTTTACAACGAACACGTGTTCACCGGCGGAGGATTTCTGGCGCCGATGGCGCTTGCTTCGTTCGACAAAGATAAACTGCCGTCCGAATGTATCGGCTGCGGGAGTTGCCGGAAAGTTTGCCCGCAGGGTATCGATATTCCTGCCGCGATGAAGGATTTTACGGCAAAAGTCGGCGCCTGATGCGCACGGTTTAGTCCGCCCCGTGCTTCAGCGGACGGAGAAGCTGGAAGACCAAAACGTTCCCTTCCCGCAGGAAGCGCAGGAACAAATCCCTCCCTTCAAATTCCGCTTCCTGCCAAAGAGCTTCAAGCCACAGCTCCCTGGCAGCGCGGAGATACAGGGAGGGATTTTTGTTTACCGGATCCGGCGCATCTGCTGCAGGTCCTGCGGTTCCCTGTAAAAAGAGGTAGATACCCGGCGGAATTCTGTCTGCCGGGCCGGCAATTTGCAGGTGCGCGCTGTCCGGCGGTTCCAGTTCTTTCGGTTTTACGCCGGATGTGCAGCGGTATAACGCTGTGGTGCCGTCCGGGGAAGACGCGCCAGGCTGCTCCGGCGCGGACAACGGGCGGTGAAGGAATAACCGGCGGATGATGAAGTCCATACCTGAGCGTAGCGGAAAAAAAAACGAAAGGCAAGAGAAAAAACAGCGCACTATCCTGCGGGAAAGGCGGTAAAAAACGGATTCCGGGGATATTTCAGCCGGAGGTTAAACCATGCAGGATTCATATCTGTGCGCTGCTGTTTGCGCGGCAAAACCGGCGCCGGTCCGGTTCCGTCTTTTTTCTCTGGCTCTGCCTGTCTGCATCTGGGGAATGTGGGCTGTCCTTTCCGGCTGTGCGCTGGATCCGCGGGCGGCGGCGGTTTGGAGCGGGGATCTGTCCCTGCCGGAATTTACCGGCTCTTCGATGCCTGCGGCAGATACGGTGGTATTGGGGTTTTCGGAACCGGTAACTGTGGCTTCCGCTTCGATGATTACGGCGGACAGAAACCTTGCGCTGGATATTCCGGCGTCCGTTCCGGCAGCAGAAGCGCGTTTGCTTTTACCGGAAGTTCCGCCGCCGGGAGATCCGTTTGTACTTTCCGTTACTGTGGAAAACGCTGGCGGAAATACGCTTTCGCTTTCGGAGTCTTTTTCCGGCTACAATCCCCGCGTCCCGGCGCTGCGGATTTGTGAAGTCCGTACCGTATACAGCAAACCGCGGGCGGAGTTTATTGAGCTGGAAGCGTTGGAAGCGGGGAATTTGAGCGGCGTGCGGATTGAAACTTACGGGGTTTCCCGCAGTAAGCCGAAAAATACCGTTTACGAATTTCCGCCGGCGGAAGTACAGAAAGGGGATCTTGTCGTTCTGCACTACCGCTGTCTGCCGGATCCCTCTGTTCCGGAATTTGCGGACGAAACCGGCTCCGACCTTGCGCTTCCCGGCGGTAAAGATGCGTCCGATACTGCGCGGGATTTCTGGTTTCCCCATGACAAAGCCCCTCTTTCTGTACCCGGCGTTTTCCTTGTGCGGGAACGGAAATCCGGCGCGCTGCTGGACGCGCTGCTGTATGTGGACAGCGGCGGGGATAAAACGGAAGTTCCCTATGACTGGATGCTGGCGGCTGCACGCGAGGCGGTGTCGTCCGGGGTATGGACCGCATCCGGTGAAGGAAACGGCGGAACAGGCGGCTTTCCCGCTTTTGATGCCTGCGGTACAACGGCTACCCGCACGCTTTGCCGGGATTCTGCGGTTCCGGGTTCTTCCCCGGCCGGATGGTATGTATGTGCATCCGGAAAGGCTTCTCCCGGCAAGCCGAACAGCGGAGAGCGGTATCAGCCTTGAAGTTTTGCGGAAAGGGTGCGGATACGGGAAAGAGCCGGTTTTCAATACAACATGGAAAAAGTTAGGAAAAAATACAACTCTTTTCCGAAAAAAGTTGTATGCATTTTGTTGACAGCCGGATACGCGCGTTGTACCATCCCTGTTGGCTCCGGGCGGAGAGTAATTCCGGGGCCGTACAAACGGAGGAGAGTATGGATATTGCGCATATCAAATCTTCTATAAGCGGAGGGAAAACCGCCCTCGGTATAGAATTTGGCTCCACACGCATCAAAGCCGTTCTGGTGGATGAAACCTTTGCGCCCATAGCGTCCGGCAGCTTTGACTGGGAAAATAAGCTGCTTGACGGTATGTGGACGTACAGCATCGAAGAAGTGATTTCCGGTCTGCAGTCTTGCTACCGCGCCCTTGCCGCCGATGTGCGGGAAAAATACGGGCTGGATCTGACGGCAATCGGGACAATCGGCATCAGCGCAATGATGCACGGTTATATGGCGTTTGACGCCGCCGGGAATCTGCTGGTGCCTTTCCGTACCTGGCGCAATACCTGCACCGGAGACGCCGCCGCCGAATTGTCGGAATTATTCGCTTTCAATATTCCGCAGCGCTGGAGTATCGCGCACTTGTATCAGGCGGTCCTGAATGGCGAAAGCCACGTGCCGCAAATCGCCTTTTTGACGACGCTGGCCGGATTTGTCCATTGGAAGCTCACCGGCGAAAAAGTTCTCGGCGTGGGCGATGCTTCCGGTATGTTCCCGATTGACAGCAAAACCGGTACTTACGATGAATCCATGCTTTCCCGGTTTGCACAGCACATTGCCGGAAAGAATTATGCGTGGGATATCCGCAGCCTGTTGCCGAAGGTTCTGTCTGCCGGCGAACCGGCCGGAACGCTGACGGCGGAAGGCGCGGCGTTGTTGGATCCTTCCGGAAAATTGCAGGCCGGAATTCCGCTTTGTCCGCCGGAAGGCGATGCAGGAACGGGAATGACGGCGACATGCGCCGTTGCCCCGCGTACCGGAAATGTGAGCGCGGGTACGTCGATCTTTGCCATGATCGTGCTGGAGAAAATGCTGTCTTCCGTCCATCCGGAAATTGATTTGGTAACGACGCCCGACGGTTCTCCTGTTGCAATGGTACACTGCAACAACTGCTCTTCCGACATTGACGCATGGATCCGGGTGTTCCGGGAATTTGCTGCGCTCGCCGGATGTGATGTGCCGAAATCCAAAGTCTACGATTTGCTTTACGGAAAGGCCCTGGAAGGGGACGCGGACTGCGGAGGACTGGTTTCTTTCAATTATTTTTCCGGCGAGCCGGTTGCCGGATTGGACGCCGGACGCCCGTTGTTTGCCCGGCTTCCGGATGCCTCTTTCACGCTGGCTAATTTTATGCGGGCCAATTTGTACGGCGCCGTGGCAACGCTCAAAATGGGCATGAACATTCTGCTGGAGACGGAAAAAGTCCGCATCGATAAGTTGGTCGGGCACGGCGGGTATTTCAAAACACCGGTTGTCGGACAACGGTTCATGGCTGCGCTTGGTACGCCGGTATCCGTCATGGAAACTGCGGGAGAAGGCGGCGCATGGGGAATTGCGCTTTTGGCTGCCTACCTTCATGCGCGTACTGCCGGCGAAACGCGTCCGCTCGGGGAATTCCTGGAACAAAAAGTGTTTGCTTCGATGCCGGTTACAACGCTTTCACCTGATCCGGCAGATGTAAAAGGCTTCGACGCTTACATGGAACGCTTTGTCAAGGCGTTGCCGGTGGAAAAAAGCGCTACCGAAAATTTGAATGCATAATAAAAAATTTGCTGATGAGAAGGAGAGGAAAATGCACGCACAAAAATCCCTGAAGGATTATGAGTTTTGGTTTATTGTCGGTTCCCAGTTTTTGTACGGTCCGGAAGTTCTGGAAATTGTAGCGGACCGCGCGTCTAAAATGGCCGCGAGCTTTGATGCGGACGCGCACATTCCCTGCCGCGTGGTGTACAAGGGAACGGTTAAGACGAATGAAGAAATCACGCGCATTGTGAAAGACGCGAATTATGACGACCGCTGCGCAGGTATTATTACCTGGATGCATACGTTTTCCCCGTCCAAAATGTGGATAAACGGTTTTTCGCTGCTGCAAAAACCTTATTGCCATTTGCATACCCAGTTTAACCGGCTGATTCCCGACAAAGAAATCGACATGGATTTCATGAATTTGAATCAGGCTGCGCACGGCGACCGCGAGCACGGTTTTATCGGCGCCAGAATGCGTATGGCCCGCAAGGTGATTGTCGGTTATTGGGAAGATGAACCGGTCCGTGCCCGGCTCGGAAGCTGGATGCGTTCTGCGGTCGGCTGCTCCGTCAGCCGTAATCTGAAAGTTGTGCGCTTTGGCGACAATATGCGCGAAGTGGCGGTCACGGAAGGCGATAAAGTGGAAACGCAGATGAAGCTTGGCTGGCAGGTGAATACCTGGGCAGTCGGGGATTTAGTGCGTGAAATCGAAGCCGTTACCGAAGCGGAAGTGGATGCGCTGATGGAAGAATACCGGGCGAAATATGATTTTGCCACCGATAATATAGAAGCTGTGCGTTATCAGGCCCGGGAAGAAATTGCCATGAAGAAAATTCTGGACCGGGAAGGCGCAGGCGCATACACGAACACATTCCAGGATTTGCACGGGATGAAGCAGCTTCCCGGATTGGCGTCCCAGCGCCTGATGGAGCAGGGCTACGGATACGGCGGGGAAGGCGATTGGAAGGTTTCTGCGATGACGCACATCGTAAAGCAGATGACCGAAGGACTTCCCGGCGGTACGGCTTTCATGGAAGACTACACATACGATCTGGAACCGGGCAAAGAACTTTCCCTTGGTGCGCATATGCTGGAAGTTTGTCCGACCGTGGCCGCTGCAAAACCGCGGATTGAAGTACATCCGCTCGGCATCGGCGACCGCGAAGATCCTGCGCGTCTGGTTTTTGAGGGGCATCCGGGAAAGGCTATCGTGATTTCGCTGATTGATATGGGCGGCCGTCTGCGGATGATCGTTCAGGATGTGGAAGCGGTCAAGCCGAAGTACGGTATGCCGAATCTGCCTGTTGCGCGGATTATGTGGAAAGCTATGCCCGATTTGCTGACCGGCGCCCACGCGTGGATTTTAGCCGGCGGCGCGCACCACACGGTGTTTACGTATGCGGCAACGGCGGAAATGATGGAAGATTGGGCGGAAATGATGGGCATTGAGTTTGTGCACATTTCCTCCTCCACCGACATCGAATCGCTGAAAAAAGAATTGTTCGTGATGGATGTTGCCTGGAAGCTCAAAGGAATCTGAACGCTTTTTACACGCCTGCGCGCCGTTTGATGCGCGCAGGCGCGGCTGGAAATGGAGAAAACAATGCTGGAAGAATTGAAAGAAAAAACCCTTCAGGCAAATTTAATGCTGCCGGCGCACGGGCTTGTGACGTTCACTTGGGGCAATGTGTCGGGGATCGACCGGGAAAAAGGACTTGTGGTGATTAAGCCGTCCGGTGTAGAATATGACGATATGAAAGCACAGGACATGGTCGTCGTCGATCTGGAAGGAAACGTGGTGGAGGGCAGTCTGAAACCGTCTTCCGATACGCCGACGCATATTGCGCTGTACAAAGCCTTCCCGAATATCGGCGGCGTTGTGCATACCCACAGCCGGTGGGCAACCGTGTTCGCCCAGTGCGGCGCCGGGATTCCTCCCCTCGGTACTACGCATGGGGATTATTTTTACGGGGAAATTCCGTGTACCCGGCGTATGACCGATGCTGAAATTCACGGCGAATATGAAAAGGAAACCGGAACGGTTATCATTGAACGCTTCAAGGATCTGCAGCCGGACGACATCCCGGCTGTGCTGGTAAACAGCCATGGCCCGTTCGCCTGGGGTAAAGATCCCGCCGGCGCCGTACACAACGCGGTTGTGCTGGAAGAAGTGGCGTTTATGGCCTGGCATTGCAATGTTCTGGCCGGGTACCGTCCGCAGCCGATGCAGCAAATCCTGTTGGATAAGCACTATCTCCGTAAACACGGGGCAAATGCATATTACGGGCAATAAGAAAATCCGGGAGTTGTGATGGCCTTTGTCCCGAAGTATGCGTTTCTGGTTAATTGGATAAAGGACCAGATTCTGCACGGCGACTTAAACTGCGGCGACCGGCTGTATTCCGAAAACGAACTGTGCTCGATTTTCGACGTCAGCCGGCAGACTGTCCGGCAGGCAATCGGCATTCTGGAGCAGGAAGGCGTGGTTACCCGCCGCCGGGGCAGCGGTACGTATATCCTCTGGCGTAAAACGCACGGACGGACAGGAACCAAAAAAATCGGCGTAATTTCCACTTACGTTGGCGAATACATCTTCATGGATATTCTGCGCGCCGTGGAGTCCGTGCTGAGCGGACAAGGCTACGTAACGCAGGTTTCGTTTACCCGCAACGATCCGGAAAATGAGCGCCGGGCGCTCCGTTCTATGCTGGACAGCGATGTGGACGGCGTGATTGTGGAACCGACAAAAAGCGGATTGCCCAACCCCAATCTGGATTTTTACACAGAATTCCGGAAACGGGGAATTCCGGTCCTGTTCTTTAATGCAAAATACCCTGAATTGGATTTCCCGGTTGTTTCCCTGGATGACGCCGCCGCCGGGGAAATTGCGGCTTCCTTCCTTATCGGAAACGGGCACCGGGACATCGCCGGTATTTTCCAATGCGACGATATTCAGGGAAAACTGCGTTACAAAGGGTATATGAAGGCGCTGTCCGAAAACGGCATCGCAATCAACAGCCGGCGGATTCTGTGGTATGCGACGGAAGATATCAGTGAGCTTACCCGCTATCCTGACCGGATCCTGCGGCGGCTGGAAGGCTGTTCGGCGGTTTGCTGCTACAACGACCGGATTGCGGTGTCCGTTATTGATGTGCTGAAACAGAACGGGCGTTCGGTTCCCGGCGATATGTCGGTAGTCGGTATCGATAATTCTTCGCTGGCTGATTTATGCTCGCCGCCGCTGACTTCGGTATATAATCCCGCCGCGCTGCTGGGAGAGACAGCCGCGAAAAACCTTCTGGCGATGATTGAAAATCCGGACTTTGACGCGCAGGTATTGTTCCGCCCCGTGATGGTGGAACGCGCTTCTGTTTCCATATATACCGCGCAGCGCACTGCCCGGGAGGACGAAGATGAAAGCAAACACGCGCAGGCGGTTTTATAATACCGCATTCCGGATTCTGTTTACACTGGCAGTGCTGGCTGTGGCGCCGGTTTTGACCGCCTGTTCACAAAAAGAAAGCGCGCAGAATTCCGTCCGGGATGCGGGAGCGGAAACGGATGCCTCCGCTCCTTCTGCGGGCAGCGGTATGATTGTCGGCTTTTCCCAAATCGGTGCAGAAAGCGCATGGAGGATGCGCAATTCTGAGTCGATGCAGGAAGCTGCGCAGGCTGCGGGCGTACAGTTGTTGTATCACAACGCGGAACAAAAACAGGAAAACCAAATCAAGGCCATCCGTTCTTTTATTGTTTACCAGGTAGACGTTATCGTGTTTGTTCCGATTGTGCAGCATGGCTGGGAAAATGTTCTCAATGAAGCGCGGGAAGCCGGGATCCCGGTGATTGTGGCTGACCGCAAGCTCAAACTGGATGACCCTTCGCTGGTTGCCGGTTTTATCGGGCCGGATCATTTGGAAGAAGGCCGTCAGGCCGCACGTTTCCTGCTGGCAAAATACACGGGACACCCCGGGCCGCTGCAAATATTTGAGCTGCGCGGTACGGACGGCTCTTCCGTTTGCGAGGACCGGGCTGCAGGGTTCCGTGAGGTTCTGGCGGAAGACAGCCGTTTCCATATTGTATACAGCGAAACCGGGGATTTTCTCCGTTCCAAAGGAAGGGAGGTGGTGGAGAATTTCCTGACAGCGTCAGGCGGATTTGAATTTGCAGGTAGACCCGTTGATATCCTGTTTTCCCACAATGACGGTATGACGCTGGGGGCGCTGGAAGTTCTGGAAAACGCGGGCCTCTGTCCCGGAAAGGATATTACGGTGGTTTCCGTAGATGCGGAACAGGCTGCCATCAATGCGCTCCGTGCCGGAAAAATCAATTGCGTTGTGGAATGCAATCCGAATCTCGGTCCCGATGTACTTGCATTGGCAGAACGGCTTGTACACGGCGAAAGTATCAGCTATTTCAACTCAACGCCGGAACGGACATTCAGCGAATTCGACGATTTGCGCAGTATCCAGCCGCGGGGGTATTGAACCGGAATGGTCGCCCTCTTTTCGTTTACCGGCAAAAGCATCAAATCCGTTCTGCGGTCGTCTTATTTTGCCGTAGTGATCCTGCTTTGTATTCCGGTGATTTATACGCTGCTGGTTACCGTAATGGCGACGTCCCGTTATGATACGCTCATCACAAATGTCAGCCGTGCGGCGGAAATCAACGAAGTGGTGCGTATCGAAATTTCCGACGAATTATGGGACATCGTTGCAGGCAACAAACGTTTTGAAGACGGCAGGCAATATGAAATTCTGGACAGGCTGAAAAACGAAATCCAGGATATTTCCGCCTCTGCAAAACCGGACGGCGGTTTGAATTACCTGGAAATTGCATTCCGCGCAATCCGCACGCTGGAAAGCTACGTTGACCGGCTGGGTGAACAGCTGGCGCAGAATTTTCCCGTGATGGAAAATGAAGCGGTACTGGACGAAGTGCGCGCAGTGGCTGCTGTCGTGAGCGATGTGCTTCAGGAATTCATCGTTTCGGAAATCAGCGATGCAGCCCGCACAAACGAAGACATCAAAAACAATATGGCGTTTCTCTCCATCATTCTGCTTGTGATTACGCTGATTATCGTTCTGGTTATTACGCGCACGCTGATTTTTGTGTCGGCAGGCATCCGACGTCCGATCCGGGCGATGGAGGTAATGTCTTCACGGATTGCATCCGGGAATTTTGCCGCCCGCATCCGGGTGCCGAAAATCCGGGAGCTGGACAATCTGGCAAAAAATATGAATGTAATGGCCGGCCGCCTGCAAAAGCTTCTGGATGAGAATATCCGCGAGCAGCAAAACCTCAAAAAAGCGGAAATGAAGGCGCTGCAGGCGCAGATTACGCCGCATTTTTTATATAATACTTTTGATTCCATTATTTGGCTGGCTGAGTCCGGCGAAACGGAAAAGGTAATTACCATTACGCGGGCATTTTCGGAATTTTTCCGCATTTCCCTGAACCGCGGGAAAGAATGGATTCCTGCCGCGCAGGAACTGGATCACATCCGCCACTATCTGACCATTCAGAAAATCCGGTACAGCGACATTTTGGATTACGCCATTGAATTTGACGAAGGCGTGCGCGGCTGCATGGTGCTTAAACTTTCTTTGCAGCCGCTGGTAGAAAACGCAATTTATCACGGGATCAAAAACAAGCGTGGTTTCGGTTTCCTGCGCGTTACGGCGCGGCTGGAAGATACGCCTTCCGGACAGCGCGTGCGGTTTTGCGTGGAGGATAACGGGATAGGATTTTCGCCGGAAAAACTGGCAGACGTTCTGGATGAACTTGCGGCTGAAAAAAGCGCAGAAGACCTTTCCGGCGTGTACGGCTTGTATAATGTAAACAAACGGCTTAATCTGTATTATGGTGATTCCGTACATCTGGAGATTGAAAGCGAATTCGGCAAAGGTACGCGCGTGTGGTTCTCTGTGCCGTACCTGAATGCTGAAAAAGGATAATGTTCATGTACAGCGTTTTTATTGTGGACGACGAAGTGATTGTGCGGGACGGAATCCGCGGAAAAATCAATTGGGATCATTCGCAGTTTTCCTTTTCCGGGGAAGCGGGGGATGGTGAAATTGCGCTTTCCATGATCCAGGATTTAAAGCCGGACATTCTGATTACCGACATCAAAATGCCTTTTATGGACGGGCTGGAACTTTCCCGCATGGTGAAAAAACTTTTGCCTTGGACGCGCATTATCATTCTTTCCGGACATGATGAATTCGAATACGCCAAAAAAGCGATTTCCATCGGTGTGGAAGATTATATCCTGAAGCCGTTTACGGCGGAAGAACTGCTGGAAAGTATGAACCGTGCGGCGGACGCATTGGAGAAAGAGAAGCAACGCTACAGCGATGTGGAAAAAATGAAGCAGGCTCTGGAGTCCGCCTCCCTTTTGGCGCAGGAACGGCTGCTGACTAATATTATCACCGGCGTAATTCCGGGAACGGAAGCCGTGGGCAGCGCGGCCGATCTGCATATCGATTTGATTGCCCGCTATTATACGGTGCTGGTGAGCGAATTGCAGTGCAGCGCCGGAAAGGGCATGGATTGTTTTGTGGAAGCAAAAACCCGGCTGCTGCAAATTTCCGAAAACAATACAAAAGTGATTTCGTTCTTTGTTTCTCCGGAACGCGCTGTGTTTATTTTGAAAAATTCCCGCCTGGAAAACGTAGAAGAAGAATCGTACAATTTGGCCAATAATGTGGAACATGAAGTCTGTTCGGATCCGGAACTGTCTGTGGTGACGGCTATCGGTTCCACCGTGGACCGCATCACGGCCATCAGCGAATCTTACCGTTCTGCGATGGACTTGCTGCGCCGCAGCCGGTTCTCCGGAAAGAGCCGTATTCTGAACGCCGGGGACTGCGCGGAAGATGCTGCGCCGGCTGCGGGTTTGCAGGAAAACGATCCGCTGCTGGAGCGGATCCGCTATGCAGACGAGCGTGAAATTGTCCTGATTGTAGAGCAGTATCTTAGCTACATCAATGAGAGCCACGAAGAATTTACAGCCGCAGCTTCCTATCTGCTGGTTGACGTGATTATGTCCATCTCCAAACTGGCAGAAGATTTGGGCGGGGATATCCGGGATGTGGTACCGGATATCCTTTCCCGCACGTTTGTGACCAACGCTGTCCGCAGCCGGGAAGTCTTTGCAGCTGAAATGGAACGTGTGCTGCGGACCGTGCTTCTGTGGCGTAATTCCCGGACGCAGGGACGCTACGCAGATGTGATTCTGAGAGCCAAGAAATACATCGGCGAGCATTTTTCCGATCCGGATATCTGTCTTTTTTCGACGGCAAAAGCCGTCAACATGAGTCCGAACCACTTCAGTTCCGTATTTTCGCAGGAATGCGGCATGACATATATCGAGTACCTGACCAGCGTGCGCATCGACACGGCAAAAAAACTTCTGCGCAACACTTCGATGCGCAGTTCCGAAATTGCCTACGAAACGGGCTTCAGCGATCCGCACTATTTCAGTTTTATTTTCAAAAAAAACACCGGCCAGTCGCCGCAGGAATTCCGGGGGAAAAAGGAATAAAAAAAGGCGGTGCATTGCACCGCCTTTTGTCCGGATCTTACGTCCGCCTTTCAGTCATCGAACTTCTGTCCGAGGAATTTCCCGTTGTTGTCAAAATACAGCTCCATGCGGTTGGCCAGCTGGACTTCAATGCTGGCCCAGTCTTTTTCAGCCTTCAGAATCAGTACATCCGGGAAATTCTGATTCACGTATTCCGTGACTCCCGCAGGAAGCAGCCCTGCCGGCACGCCGGTGTAAGATTTGATTTCTTTCCAATCGCCGCTGCCGGAAAAGTTCAGCTCGCTGCCGTCGTTCAACACGACTTCATACTCATTGAAGTCCGCTTCTGCAAACTGCGCGGTTTTACCGGGGAAGTACTGGGCAATTAAGTCCTTTGCCCGCTGCGGAAGCTTGTCCGGGGAAACCACCTGGTCTGCGAACGCCGCCGGAGCAAAAACCAGTACTGCTGCCAGAATCAAAAGCCCTTTCTTTTTCATTTCAAACCTCCTGAAACTCTCTGTTTGTTTGTTTTATGCGCTTACTATATCCGGCCGGCGGCCGGCGAACATTAAAGGCTTCTTAAAAGAAAAAGAAGAAACAGGGAAAAAACGCATATTTTTTTAACTTTCCGCTAAAAGAATGCGGAGTACCGTTCCTGTTCCCGGCGTACTTTCTGCGGAAAGTTCCGCGCCGAGGTTTCCGGCTACGCTGCGGGCAATTGCCAGCCCGATACCGGTTCCGCCCTTGCTGCGGTTGCGGGATTTATCCGCGCGGTAAAAGCTTTCAAAAATATGCGGCAAATCTTCTCCGGAAATGCCTGTTCCGTTGTCTGCAACAGAAAGCAGCCGTCCGGCAAGCGTGACGGCAATTTCCGGTTCCGGATGGTCGTTATACAGAACGGCGTTGCGGATGATGATGCGCAGAATCTCCCGCAGGCTTTCCGTATCCGCGTACAAAACGGAACCTGGGGGCACGGTGAGGGCAATTTTGGCTTGCGGTTCAATGACGGCAAAATCCTCGCACACCGAACGCAAAAACTGCGCCGCATCCGTTCCGGTTCCGCTTTCTGCCTCCCCGCGGGCGGATTCCGCCTTTGCGTTCTGCGCCCGGCTTAATGCCAGAAGCTGTCCGGTAAGCCGTTCCATGGACTTGGCTTCGCGCAGAATCACCTGCAGCGAATTCTCCAGTACATCCGGATCCCCGCGCCCCCAGCGGAGCAGAAGCTCGGTATGGCCGCGGATAACGGCGATGGGCGTTTTCAGTTCATGGGATACATCCGATGCAAAGCGCTTTTCCCGCTCAAAATCCCGCTCCAACCTGGCGAACAAGCCGTTAAAGGTGAGGGCCAGCGTTTTCAGTTCGTCGTCGGCGCCGTTTTCGTCCAGCCGCCGGTTCAGGTTACCGCTGCCGATTTCCCGCGCCTGCCTGGTGATACGCTTGACGGGGCGCAGCATCCGTGCCGCAGTCCGCCAGGCCAGGAGCCAGGAGAGCGCAATAATCGGCAGGCCGCACAGAAGGAAAACCGCCGGCATATACTGGATATACCGGTTGGAGGTATCCATGTCGATATCGATGGCTGCCTGGATGTGGTACGCGCGCGGCGGAATTTCAATATTTTTTGCCGCATAAATCAGATTGAGGTTTCCGTCGGCAAAAAAATCCTTGCTGAAAAAACGCGCGGTTCCGTTTCCTTCCGTTTCCGGCAGATCGGGGATCATCGGGTCATTGGTTTGCAGCACGCGCCCGTTCGGCATGGAAATACGGTACATCATGTAATAGGGAATGTCGCGGATTTCGGGATAATTTTCGCCTGCCGCCAGCGAATACACGGCGTTTTCCAGAATGCCCATTGTGGAAAGCACTTCGCCGTTCCGCCGCCCCGAAATACTCTCCTGTGTCAGGATAATGACCAGCGCGGAAAAAAAAAGACGGAACAGGAAATAATAACCGTGAGCAGGGTTGCGATGCGCGCCGAGATGGAATGCATTTTTCCGGTTTTTATACGTTTCATGCTTCCTCCGTGGAAATAATATAGCCGATGCCGCGCAGGGTTTTGATGAGCGATCCGTCTTTCCTGTCTCCGTCCAGTTTGGAACGGAGATACCGCACATAAACGTCCACGGAATTGGCCTCGATAAAATGGTCGGTTCCCCATACAAAATCGATGATCTGGTCCCGGCTCATCGCCTTGCCGCGGTTGGAAAGCAGGCAGAGCAAAAGCATATATTCGGTGCGGGTGAGCGCGACCTCTTTGCCGCCCCGTGTGACGCGGCAGGCTTCGGGATCCAGCTCGATGTCGCGGACGGCAAGTTTCCCCGCAGGCATATTCCCTTTTTCCGGCACGGAACGCCGGAGCATCCGCCGGACACGCGCCAGCAGTTCTTCAATGGCAAAAGGCTTGGTAATGTAGTCGTCGGCTCCAGCGTCCAGCGCGGTGACGGCGTCCGCGGTATCGTCTTTCGCTGTGACCACAATCACCGGGATTTCCGATTCCCGGCGCAGGCGGCGCAATACCTCAATTCCGTTAAGCGCGGGAAGCATGATGTCCAGCAGCACAAGGTCAAACCCGCCGCCGGTGCAAAGCTCCAGCCCCGTCCGGCCGTCTGCGGCTGTTCCGGTTTCATAACCTTCGTGTTCCAGTTCCAGCCGCAAAAAAGACGAAACTCCCCCGTCGTCTTCCACAATGAGGATTTTCTTTTTTTTATTGTCCGTCCCGCTCAAAGGCCCTCCCGCCGTTTTTATCATACCAATACCAGTATACGAATTCAAGGTCGTCGTCCCGTTCGTATTCCTGTCCGTCCCCCAGAAAAACCGGGGGGATGGTTTCGATTTCCGTTCCGTTGGCAGAAAGCAGGCCGCGTACTTCTACCGCGACCGTCCTGCCCCGCCAGTCTTCCGGTTCCAGAATGAGGATCTTTGTCCCTTTGCGCGAAATCCGGTACGGGACGTCTCCGGACATGGGCTGTCCGTCAATGAAAATGCAGCCGGCAGAGACGGATGCCGGATCGAGCGGCCAGTTGAATTCCAGCTCCATTTCGCCGTCTTCCCGTTCGATTTCTTCAATGTAAAAGTATGTAACGAACGGATAGTGGTTGCGCCCTGTCCTGTCCGGCGTTTCCGGAAAAGCCGGATCCGCCGCGGTACAGGCTGCGGCCGTGAGAAAGAGTACGGCGCGGAACGCCGGTTTTATGCTGCGCCGAAAAAATCCGTATTTTCCCATTCCCGGAAAGTATATCCCCGGGCGTACCGGTTTACATTAAAAGAAAATGAAAATTAAGCGGGCGCAGGCGCGGAACGGATGGCGGGCGTATAAAACGGCAGGCAGGGCGGATTAATTCAGCCCGGTGTCTTCCGGGATACCCAGCATAATGTTGAGGCATTGCACTGCCGCGCCGGATGCGCCTTTCCCCAGGTTGTCAAAGCGGGCGGTGAGGATAACGCGTTCGTTGTTGCCGGAAACAACCAGCTCCATGCGGTTGGTTCCGGCCAGGTTGTTGGCGGCGATAAAGCCGCCCAGCCCGGCGGCGTCATCTGCGGCGTTTTCCCCGGCAAACGGCAGGCAGCGTACAAAACGGCTTTCGTCGTAGTGTGCGGCCAGGATTTCGCGGATATTTTCCGCCGTCACGGATTTTGCCAGAAGCCGCGTATGCAGGGGCACGGTGACAGCCATGCCGCAAAAAAAGTCGCAGATATACGGGTTGAAGACGGGGTCAAAGGCGAGTCCGGCTATCATCCGCATTTCGGGCAGGTGTTTGTGGCGCTGCGTCAGGGCATACTGGCGCGGGGCGTCCAGATCCGGCGTCCGGTTCGGGTCTTCGTATTGGGCAACGGCTTTTTTTCCTGCGCCGCTGTAGCCGGAAACCGCGTGGCAGACAACCGGATAATCCGGCGGCAGCACGCCTGCCCGGACAAGCGGCCGGCATAACGCCAGAAAACCGCTGGCGTAGCATCCGGGTACGGCAACCTGCGCGGCTTCTGCAATCCTTGTGCGGAATTCCGGCGCAAGTTCCGGAAAACCGTACGCCCAGTCCGGGGCCGTGCGGTGCGCTGTGGATGCATCCAGAATCCGGGTGGCGGGATTGGTCCGCAGGGCAACGGCTTCCCGTGCGGCGGCGTCCGGCAGGCACAGGAACGTGAAGTCCGATGCGTTGATGCATGCTGCACGCGCTTCCGGGTTTTTGCGTTCGTTTTCGTCAATACGGATGAGCGTAATGTCGTCACGCCCTGCAAAGCGTTCCCGGATTTTCAGCCCGGTGGTTCCTTCCTGTCCGTCAATAAAGACTTTTGCTAAAGCCATTGCGCCCTGCCTGCTGCCGCTGCGCGGAAATCGGAAAACAAAAACCGGCCGGGTAAACTCTTTGGGGAAGCCCAGGTACACTACGGCACAAGAACGGACAATCTACCGTTGCTTCCTTCCGGATCTGGCGGGGTTTGAAAGCCGTTCTTTGCATAGGACCTGGGCTGACCGAAAAAGTCCGCCGCCGGCCGGCTCTGGTTTTACGGAGAGAGGGGGATTCGAACCCCCGGTACCTTTCGGTACACAGCCTTTCCAAGACTGCACCATCGACCGCTCGGACATCTCTCCAGAGGGCGGCATTGCCGCAAATTTTCTCCGGTTTTGAAATTACGGAGAGAGGGGGATTCGAACCCCCGATACCTGACGGTATAACGGTTTTCGAGACCGCCCGATTCAGCCGCTCTCGCATCTCTCCAGCGATTCGGCCCGGAGACCCGAACCCGCTACGAGACTGAGAGGATTCGAACCTCCGGCCTTCAGATCCGCAATCTGACGCTCTATCCAGCTGAGCTACAGTCTCATTTCCGGAGCAGGGGGGATTCGAACCCCCGGAACCCTTTTGGGGATCAACTCCTTAGCAGGGAGCCCGATTCGGCCACTCTCGCACCGCTCCATTCCGTTATACGGTATCCGTTCCGGAGCAGGGGGGATTCGAACCCCCGGTACCTTCCGGCACAACGGTTTTCAAGACCGCCTCCTTAAACCGCTCGGACACCGCTCCAAACGTGAACTTTACGATACCGGAAAACAGCAGGGTTGTCAAGAGGAAACGCGGACAGTGCCGTCCATTATCAGCGGCGGTGTGCACACTCAAGACTGCGCCGGTTCCAGCGTGAAAAACCGCGTTGTGCCGGTTCCGCCGCCTTCCGCCTGCGCCGCGCGGGCAAGGCGTTCGCGCGTAATGTTCCGGCAAATGCCGTTTTCGCCGCTGGTGCAGAGGATAAAGCGCCGCTGCCCGCCGTCCTCGCGGTTCAGGCGCATCACAGCCTGTCCGGTGGTACCGCTGCCGGCGAAAAAATCCAGCACGAGGGAGTCTTTTTTGGATGCGGCGTCCACAAGGAATTTGACGAGTTCCACGGGTTTGGGATATTCAAAATCCGTGATGCCCAGCGCTTCCAGATCCTTTTTCCCTTCTTCCGAGAGGATTTTGACAATCGAATAGAGTTTGGAGCGCGACTGCGAAAGGTTTTCGTAGCGGCAGACGCGGTGTAACCCGCCGTCCTGTTCTGCCTGTTCCAGAAAATATTCGCCGGCAGCGAGTTTTGCGTCCACTTCGCGTTTTTTCGCCGCGCCCTTGTATGTTTCGATTTCTTCGTAGAAACAGCGCCGGTCGGAATCCTTCCCGTATTTGCCGAATGATTTGCGCAGAAAGTCGTCGTTTTTGACGCAGCGTTCGCCATTCACCAGAACCGTCTTTTTCTGTACGACTTTCCGGCGGGAAAGGTCCGCACGGCTGAGATCCGCGGCGTAAACGAGGATGTAGTCGTGGCCGCGCACCAGATGTTTTGCCTGTCCGCCGCCTTTTGCGCGCTGGTGGATCATGGTTCCGGCGCAGTTTTCTTCGCCGAAAATGCCGTCGCAGAGGATTTTGAGCCGCGCCTGTTCGTTGTCGTCGATGCTGATGAACAGCACGCCCCGTTCCGACAGCAGGGGCTTTGCGGCTTTGAGCCGCTGTTCCATAAAGGCGAGCCACGGCCCGTGCCGGTCTGTTCCGGCGCGGAATCTGTCGCCGTATACAAAGCCGTTTTTTCCCGTGTTGTACGGTGGATCGATGTACATGACGTCGATTTTTCCGGCGTAGGTTTTTTGGAGCAGGCGCAGGACCGGAAGGTTGTCGCCTTCGATCAGAAGGTTTTCCGGTCCGTCCGGGTTCCCCGGAACGGAAAGCGCGCTTTCTTCACGCAGGCAGAACGCGCCTGTCTGCCGTGGCAGATCTGCCTGCTGCGGCAGACCTGCCGCGGCAGACAAGTTTTCCGCCGCTTGCCGGCCGGCGGATTCCCTTGCCTGCCCGGCCAGCCGCCGGAAACCGGAAGCCAGCGCTTCCAGGCTTTCCGGGGAGAGCGTTCCGGCACGGAGCGTTTCACCGGCTGCCTGTAAGGCGGCAAGGACTTCCGCGCGGAGCGTTCCGTCTTCCATATCCGTGCCCGGAAATCCGTGTCCGGATTAGCGTCCGGCAGCCGGCGTACCGGGCGCCGGGATTCCTTCCCGCATGGGCCGGATTTCCCGCCGGAACACGAGCCGCATGTAAATTACGCAGAGGATAAACGAAACCAGCTCGGCAATGGGAAATGCCAGCCAGATCAGGTTGATGTTGCCGCTGAGGGACAGCAGGTAAGCCACGGGCAGAATGACAATCAGCTGCCGGATGGCAGAGATTGAAAGGCTCAGAAAACCGTGCGAAAATGCCTGCAGCACCGACGTTGTGATGACGCTGAATCCTGCCAGCAAAAAGCTGAACGAAATGATGCGCAGCGCCGGGCGGCCGATTTCCAGCATACGCGCCGAAGCGTTGAAAATCCCCAGAAGCAGGCCCGGAAAAATCTGGAACACCAAAAAGCCGGCAATCATGATCCCGGTAGCGTACATCACGCTCAGTTTGATGGTTTTTGTGATTCTGTCCGGGTTCCGCGCGCCGAAGTTATAGGCAATAATCGGCACCATTCCGTTGTTCAGCCCGAAAACCGGCATGAATACAAAACTTTGCAGCTTGAAGTAGACGCCGAAGACCGCTGCCGCCGTCGAAGAAAAGACGATCAGAATCTTGTTCAGGATGAACGTCATCACGGAGCCGATGGCCGCGAGGATGATGGAAGGCACGCCGACAAGGTAAATGTTGCGGATAATCCGTCCTTCGGGGCGGAATTTACGGAATGAAATCGTAATTTCCTTGTTTTTGAACCGGTTGAACAAAATGGCCAGCACGGCTGCGATAATCTGCCCCATGACGGTGGCGGCTGCGGCGCCGGCGGTTTCCATGCGCGGAAAACCGAACAGACCGAAGATGAAAACCGGGTCAAAGATAATATTGATGATGGCGCCGATACTCTGCGTAATCATTGTATAGAAGGTTTTCCCGGTGGACTGGAGCAGCCGCTCGGCGGTTATCTGGAAAAACAGGCCGAATGACAATACCGTACAGATGACAAGGTAATCGGTTCCCTGCCGGACGATTTCTTCCCGGTTTACCGGATCGGTGAGCGCCATATCCGCAGTCTGCACTTCAAAGAAAATGCGCGAAAAAAAGACGCCCAATACGGCAAAAACCGCATAGCTGCAAAACGCCAGGAAAACCGCGTTGTCTGCGGTTTTGTTTGCCCGTTCAAAGTTTTTTTCACCCAGGCTTTTGGAAAGCAGCGCGTTTACGCCGACGCCGGTTCCGGTGGCGACTGCAATCATCAGGTTTTGCGCGGGAAATGCAAGCGAAACCGCCGTCAGCGCATTTTCGCTCAGCTGCGCCACAAACATACTGTCTACAATGTTGTACAGCGCCTGTACCAGCATGGAAATCATCATCGGGATGGACATGCTGATCAGCAGCCGGTTGACGGGCATCACGCCCATCTTGTTTTCGGGGCGCGGTTCAATCCGGGTGTCGCTCACGGTGCGCCTCCTTCTGCAGAAAGATCCTCCTCTTTCCATTCCCAGCGTTTGGCCGTTTCGATGATGATGTCTGCCGAAAGGTCAATGCCGATGGAGCTGTCGAGCATCAGGTTGTAGTTGCGGTGGTCTCCCCAGCGGAAGTCGGCAAAAGCGTTGTAATACGAAGAGCGCTGTTTGTCGCATTTGTCCAGATAGGCGGAAAGATTGCTGCCGGTTCCTTCTTCTTTGTATTCTTCCACAATGCGGCGGATCCGCTCTTCTTTCGGCGCATACACAAACACGCGCAGCAGGTTTTTCATTTTGCGGAGCACATGGTCGCCGCAGCGTCCGACAATCACGCAGGGGCCTTCCTGCACCACTTGCTGGATAACGTGCGCCTGCGCCAGATACACCTGGTCGATGATGGAGACGTTCGTACTGGAGAGGTACAGATTGTACAGGAAAGTGCTTGTGCGCCGTTTTTCGGCGTCGGCAATGAAATCCGGCGAAAGGCCGCTTTCCTGCGCGGCAATGTCGATAATCGTTTTGTCGTACACCGGAATGTCCAGGGCTTTCCCGATTTTCTGTGCAATGATGCGTCCGCCGGAACCGTGTTCCCGGGCGATGGTAATAACTGGATATTTCATGAATCCCTCTCTGTGTTTGGAAACGCGCACGCAGAAAACGGGCGCGCGGAAATGCAGACCGCAATTCAGGCTATAATATATGGAATTTGATTTTATTTTGCAATCGGAAGGCGGAATTTGCTGCGGTTTCCCGGAAAACAGGCGCATTCCGTGCCGATTGACGGATTGCCTTCTTTTTGCTTTACTGTCTGTATGAAGAAATCCGCGCGTTTTTTGCTTTTGTTCTGCGTACTGGCGGCTGCCGTCTGTCCGCCGTCGTTTTCCCAGGAACAGATTACGACCGTGGACACGTTTTTTTCTTCCGTTTCGGACGTGTATGCCGGTTTAAGCGATTATTCCGCCAATATTGCCATTTCTTACGGGAGTTCTTCTTCGGGAGAAGAAATGACCGGGCGGGTTATTTACAAGTCGCCCAATTTGATGCGGATTGACTTTATTTCTCCGGCTGACCAGACGATTGTGTTTGACGGCAATGTGCTGACGGTGTACCTCCCTGCGCCGTACAATGCGGTGCTGACGCAGGCTGTGGAGGAGCCGTCTGACGGGGACAGCCCGGCCGGCGGCGCGTCCCTGGCTACGCCGGGCGGACTTTCGCTGATGCGCCGGTATTATTCCATCGCCTATGAAACCGGTCCGGATCCGGTGCCGCTGGAAGAAGGCTCCCGTGTGCGGGTGATTGCCCTGTCGCTGACCCGGCGCTCCACTACCGAAATGTTCCGCACAATCCGGCTGCTGGTGGATCCGCGTACCCGGCTGATCCGGCGTATTCAGGCGGAAACCATCACCGGCGCAACCATCCGGTTTACGTTTTCTGATTATTCGCTCAACCAGGGAATTCCGGATACGCGTTTTGTTTATGATTCCCCGTCTTCGGCCAATGTGTACGATAATTTTCTGTTTAACGAGTAGCGGCCAGCCGCAGCGGTTGCCGGTACCTGTATAGAAAGAAAAAGAGAGTGATTTGGTAATATGGAAAGCATAGGAAAAAAATTGCAGGAAGCGCGCATGGCGCGCGGGTTGGATCTGGATCAGATTTCCCTGGAAACCAATATCGCCCGCCGCTACCTTGAGGATTTGGAAAACGAAAAATTCGACGATTTTCCGGGGGAATCCTACCTGATCGGGTTTTTGCGCAATTACTGCGAATATCTGGATTTGGACGGTAATGAATTGGTAAATCTGTACCGCAACCAGAAAATCCAGGAAATCAATGTGCCGGCTTCGGCGCTTATTCCGCCCCGCCCGCTGTTTGAGCGGCTGTTCGGGCAAAATGCCGGCAGGGTTAAGGTTGCGCTGCTGGTTCTTCTGCTGCTGGCTGCGGGAGCCGCCGGCGTGGTTTTGCTTCTTCCGCATCTGCAGGGGGCTTTTCCTGCTGCGGAAACGCCGCAGACGCCGGTGCGCGAACCGGCTGTCCATACGCTGAGCGGTACGGAATTCAAGGGCCGGGTGTTTACCGGGGATCAGATTACCGTGCCGGTTGACGGGAAGAATTATACGCTGCTCGTGGAAGAAACCGCAGGGACTGTGCGCCTGAATGCCGGCGGGACGGTCCGGGTGGTGGAACTCGGGCAGGAGCTGGTATTTGACGTTTCCGGGGACGATGTTCCCGATGTGCGGGTATTTGTTTCCGATTTGTATCCGGAAAATCCGTCCATGGGTGCGGAACTGCTGGTAGAAACCGCCCTTTCCGCTGCGGATACGGCGGAGCCGGAAGGCGGCGTTACGGTATCGGTGCCTTCCGGGACGGCTGCGGCAGGAAACGCCGGACAGACGGTGCTGTTTGAAAGCGGTTCGGCATTTCCGGTGACCCTGAACGCCACGTTCCGCGGCTATTGCCTGTTCCGCTATGAAATTGACCGCGAGGAGCGGGACGAGCGGCTGTATCAGAAATCCGAAATTCTCACCATCCAGGCGCGGAACGGTCTGCGGATTTGGGCTTCAAACGGCAATGCGGTGAAGATTCAGGTAATTGCGGCCGGGCAGACGGTGGATTTGGAATTGAGCCGTCCCGGCGAGGTGATTGTGCGGGATCTGCGCTGGCTGCGGGATGATGCCACCGGACGCTACCGGTTTGTGCTGATGGACGTGGACTGAATGCGCTTTTTTCTGGATCCGCATGGCTGTGCAAAGAATCAGGTTGACGCCGAACTTCTGCACGGGATTCTGCTTTCCCAGGGATGGGAGGAAACGGCGCATCCGGAAGAAGCGGATCTGGTTCTGGTGAATTCGTGCGCTTTTATTGAAGAGGCGAAAACAGAATCCATAGAAGCCGTGCTTGCAGCGCGCGCATCTTGTCCCGGCGCAAAAATCCTGCTGACCGGTTGTTTGTCGCAGCGGTATGGCGCCGCCCTGCGGGAACTTTTGCCGGAAGCGGACGGTTTTTTCGGCAACGGCGATCTTTCCCGGCTGCCGGAGGTTTTGGCGGCGCTGTTTTCTGCGGACGCCCGGAAAACCGGCAGCGCGCCGGTACTGGTTCCGCCGCAGGAAGGCGTTTGCTGCGGCGCGCGTCCCAAGCGGTTTTCGTTTCCGCGGTCCGCTTACGTCAAACTGACGGAAGGCTGTTCCAATTTTTGTTCATTTTGTGCCATTCCGGTTATCCGCGGACCGCTCCGCAGCCGCACGCCGGAAGCCGTGGCCGCGGAATGTGCGGCGCTGGTTGCGGAAGGCGTTTTCGAGCTGAATCTTGTGGGGCAGGATCTTGCCGCTTTCGGTACCGAAACGCTGGAAGTGAAACCCTGGGAAAACGGTTTTACCGGCGTTTCCCCGCTGTGCGGCCTGCTGACCCGGCTTGCGGCCCTGCCCGGTGATTTCCGGATCCGCCTGCTGTACCTGCATCCGGACCATTTTCCGCTGGATATTCTGCCGGTTATGGCGGCGGACCGCCGTTTTCTGCCGTATTTTGATTTACCTTTTCAAAGCGGCGATGAAGATTTGCTGCGGAAAATGAACCGGAAGGGAAACGCCGCCCGCTATTCTGCGCTGCTGGACTCCATCCGCCGCGCATTTTCTTCCGGCCCGTACGGACAGGCGGCTGTCCGCACGACATTCATCACCGGGTTTCCCGGCGAAACGGACGGGGCGTTTGCGCATACGCAGGCTTTTTTGTCGGAGTCGCGGTTTTTGTGGGCCGGGGTGTTTTGTTATTCGCGGGAAGAAGATACGGCGGCTTTTCCGATGAAGCCGGCTGTACCGAAAAAAAAAGCGGCAGAACGGCGGGAACAGCTGCTCCGGATACAGGAAGACATCACCGCGCAGGAACTGGCCCGCTTTATCGGGCAGGAAATTACGGTTCTGGTGGAAGAACCGATTCCGCCTGCGGAAGATGAAGACGGCGGCGGTCCCCGTCTGGCGATCGGCCGCGCGTGGTTTCAGGCGCCGGAAGTGGACGGCTCTGTGGTGCTGTGCGATGAACCGGATTCTGCGGATGCAGCCGGAATTCCGCTGGAACCCGGCTCTGTTGTCCGGGCAAAAGTCCTGCGGGTTTGCGGCGCGGACCTGGAAGCGGCTGTCCTGCATCCGCGCGGGGAAAACTGCTGATGTCGCCGGACGGGGGTGCAGATTCCGGGCTGCCGGAAACGGACCGGCTGCTTGCCCCGCTCAATGCGGAACAACGGCAGGCGGTTGTGCATGAAGGTTCTCCGCTGCTGATTCTGGCCGGCGCCGGATCGGGAAAAACGCGCGTCATTACGACAAAAATAGCCTGGCTTATTTTGCGGAAAGGTTTGCCGCCGGAGAATATTCTGGCTGTTACCTTTACGAACAAGGCGGCGCGGGAAATGGCGGAAAGGGCTTCCGGACTGACGCCTCTTGCCGGCCGCGCAATGATGAAAACGTTTCATTCTTTTGGCGCATGGTTTTTACGCCGGTATGCGGCGGAAGCCGGATTGCCGCCGGATTTCAGCATTTATGACGATGATGATGCGGCCTCTTTGCTGCGTCAGGCGGAACCGGGCTTGTCGGCAGGGCAAATTGCGCCGGTGATGCGGAAAATCGACCGCGTGAAAAATTACGGTCTGGATGCGGAACGCGCCGCCGGGGAATTCGGCCCGGATTTTGCCGCTATTTACAGGAAATATACGCGCCGTCTCCGGGATACCGGAAATGCCGACTTCGGCGACCTGATTACGCTGCCGCTCCGCGTGCTCCGGGAGAATCCGCTGATCCGTGCGGAAATGCACCGCCGTTTCCCGGTTATTCTGGTGGACGAGTATCAGGATTCCAACGTGGCGCAGGCGGATCTCTTGCAGGCTCTGGCGGGAAGCGGCACGTATCTTTGCGTTGTAGGTGACGACGACCAGTCCATTTACCGCTTCCGGGGCGCGGAAGTATCCAACATCCTGTCATTTGCGGAAGTATTTCCCGGTACGCAGATTATCCGGCTGGAGCAGAATTACCGTTCCACACCGGAAATCCTGCGCGCTGCGTCTGCCGTGGTGGCGCACAATACCGGACGGCTGGGCAAAACCCTGCGGCCGGCGCGCGCACCGGGGAAAAAACCGGTCCTGGCTTTTTTGTCCGACCATAAGGCAGAAGCGGAATTCTGCGCGAGTCTGATTTTGCGCGCACGGGAAGAAGGCCGTCCGTTCCGCGACTGGGCGCTTTTGTACCGGACGAACGCGCAGTCGCTCAGTTTTGAAACGGAATTCCTGCGGCAGAAAATTCCCTACCGCGTGGTCGGTTCGCTGAAATTTTACGAGCGGGAAGAAATCAAGGATTCGCTTGCGCTTCTTGCGCTGGTTCTGAATGGCCGGGACGAAGTTGCTTTCCGGCGTATTGCCAAACGGCATATGCCCGGCGCCGGGGAAAATTCCCTGAACAAAATCCGGGACGAGTTTGTCCGCCTGCATTCCGCCGGTTCCCGTGACGGCGGCGCGGAAGCGGATTTGCTGGACGCCGCAGAACATGCGCTTCCGTCGCTTCCGACAAAAAAAGCGCGGGAATCGGTTTTGCATATCGTTACCGTTCTCCGGGACGCCCGTGCCGGCCTGGCTGCCGCGGCGGTTTCTCCGGAGACGGAAAACGGCGCGGACAATGCGGACGCTCCCGCTGCGGAGAGGCTTTCGGCTTTTGTGGACGGCATTTTGCAGGCGGGCGGCATCCGCGGGTATTATCATGACCAGGACGAAGACGGCAGCTTTTCACGCGGAGTAAACCTGGATGAGCTGGAGAATGCCGCCGGACTTTATCCGTTTTCCCGGCAGGGGCTTGTGGAGTTTTTGGAGCACATCCGGCTGGACCGCGAAAGCATGGACGGACGGCAGGAAGAGGCCGGCGCAGACCGGGTTACGCTGATCACGCTGCACAATACGAAGGGGCTGGAATTCCCGCGCGTAATTCTCACCGGGCTGGAGAACGGGCTTTTCCCCCGTGAAGATAAAACAGGGGAAGATCTGGAAGAAGAACGGCGGCTGATGTACGTGGGATGCACCCGCGCGATGGACAGGCTGTATTTTACTTCCTGCGCGTACCGGATGCTGCACGGACAGGTGTTTGCCTCGCAGCCCAGCGTGTTCCTGTATGAACTTCCGCGGCAGGATTTGAAAATCCTCGGTTCGCCGCCGGAATATTTCCGGACTCCGGAAGCCGTTCCGCAGCTTGGCCCGCAGGCCGGAGGAAAAAAAGCGGCGCTTGCGGACAAGTGGAAAAAAGGGCTAATGGTCTTCCACGATGATTACGGTTATGGTATGATAATCCGCGCCGGTTTTTCCGGGAACGGTCCGGAAGAGCCGGAATATGTGATTACTGTCCGCTTTGAATCCGGCGGAGAAAAGAAATTCATGCCGGAATATCAGGCGCATTCTCTTTTGATTGTGAAGGACGGACATTGAACGATGGACGGAAAAAACACACAAATTGACCGCGAAACATTTGAAAATCTGTTGTATCTTTCGCGGCTTTCCCCGCAGAGTACCGATACCGAAACGCTTGCCGCGCAGGTCCGGCAAATTGTGGATTATTTCGGTATTTTGTCCCGCTTCTCCGGCGAAGGAAATCCGTACGACGCATATCCTGCAACGACGGTGGAAAACCTGCGGGACGATACGGTGCTGTCCGGATTGGAGCAGCAGGATCTGAAGCACATGACTGCGGAATTCATGGACGGATATTTCCGGGTGCCCAAGGTTCTTGGCGGCGGCGCATAAAACCGGAGGGGAGAATAGGAATGGATATTTGTTCTTTGTCTGCGGCGGAAATGCTGCGGCTTCTTGCCCGCGGGGAGTTGTCCAGCGTGGAAATCGTGCGGGCTTTCCGTTCTTCTTGGGAAGCGGACTGCGCGGCGGAAAAACCGTTGCAAGGCTACATTGAATGGTTCGGGGATGCGGAAGAAAAAGCCGCTGCTGCCGATGCCGCCCGCGCCTCCGGCAGCAGCGCCCCGCTTTTGGGTGTTCCGTTTGCCGTAAAAGATAACATTTCCGTGAAGGGAAAAGCGTGTACCTGCGGAAGCCGGATTTTGCAGGGCTATGTGGCGCCGTACCATGCAACCGTTACGGAACGCCTGCTGGCTGCGGGCGCCGTTCCGCTCGGCCGGACAAACATGGATGAATTTGCAATGGGATCCTCCACCGAGTATTCTTCTTACGGCCCGTCCCGCAATCCGGTAAACCGGGATTTGACGCCCGGCGGAAGTTCCGGCGGCTCTGCGGCTGTTGTTGCCGGCGGACAGGCGCCTTTTGCGCTGGGTACGGAAACCGGCGGTTCGGTCCGGCTGCCTGCATCATACTGCGGTATTTATGGCCTGAAGCCAAGCTACGGAACGCTGAGCCGGTACGGCGTGGTTGCATTCGGTTCTTCGCTGGATCAGGTGGGGATTCTGTCCCGGTCGGCGGATGACGCCGCGCTGGTTCTTTCCGTTATGGCGGGCAGGGACCGGCGTGACGATACCTCCGCAGCGCTGGATGTTTCCGGCATGACGGATTTGCAGCCGCTGGATCTGAAAGGCGTCCGTATCGCGCTGCCGGAAGAGTTTGTCGGCGGACAGGGAATGGATCCGCAGGTTGCCGCTGTATTCCGGAAAGCATGCGCCTGGTTTGAATCGCAGGGCGCTGTCCTTTCCGGAGTTTCCATACCGGTATTGGAAGCCGCCGTCAGCTGCTATTATGTGATTGCGCTTTCGGAAGCGGCGTCCAATTTATCGCGTTTTGACGGCATCCGCTACGGGCTGCGCCGGGATCCTGGGGAAGGGTATGACGAACTGTACGTCAGCACCCGTTCGGAAGGCTTCGGGCCGGAAGTGAAGCGGCGCATCGTAATCGGCAATTATGTGCTGTCCACGCATTTTTCCGGCGACTGTTACAAACGGGCGATGAGCGTGCGGGCGCGGATTCAGCAGGATGTGGCGGACGTGTTTGCTTCCTGCGATCTCATTCTGGTGCCGACAAGCCCGGCTCCCGCCTTCGCGCTCGGTTCCAAAGTGGACGATCCGCTGGCGATGTATCTTTCGGATTTGTTCACCACGTTCGTGAACCTTTCCCGCGTGCCGTCCCTGTCCGTTCCGATGGGGAAAACCGCGCAGGGTCTTCCGGTCGGCGTACAGCTTTGCGGGCCGATGTTCGGGGAAGAAAAAGTTTTGCGGACGGCAAAAACATGGGAAGTTTGCGGAAAACCGGTGTTCTGCGGGGACGGGGAGGTTTGAGCATGGGCAATACGATGGCAGACGGCAAACCGGGAAAAGATCCCGCTATCCGGGATTTCGGTTTGGATTATGAAATCATGATCGGCTGCGAGATTCACTGCGAGCTTTTGACCAAGACGAAAGCGTTTTGCGCCTGCGAAAACCGGTACGGCGGTATGCCGAATACCCGGGTGTGTCCGGTTTGCCTCGGTTTGCCCGGCGCTATGCCGGTGGTCAGCCGCGAGTATGTGGAAATGGGCGCCATTGCCGGAATGGCATTGGACTGCGAAATCAACCGCTTTACGAAATTCGACCGCAAACATTATTTTTATCCTGACCTGGTTAAAGGTTACCAAATCACGCAGTACGATATTCCGCTGTGTAAAAACGGCCGCGTAAAAATCAACACTGCGCCGCCGTCCGCCGCGCCGGTCTGGAAAGAAGTCCGGATTGAGCGGATTCATTTGGAAGAGGACGTAGGCAAGAGCCTGCATATTGAAGGGGCGCACAGCTACATCGATTACAACCGCTCCGGCGTTCCGCTGATCGAAATCGTTTCCCGGCCGGATATGTCGTCTCCGGAAGAAGCTTCGGCGTTTATGCAGACGCTGCGCGAAATTCTCCGCTACATCGGTGTAACGGACGGAAACCTGGAAGAAGGTTCCATGCGCTGCGACGCCAATATCAACGTGATTATCCGCGACGGCGGAAAGGAATACCGCACGCCGATTTCGGAAATCAAAAACATGAACTCGTTCAAATGGATCCGGGACGCCTGCCGGTATGAAGCAAACCGGCAGATTGCGGAGTTTGTGGAAAAACGCGCGGCGGGAAAAGACCTGTCCTTTGATCCCGGCTATAAAAATACGATGGGATGGGACGAAGCAAAAGGCGAAACGGTGGTCCAGCGGACGAAAAATTCGTTTGTGGATTACCGCTTTGTCGTGGAACCGGATTTGAAGCCTTTTTATTTGAGCGAAGAATTCCTTGCGTCGGCAAGAAGCAAGGTCGGGGAACGGCCGCAGGAAAAGCGCGACCGGTTTAAGGCGGAATTCGGTTTGTCCGATTTTGATGCGGCAACCCTGACTGCCGAACGCGCGCTGGCGGAATGGTTTGAAGCCGCCGCGGCAAAATCCAAAGAGCCGAAAAAAACGGCGAACTGGGTGGTTTCGGAAGTGCTGGCTGCGGTGAATGAAAAAAACACGGACACCGCCGCGGCGCTCGCTTCGCTGGCTGTTACGCCGGAATCCCTCGCCGGATTGGTGAATTGTATTTCGGACAAGACCATCACCGGGAAACAGGCAAAAGAAGTGTTTGCAGAAATGCTTGCCGGCGGGGAATCTGCCGAAGCAATTATCACGCGGAGGGGAATGAAGCGTGTCGTGGATCCCGCCGTGATTGCTTCTATTGTGGACGAAGTGTTTGCAGAAAACCCGAAAGCCGTGGAAGATTTCCGGGGCGGAAAGACGAATGTGGAAGCCTGGCTTGTGGGGCAGGTGATGAAGAAATCCCGCGGACAGGCGGACCCGCAGGAAGCGGCAGCCCTCGTCCGCCGGAAACTCCGGTAACGGCCGGAACCGCCATGCTGAATCCTGCTCAGGAGATCCGTGCCCGTTTCGGGAATGTCCGCCGCGCCCGCGGATGCTGGCTGTACACCGAAAAGAATGTCCGGCTGTTGGATTTATTTTTGGACGCCGGAGCTGCCGTTTTGGGGCGGCGTGCCGGGCGTGCAAAACTGGCGCTGAAAAATGCCTTGGACCGCGGGCTGTGCGGCGGGATGCCGGTAAGGCTGGAACAGAACTTATCCCGTGCTGCCTGCGCTTTAACGGGCACGGGAAAATCTGCCGTCTGGTTTCCCTCTCAGGCCTGTGCCGGAAACTTTTGCGCGGAGCACGGGCTGCATACGGCGGAATGGCGTCCGTGGCTGTTTGCCGGAGACACGTGGCCGTCCGGAGCCGCCTGCGGAACGGAACATCCGCCGGTGACGGTTCTGTCTGCGCCCTTTCCGTGGGGCGGCGCGCCGGATTTTTCCGGCGTTGTTGCGGTGTTCCCGGAAACCGCCGGAATTCTGCTCCCGGAATCTTCGGCTCCTCCTTGCCTGCTGGCTGCAATTACACGCGCGCTGGTTGAATTGCGCCGTGCGCTTCCGCTGTTCCGGGATGAAGACTTTGCGGCGCTGCTTCCCGCAAACCGGGATTTTCCGTGGGAGCGGAAAGGCGCGTGGCTGTTTCTCCGCGGCGGGGAAATACCCCAAGACCGGTACCAGTCGTTTTTCTGCCGTTGTCTTGACCGCGGTTTCCTGATTTCCCCTGACCCGGCAATTCCTTCCGTTCTGCCGCTTCCCTGCACCGTTTCTCCCCAGGAACGGAAATCCCTCAGAAGCGCGCTGTCCGGATTGCCGGACTGGTGATCCCGGCGCGCCTGCTTGCACACGGACCGGGTTTTGTGATAGATTCACGTATGAAAATCACCATCTTTTTCGGTTCCAAATCCGACGCGCCGGTGATGAAAAAGGCCGCGTCGGTACTGAAACAATTCGGCGTGGAGTACGACGCTTTTGTCATTTCTGCGCACCGCGCCGGGGAGCTTCTGGCGGAAAAAGTCCGGGAAGCGGAAAATACCGGGACAGAGGTGTTCCTTGCCGGCGCGGGACTTTCTGCCGCGCTGCCGGGAGTGGTTGCATCCCTCACTGTCCTTCCCGTTATCGGTATTCCGCTGGATGCCGGAAAAGCCGCAGGCTTCGATTCGCTTCTTTCTGTCGTACAAATGCCGAAACAAATTCCGGTTGCCGCAGTCGGATTGGATAATGCCGAAAACGCGGCATGGCTGGCGCTGGAAATTCTTGCGGTCAAGTATCCGGAGCTGCGGGCGCGGCTTGCGGCATTCCGGAAAGAGCTTCAGGATTCCGTGCGGGCAGAATTGAATCCCCGCATTTTGGATTCGTAAACCATCATGCGGTTGGATTTCATTTTTATTTCAGGCGTTTTGGAAGGGGGAGACCAATGGGCGGAAAAACGGAACAGCTGGTAAAAAATTTGAAAAAAGAAAACCAGCTGTATGAAGGAAAGGCAAAAAAAGTTTTTGCAACGGACAATCCGGCTTATGTCATCATCGATTACAAAGATGATGCGACGGCATTTAACGGAGAAAAAAAAGGACATATCGAAGACAAAGGAATTCTGAATAACAAAATTTCTTCGCGGCTTTTTGAAGTGCTGGCAAAGAAAGGCGTCAAATCCCATTATGTAGCCATGCTTTCTGACCGTGAGATGGTGTGCCGCAAAGTTTCGATTATCCCGCTGGAAGTGATTGTCCGCAATGTCGCTGCCGGCAGTTTTTCCAAACGCCTCGGCGTTCCGGAAGGAAGCGAACTGAAAACGACGGTGTTCGAGCTTTCCTATAAAGATGATGCGCTCGGGGATCCGCTGATTAACGATTACCACGCAGTTGCGCTCGGTGCTGCGGACTGGTACGACCTGCGGACGGTTTACAGGATCGCCGAAAAAGTGAACACGGTGCTGTCAAAGTTTTTCCTGGAAAAAAATATCCGGCTGATTGATTTCAAGCTGGAATTCGGGAAAGATGCCAACGGTATGATTCTGCTTGCGGATGAGATTTCCCCGGATACCTGCCGGTTCTGGGACGCCGAAACAAATGAAAAGCTGGACAAAGACCGTTTCCGCCGTGATTTGGGAAATGTGGTGGAAGCATATAAAGAAATATACCGCCGGATTTTTCAGTAAGCCGGTAAAATAGAAAAATGTACGGAGCGGCCTGACATGGATGAATTGAAAGAGCATTGCGGGGTTGCCGGTGTGTATCTTTCCGGCGGCGGCGACGGCGCTTCCAAACTCGTGTATTATGCATTGCAGTCGTTGCAGCACCGGGGGCAGGAAAGCGCAGGCATTGCGGTTTCAGACGGTGAACGTATCGAGCACTACAAGAACATGGGACTGGTCAGCGAAGTGTTCGACCGCGGACGGCTTGCGGAGCTGAAAGGGCATATTGCGATCGGGCATACGCTGTATTCAACATCAGGAAGGGCGGCGATAGAAAATGCGCAGCCCTTTGTTTCCCGGTCCAAGCTCGGGACGGTTGCGGTTGCGCACAATGGAAGTTTGGTGAATACGGAGCCGATGCGCGAATTCCTGGAAGAGACCGGTTCGTCCTTCACGTCAACCAGCGATTCCGAAGTAATTATCAAGCTCATCGCAAAAAATTACAAGAAAGGGCTGGAGCGTGCAATTACGGATACGATCCAGCTGATCAAGGGTTCGTTCGCGCTTTGTGTGATGACGGAGCAAAAACTGATCGGCGTGCGGGATCCGAACGGTATCCGCCCGCTGTGTCTGGGCAAAGTGCAGAACGGCTGGATGCTTGCCAGCGAGTCCTGCGCCATCGACGCGGTCGGCGGCGATTTTGTGCGGGACATCGATCCCGGTGAAATTGTCATCATCAACGAAGACGGCGTGCTCTCCTTCAAATTCGGGGAGAAAACATCCAAAAAACTCTGCGTGTTTGAATACGTGTATTTTGCGCGCCCGGATTCCATTGTGGACAACATCGGCGTATTGGAAGCGCGGATGAAAATGGGCGAAGTGCTGGCGCGGGAATCCCCGGCGGCCGCGGACGTTGTAATCGGCGTTCCCGATTCCGGACTTGGTTCGGCTATGGGATATTCGCGCGCTTCCGGCATTCCGTACGCGATGGGTATCGTGAAAAACAAATATATCGGACGCACGTTTATTGCGCCGACGCAGGAAGCGCGGGAGCAGATGGTGTTCGTCAAGCTGAATGCGCTGAAAAGCGATGTGTGCGGAAAGCGGGTGATTATCATCGACGACTCCATTGTCCGCGGTACGACAAGCCGCCGGTTGATCCGTCTGCTGCGTAAAGCCGGCGCGAAGGAAGTGCATTTCCGTATTTCTTCCCCGCCGGTAAAATTTCCCTGTTATCTGGGTATTGATACGCCGGAACGCGCCGGTTTGATTTCCGCAAACCACGACGTGGAAGAAATCCGCAAAGAAATCGGCGCGGATTCCCTGGCTTTTATTTCCCTGGAAGGAATGCTGGAAGCGCTGCGTTCTTCGCTCCGTTTCCCGGAAGACAGCGGCGCTGAAGATGCCGGCGGCGAAGATTTTGCCGCACGCCGTAAAATCCGGCTGGAAGCCTGCGGTTTCTGTCAGGGATGCTTTACCGGTGAATATCCGATGCCCATGATCGGGGAGATCGGCAAACGGGATTCGTAGTGAAGCTTTGCTTCGCTATTTGGACTGCAAAAGGAGATTTGGATGGATTACAGGCAATCCGGCGTGAATGTGGAAGAAGGTTACCGCGCCGTCGGGAAATATAAGGAAAGCGCCGGGCGGACTGTTGTTCCCGGCGTCCTGAACGGTCTGGGAAGTTTCGCCGGTATGTTTTCCGTCCCGTCCGGCTATGTCAATCCGGTTTTGGTTTCCGGTACGGACGGCGTAGGCACAAAGCTGGAAGTGGCTTTCGCTATGCAAAAATACGGCACGGTCGGGATTGACTGTGTGGCCATGTGCGTCAACGATATTTTGTGCCACGGTGCAAAACCGCTGTTTTTTTTGGATTATCTGGCCTGCGGAAAACTTTCAGCTGAAGTTGCTGCGGAGCTTGTCTCCGGCGTTGCGGAAGGATGCGTACAGTCCGGCGCGGCGCTGCTGGGCGGCGAAACGGCGGAAATGCCCGGGTTTTACGGCGAAGGCAAATACGATATTGCCGGTTTTGCAGTGGGTATTGCGGAAAAAGAAAGGCTGATTGACGGCAGTTCTATTGCGGCTGGAGACGTCCTGATCGGACTGGCTTCCAGCGGCATTCATTCCAACGGATTTTCGCTGGTGCGGCGCCTTATCCGCCCGGAGGAATATACCGCGCCGTTCGGCCCTTCTTTGTTGGGGGATGTCCTTTTGGAGCCGACCCGGATTTACGTCAAGCCCGTGCTTGAGTGGCTGGAAAAATTTCCCGTACACGGTATGGCGCACATCACGGGCGGCGGCTTTTTTGAAAATATCCCGCGTATGTTCAAAGCCGGCAGTCTGCTGGCAGCGCAGATTGATTCCGGCAGTTGGCCGGTTCCCGGAATTTTCGGCGAATTGGTCAAACGCGGCGCGGATGCGGACCGGATGTACCATACCTTCAATATGGGCGTCGGGTTTGTGCTTGCCGTTCCGGAAACGTGCGCGTCCGATGCGCTTGCATTTTTCAACGGCGCCGGATTCCCCGCCTACAGAATCGGATCGGTCGCGGAACGGACGGAAAACCAGCCCCCGCTGTTTTTTGCGGACTGAGGATACCGTGCGCTTCCCGCAATTTGTGAGCGAACGCATCGAGCCGTGTTCTGCGGATTTTGACGCCGCGGCCATGGCTTCCGGCTGCCCGGGCGTGCCGCTCCGTTTCCGCTGGCGCGGGGAAGAAATCTGCGTGCGGAGCGTTCTGTCGTCTGAAAAAACAATCCGTCCCTGCCGCAACGGTTCTTCAGACCGGTATATTGACAAGCATATTTACCGTGTGGAAACCGAAGACGGAAGGGTGATGACGCTTTACCGCCACCGTACCGGAAAAAGGAGGGACGTATGGACGCTGTTCACAATCGGACCGGTGCAGTAAAACTCGCGGTTCTGGTTTCCGGCGGCGGGACGAATTTGCAGGCATTGATCGACCGGGAGCGGAATACGCCGGACGGCGCGCCCTGTCCGTTCCGGATAGAACTCGTGGTTTCCAGTTCCCCGTCGGCATTTGCATTGGAACGCGCCGCCAAATCCGGTATCCGGACGGAAACCGTAACGCCCTCTTCGGTACTGGGGGAAAAGGCAGCGTCTGCTTCCAAGGAAGAAAAACGGTGTGCAGTCTCTGACCGGATTCTGGAACTGCTCCGGCGTGAAAACATCGCAGGCGTTGTGCTGGCCGGTTTCCTCACGGTGCTGCGCGGCCCGCTGGTTGAAGTTTACGCCGGGCGCATCATTAATCTGCATCCGGCTCTTTTGCCGAAGTTCGGCGGTTTCGGTATGTGGGGGCGGCATGTGCATGAGGCGGTTTTGGCGGCCGGTGAAACGGAATCCGGCTGTACCATCCACTACGCGGACGGCGGATGCGATACGGGCGCCATTCTTCTGCAAAAACGTGTTCCGGTAAATCCGGGCGATACGCCGGAAACGCTCGCCGCCCGCATTGCCGTGCAGGAACATCAGGCGGTTGTAGAGGGCGCGGAACTTCTCGCAGAAAAAATTGCGCGGGAAGAATCCGTTCCCGGCGTATGACGTCTGCCATTCAGCACACTGCGGGTTTCCCCTCCGGGGCGGGAAGCGGTGTTTTTTTTCCTTCCGCATCGACGGCGCAGAATGTCACCAAATTGGAAAAAATCAGCTCTTCACCGTCATGATCCGGTTCGCGCGCATATACCTCTACGGCGTATGTGACGGAAGTCGTGCCGGTATGGCTCCGGCGGATACTGAAGCGGAGGACGGATCCGGGAACCACGGTTTTTTTGAATTCGATTTTCTCCATCGCCCTGGTGACGAGAATGGAATGCCGGTAATCCGAGATGGCTGCAATCCAGGCGAATTCGTCCACCCATTTCAAAAGTTGTCCGCCGAACAGTTTTCCGTTGTGATTCAAATGTTCCGTAAGAACCAGCGTGTAATTTTCCATGCAGTTTTCCATGTACGCAGAATACCATGAAAATGCGGAAGTTTGAATCGTTTTCCCCTTTCCTTTCTGCTCCATCGGGGGTATAGTGGAAGTGCGCGGAATGCGCGGGAGGATGAAATGGATTTGTCAGCGATGAATAAAATCAGTTACGGGCTTTTTGTGTTGGCCGCGCGGGACGGGGAAAAGGATAACGGCTGTATCATCAATACGGTGATTCAGGTTACCGCCGCGCCGAACCGGATTGCCTTTGCCGTCAACAAAAGCAACTATACGCACGATATTATTCAAAAAACGAAGCTGTTTACGGTGTCGGTCCTGGATGAAAGCGCGCGTTTCGGTACGTTTCAGAATTTCGGATTCCAGTCCGGCAGAACGGCAGAGAAATTCGCAGAAATTGAATTTGCCCGCGGTCCGAACGGGATTGCCTATCTGACGCGGGAATGCTGCGCCTGGATCAGCGGCAGGGTTTCTTCCACAGTGGATCTGGGAACGCATACGCTGTTTATTGCCGATGTAGAAGACTGTGCGCTGCTTTCGGAAAATCCTCCGGTTACGTATGCGTTTTACCATGCAAACATCAAACCGAAACAGCCTGCCCCTGCCGGAGAAAAAAAGAAAGGCTTTATTTGCGTAATTTGCGGTTATATTTACGAGGGGGATGTTTTGCCGCCGGATTTTATCTGCCCGGTTTGCAAGCACCCGGCTTCGGATTTTAAGCCTTTGTAAACGCGGCTGTTCCGGATTCAGAACGAGATAATTTCTCCGAAAACTTGAATCGCAAACAAGTCTGTCATACCGGAGATATATTCAATCACGCATTTCCGGTATGACCGGCCGTCCGCTATATCAAATACAGGACGCCGGTTTCCCGCTGTGCCTGCATCCTGTTTGCCGCGCGCCCGGTCTTCCGCCGCCGGCCGTCCGGGCACATGGGGAACGTAAGCCGTATATTTTTCCAGCCATTCGGTGAATGTTCCGCAAAGGTTCGGATAGGGCTGCAAAACCTGTTGTGCCCGTCCGCTTTTTACAAACGGATATGCTTTCAGCAGCGTATGCCAGATTGTGCGCAGAACGCCGGCTGCATAATTCTGGAATTCCAGCAGCCGCCAGTGGGAATAAATATACTGGAAGCTGAATTTTTTCAGCTCCAGAACGAATTGGAAATACTCCGGGGAAAAGCACAATCCATCCTGCGGGGAACTTTGGCGGCAAAGGTCTACAATCAGGTCGTTGATGAGCACCGTTGTGTTCACGGTGGTTTTTCCCGCGCCGTTTTTTCCGGTTCTCCGGAGGCAGTCGCCGGTGATTTCCTTGAGACGGCGGTGCGCTTTAATGTCCAAAATCCGGTACAGCCGCGCGTCTTCCAAATCCCGGCCCAGATAGGCGATTTTGTCGGCGGTTTTTACCACACATCCTTCCCAGGTATATGGCTGGACGCTGCCCGGCTTTTTGATGCGGTAAAGGTCGCCGGCTTCCGTGCGCGGACGAATACCTTGCTGGTCGATTTCGCCGCAATGGCAGATCAGTCCGTCGCGTACGGCATACGTCAGGTTGAGCGGCTTTTCATTCCCCTGCGGATCGGGCAGCGTTTCGATATAATCGGCAAAAAACAGGCTGTTCCGCTCGTGCCAGAATTTTTTTCCGCCGGCGGATTTTCCGCCGGTTTCCTGCTCTCCGTCTTCCTGCAAGATGCGGTTCAGACAGTCTTCTCCGTGGTGGCCGAACGGCGGGTGCCCGATGTCGTGCCCGATTGCGATGGCCGACGTCAGGCTGTCGTTCAGTCCGAGGTATCTGGCGATGGTTCCCGCGACCGACTCCACATGGAGCACGTGTTCCATGCGCGTACAGGTATGGTCGTTTTTCGGGGCAAAAAACACCTGCGTTTTGTGCTTGAGGCGGCGGAATGCCTGGCAATGCAGAAGCCGCGTGTAGTCCCGTTCGAATTCACTGCGGATGTCGTTGTTGCGCGCATAAATCGGAATTTGCCGCCGCCGCGCCTCTTCTCCCCTGGCTGCGGAATTCCCTGCGCCGCCGCTTTCCGCCGCAGAACCGGGCGTCCGTTCCTGTGCAAAAGAGTCTTTCATGCATCCTCCCGGTGCCTGCCGTCAGTCCGCCGTATCCCCTGCCTGCAGCTGGGCTTCCCGGGCGGCGATGCACAGCGCTTCGATGAGTTCGTCCAAATCCCCCTGCATGACGGCGTCCAGTTTGTACAGCGTCAGATTGATCCTGTGGTCGGTAACCCGGTTTTGCGGGAAGTTGTACGTGCGGATGCGCTCCGAACGGTCCCCGGATCCGATCTGGCTGCGGCGGTTTTCTGCCCGCTCGGCATTTTTTTTGTTTTCTTCCAATTCAAACAGCCGGGTACGCAGAACGCGCATGGCTTTTGCCTTGTTTTTGATCTGGCTTTTTTCGTCCTGCTGAATGACGACAAGACCGGTGGGAATATGTGTGATGCGGACTGCGGAATCCGTCGTGTTGACGCATTGTCCGCCCGGCCCTCCGGCGCGCATCACGTCAATGCGCAAATCTTCCTGCCGGATGTTGATTTCGGTTTCCTCCGCTTCCGGAAGAACGGCCACTGTAGCCGCGCTGGTCTGGATTCTGCCCGACGCTTCCGTTTCCGGAACACGCTGTACGCGGTGCACGCCGGATTCATAACGCAGACTGCCGTACACGTATTTTCCGGAAACCGACAGCGTGACTTCTTTATATCCGCCCAGTTCCGTTTCGTTTGCGCTCAGGATTTCGTATTTCCAGCCTTTGCGTTCAGCATAACGCGCATACATTTTAAACAAATCGGCGGCGAACAGTGCGGCTTCTTCCCCGCCTGTTCCGCCCCGGATTTCCATAATAATGTTTTTTTCTTCCAGCGGATCCGGCGGAATCAGCAGCGTTTTGAGCCGCACGGTACTTTCCGCCAGTTTGGTTTCCAGATCCTTCTGTTCGGCTTTCGCCATATCCCGCATTTCCGGATCTTCGCTGTCCCTGGCCATGATTTTTGCATCTTCCAGTTCTTTTTCCAGCCGCAGGAATACGTCATACTCGGCCATCAGCGCGGAAAGATACGTATGCTCCCGCATGAGTTCCTTGTATTTGGCGGGATTTTTGACAAGCTCCGGATTCTGGATTTCAGTTTCCGTTTCCCGGAAGCGGACGCGCAGCCGCGCAAGGCGATCTTTCATACGGAGACTATACCAAAAAGACGGGGGAAAGTACAGCCGAAGGGCAGCCGGACGGCGGAAGCGCGGTCAGTTCCGGAAGGAATCCCGCGATTCAAATTCGGAGAGCGCCTGATCTACTTCCGGTACGCCGGTTTTCCGGCGGAATAACCGGAATATGTCCGGCTTGCCTGTGCTTTCTTTGGTTTTGGGCGCTTCCCGCGCCGGTTGAACCGGGCGGCTTACCGGCTGCACGCGGTTTCCCGGCGCCGCCGGATCGTAAACCGGCCCGTTTTCCTTTTCCGCAGTACGGGGGGTTCTGTCCGCACTGCGGGCGGAAGCGGCTGCGGTTTTCTTTTGGCGTACAGAAACCGGCGCGGCAAAAAAACCGAACAGGCTTCCGCACAGACCGCCGGCCAGATGGGCAAACTGGGAAACGCTGTTGTATTCAAATGCGGCTGCAATTTCGCGCCCCAAAAACAGGATAACCACCAGGATAAATGTCAGCGGAATTTCCTTTTTTTTCCGGTTTGTGAACGAACTGAGCAGCACCATCATAAACACCACGCCGGATGCGCCGAGAAGCGGGCTGGTGAAAAAACACACATTGATGACGCCGGTGGCAAAACCGGTCACCAGAATCATCAGGGCCAAATTCAGCGGCCCGTACACACTTTCCAGCAGCGGCCCCAGAATCAAAATATACGACAGATTGCCCAGCAGGTGCGCCCATCCGGCGTGTCCGAAAATATGCGTGACAAGCAGCAGGTAATGCCGCGGATTGGACGGCTGGAAGCTGACGGAAGAAGGCACGGTGAAAAATTCCTCCGTCAGCGGATATGTACTGCCGGACAGGGGGAGCATATAATTGCTGATTCCGAATACCGCAAAGGCAATCAGCGAAAATGTCAGCGTAACCGGCGCGTTGTATTTGATTTTCACCGCAGCACCAGCTTTACAGGGCAATGGTCGGATCCGTACACGTCGTGCAGAATCCGGGAGTCTGCCACCTGCGGCAAAAACCCGGGATTTACGCAGTGATAGTCGATCCGCCAGCCGATGTTCTTCTCGCGCGCATGGAAGCGGTAACTCCACCAGCTGTACCGGTGCGGTTCGGCACAGAACGTGCGGAATGTGTCCACATAGCCGGCCTGCAGGAAGCTGTCCATCCAGGCCCTCTCTTCCGGCAAATATCCCGGGTTTTTTTCATTTCCGGTCGGATTCGCCAGATCGATGGGCTTGTGCGCGATGTTGTAATCCCCGCAAAGCACGAGGTTCCTTCCGCCGGCGGCAAGCTTGTCGCAGTATTCGCGGATAGCGGCGCAGAATTCCAGTTTATATGAAAGGCGGGCGCCTCCGTCCTGGGAGTTGGGAAAATAAGCCGAAATTACGGAAAAACCGTCAAAATGCGCGGCTGTCACGCGGCCTTCTGCATCAAATTCCGGCACGCCGAGGGGGCCTGTGTCCAGCGGTTCTTCCCGCGCGAATATTGCGGTTCCCGAATAGCCTTTTTTCTTTGCCGGAGACCACCATGTCCGGTACCGCAGGCCTCCGCCGAAGTCCGGCGCGGTCAGTTCCGGCGGCAGCTGGCCGGGTTCCGCTTTGATTTCCTGCAGGCAGAGAATGTCCGGCGCTTCCGTTTTCAGCCACTCCGAAAATCCTTTTTTGTCTGCGGCGCGGATTCCATTCACGTTCCAGGAAACAATCGTTTTCATCGACTATATAATGCAGGAAACTGCGCCGGTTTTCAAGTAATGTATTGTTTCCTTTCCGGTTTTGAAGTATTTTTATACTATGAACGAAATCAGCCCGCGGGCGTCCGGACTGCCGGATTGTTCCGCGTACGAAGGGCCGGATTTTCCGGCAAAAAAGAAGGTTTTGCTGCTCAACGACGACTTCACGACGCAGGATTTTGTCGTGGCGGTGCTGATGCTGATTTTCCATAAAAGCGGGGAAGAAGCCGTTGCGCTGATGGAAACCGTGCACCGTACAGGCAAAGGGTATGTCGGGGAATATCCGTACGATATTGCCGCCACAAAGTGCGCGCAGGTGCGGAAAGCTGCCAAAGAGCGCGGTTTCCCGCTCCGCTGTATACTGGAGTAATCGGACGCCGGAGAAACAAAATGAAGATTATGCTGAACCGACAAGTGCAGTCGCTCATTGATGCTTCCTGGGAAAAAGCCCGGAAATTGCATCACGAATACCTCACGCCGGAACACTTGCTGAGCGTCCTTTTCCTGATGCCGGATGTCCGCCAGGTGCTGCAAAAAACCGGCGGCGATGTACCTGCCATGGAGGAACACGTACGTAAGTATCTGGAAGAGAACGTGGGTACCGCCCCGGATGACCGGGATCCGGTGCAGACGCTCGGTTTTCAGGATGTGTTCCGCCGTGCAGCCGTATTCTGTTCCGGTTCCGAAAAGGCCGTTCTGGATCTTGGAGACGTGCTGTACAGCCTGTATTCCGGCGACGGATCTCGGGATTTTTGTTCCTGGGTTTTGCGTAAATTCGGCGTGGACCGCTTTTCCCTGGTGGAGACGCTGACTTCCGGCATTTTCCGGGAAGATGCGGATATGGAATCCCGTTCGGACGGCGGGCAGGCGGATCCGGAGCCGCCGGAAGACCAGCCGGAAGACCAGCCGGAAGAAGGGACTCCGTTCGACAAAAGAATTATACCGCTGGATGAACGGACGGTGGAAATGCTGCGGCGGCGTCTGAAAACACGGGAGGAAGATTTTTCCCGCGATTTCCGGGGCGGCGCGGAAGGCGCTGAGCGTGACGGAGCCGCCGGGCGCGGTTCGGCACGGCAGGGAAAAACCTGGCTGGACCGTTATGCGGAAAATCTGACGGCAAAAGCTGCGGCCGGGCTGTTGGATCCGGTTGTGGGGCGGGAAGAAGAAATTGCCCGGACAATACAGGTTCTCTGCCGCCGGATAAAAAACAATCCGCTGCATGTAGGGGAAGCCGGGGTTGGCAAAACTTCCGTGACGGAAGGGCTTGCCCAACGCATCGCAGACGGCAGCGTACCGGAAAAGCTGAAAAATTCGGTTATTTATAAACTGGATGTGGGGTCCTTGCTGGCCGGGACAAAATTCCGGGGTGATTTTGAAGAGCGGATTAAGAAAATCACGGAAGAGCTCTCCCGGCGGGAAGGCGCCATTCTGTTTATCGACGAAATCCACATGCTGGTGGGCGCAGGCTCCGGCGGCTCCGGAAGCGTGGACGCCTCCAATCTTCTGAAGCCCGTGCTTGCATCCGGGAAAATCCGGTGCATCGGTTCCACCACGTACGACGAGTACGCCAAATCATTTGAAAAAGACCGGGCATTTGCGCGCCGTTTTCAGAAGATTGATATTGCGGAACCGTCCGAAGAAGAAACGGTGCAGATTTTGCTCGGGCTCCGTTCCCGTTACGAAGAATTCCACCAGGTGAAATACAGCGATGAAGCCGTCCGCCAGGCGGTGCATCTTTCAGCGCTGTATGTGAATGAGCGGTTTTTGCCGGACAAGGCGATCGACGTGATGGACGAAGCCGGCGCACGTCTGCGCATCGCGGAAGGCGCAGCAGAAGCGGGAAAGCCGTTGCCGGTGGTTGAACCGCCGCTTGTGGAAAACGTGGTGGCCAAAATGGCGCGGATTCCGGAAAAAAGCATCGGCCTGGATGAAAACAAAAAACTGCGGGTGCTGGAGGAAACGCTGCGGAAAAGCGTGTTCGGGCAGGACGGCGCGGTGCGGGAATTGTCCCGGACCGTCAAACGTGCCCGCGCCGGATTCCGCAGCGGGACCAAACCGGCTTCCTGCTTTCTGTTTGCCGGCCCGACCGGCGTCGGCAAAACGGAACTGGCAAAGAAGCTTGCCGAGGCGCTCGATTTGCCGTTTATCCGGTTTGACATGAGCGAGTATCAGGAAAAACACACGGTCAGCCGCCTGATCGGTTCCCCGCCCGGTTATGTAGGTTTTGAAGACGGCGGTTCGCTGACGGACGCAATACGCAAACAACCGCGCGCGGTGCTTTTGCTGGACGAAATTGAAAAAGCCCATCCGGATATTTTCAATGTGTTGCTGCAGATGATGGATTATGCCACCCTGACGGACAATCAGGGACGGAAAGCGGATTTCCGGCATGTGTTTGTCATTATGACCAGCAACGCCGGGGCTGACCGTCTGGGGAAACCCGCAATCGGTTTCGGGGGTACGGAAGGAACGGATTCCGCCCTCGATGAAGCCGTCAAACAGGCTTTTTCCCCGGAATTCCGGAACCGGCTCGACGCAGTCATTAAATTCTCGCGGCTTTCCCCGGAAATCATGGAGTCCATCGTGCGCAAGGAAATTGCCGCCATTGCCGGCCGGCTGGCAGAACGGGGCGTTTCGCTTGTTGTTCCCCGCACCGTTGTGACCTGGCTGGCGGAAAAGTCGTATTCGGCGGAATTCGGGGCCAGAAATGTGAGCCGCGTGGTGGAAGACGAGATCGCTGCGCCTCTGGTGGACGATGTATTGTTCGGCAGGCTGAGCGGCGGCGGGCAGGCAGTGTTTTCGCTGAAAAACAGCCGGATTTCGGTTTCCGTGCGCGTGCAGCCGGTGGAAATGCGGGCGGTGGAGACCGAACCGGCTTTGTGAACGGGCGCGGCGCCAATCTGCGGCACGATCCGGATTTCCCCTGGCTTTCCTGCGGGGATTTTTTCCGCTTTCCCGACCCGGAAGCGGCGGAAGGCTCGGTTGTTGCGGCAGGCGGGAACCTTTCGCCGGGGATGGTGCTGTCGGCTTATGTGCAGGGGATTTTCCCTTGGTTCAACGAGGATGATCCCCTGCTCTGGCATTCGCCGGATCCGCGGTTTGTTCTTTTCCCGGAATTTTTGCACATACCCTCCCGGTTGCGGCGCGCCATGAAAAAGCCGCGCTTCCGGATTACAGCCGACCGGGCGTTTGAAGAGGTGCTGGCTTCCTGCGCAGAGATTCCCCGTCCGGGGCAGCAGGGAACCTGGATTACCGCGGATATGCGGGAGTCCTGCCTGATCCTGCGGAAAGAAGGCTTTATGCATTCGGTGGAAGCCTGGGACGGCAGCCGGCTTGCGGGCGGTTTTTACGGGATGCAGATTGGCCCGGTGTTTTTCGGGGAGTCCATGTTTTCCCGCGAGCCGGATTCGTCCAAAACGGCTTTTGCGGTATTCGCCGGGCGCTTTTTCGGTTCCATGGGCGGTACGCTCATCGATTCACAGGTGTACACCGACCATATGGCCCGCTTCGGCGCGCGGAACATCTCCCGGCAGGCTTACATCCGGCTGCTGCACCGCTGTTTTTCCGGCTGCGACATCCAATACCGCAAAACCGGCGTTCCGTCCAGCCTGTTCTGCCGGAAAACGGACTGGTCTGCATTTTTTCCGTGAGGGGGCAGGGCTTTTGCCGCCATTACGGAGTTTCTGCAAATCCAAAAAAACAAGATTTTCTTATTAGGTCATCGGGATCCTGAAACTTCCGGAAGCCAAAGGCTGCTTTGTCATCAATACTTTCAGAGCCGGACTGTTTTCTATTTTATCATATAGCCTGTAAGCCAGACTGCCCCCTGAAGTTGCGCTGTTATGTTATTTCACGGGAATGGTCTTTGGAAGAAGAATTGATTTTTGTTAAAACGGCGGATTATAAAAAATCAGTTTATTCCGTTGAAAATATAATAAAAGACTGGAGCAACGAAGAAGAAAATCTGGATGCCAGCTGCAAACGAAAATATCTTAGTTTAAAAGACATTTGAATGATTGCACCGGGCGGCATAAAAAAACGCGCCCGCGGGGGGCGCGTGTAAAGAACCGCCGGAAGGGGATAGCTGCCCGGCTGTCAGACGTCCAGCGGCTTTCCGGCCAGCATGAGCGCCATCCGGCGTAATGCTTCTTTCAGCTTGCCGATTTCGGTGGCGTAACAGCAGCGGACAAACCCCTCGCCGCATGCGCCGAACGCCGTTCCCGGCACAACCGCCACTTTGTATTCCCGGATCAGCTTTTCGGCGAATTTTTCCGAAGAAAGTCCCGTACAGCGGATGTCCGGAAAAATATAAAACGCGCCTTCCGGTTCCGTGACCGGCAAGCCCATCTCCGCAAATCCTTTCATCATCAGGTTCCGGCGCTGCTGGTAAGACAGCCGCATTTTTTCCACTTCCGCCGCGCCGTGCCGCAGCCCTTCCAGCGCAGCGTATTGGCTCATGATGGGCGCGCAGATTGTGGAATACTGGTGCAGCTTGTGCATTTCGTGCACCAGTTCGCGGTCTGCGGCCGTAAATCCGATGCGCCAGCCGGTCATGGCAAACGCCTTGGAAAAACCGTTAAGCACAACCGTATGCCGCTTCATACCGGGAAACGAACCGATGGAAACGTGCCGGCGTCCGTCGTAGACCAGCTCGCAGTACACTTCATCCGAAAGCACCCACAAGTCGTGTTCCTGCACCAGCGCGGCGATTTTTTCCAGTTCGGCCGCCGGAATCATGCGCCCGGTCGGATTGTTCGGCGAGCAGATCATCAGCACTTTTGACGCCGGCGTCAGCTTTTCCCGGATCCGTTCGGCAGTGGGAATAAATCCGTCTGCGGAAGTGTCCAGCCGTACCAGTTTTGCGCCGCAAAGCTCCGCCAGCGGCTGGTAAGAGACATAACACGGCTCCGACACGAGAATTTCATCGCCGGGATTGAGGATTGTGCGCAGGACGCTGTCAATGCCTTCCGAAACCCCGACCGTAATCAGGATTTCGTCTTTCGGGTCATATTCCATTCCGTAACCGCGCAGGTATCCGGCAATGGCTTCCCGCAGTTCCAAAAGCCCCCAGTTGGACGTATAGGATGTGTGCCCCTGTTCCAGATGATAGTACGCTTCTTCCCGCATACACCATGGCGTGGGAAAATCCGGCTCGCCGACGCCCAGCGAAATGATGTCGTCCCTTCCGATAATCAGATCGAAAAACTTGCGGATAGGAGACGGCGGGATGGCCAGCATTTTTTCGGAAAAGCGGCTGCCGGTCATGCGGTTACCCCTTCCCGGCTGTCTTTTTTTCCGTCTACGTATACGATATCATTTTCCTTATAGGTTTTCAGGACAAAGTGCGTTTTGGTACTGCGGACGCCGTTCAGGGAAGCCAGCTTGCCGGAGACAAAATAGGCGACTTCCTGCAGGGAGCGGCCTTCGATAATCACCTGCAGGTCGTAACCGCCGGACATCAGGTAAAGGGATTTGACCTGCGGGAACCGGTAAATCCGCTCGGCCAGGGAATCAAACCCGCGTTCCCGTTCCGGCGCGCACTGGATTTCGATCACCGCCTGTACGATATCTTTTTCCGTTTCGATTTTTGCCTGGTTGATGACCGTGGTGTATTTGAGGATTACGCCGTCCTGTTCCAGCTTTTGAATGGCGGCCTTGACTTCTTCTACGGATTTTTTGGTCATGGTAGCGATGTCTTCCGCCGAAAGACGCGCGTCATTTTGCAGCAATTCGATAATTTCCTGCATATTTCCCTCCATATATAAAGTAACACGAGAACTTGTAATACGAGGATAAAACCTTCGGGCGGAAGCATAGCACAAATGACGCAGGCGGTAAAGTTCACCGCTTGCACGCGTTTTCAGCCGGTAAATGCTCTTGCCAAAAGTCTGCAATCCGGGTATACTGAATGTACTTGCGGCTATCGTATATCGGTATTACACGACCTTCCCAAGGTTGATAGGGCGGTTCGACTCCGCTTAGCCGCTTTTCCTTTTTTTTCTTTTGTGCTAGCTTCGCGGTATGAATTCCTTTGATTTATGCCGGGAATATCCCTGGCTGGAAAGCGTATACAGCGACGGTTCCCGTTATTTTGTGAGCAATCCCCTCCCTGAAAAAGGGGAAACCGTGACCGTTTCCGTGCGGATGGCGGCGGATGCCCCCGTGCGCGCGGTGTTTCTGCGTGCCAAAGTAAACGGTGTGGAAGAAAAGCGGCGTATGGCGCGCGCTTCCGTGCGGGACGGACTGGCGTATTACGAAACGCAGATAACGGTTTGGGAAGACGAACTGCGTTACCAGTTTTATCTGGCGGCGGAGGACTGCGTATTTTATTATACCGAAGGCGGTATTACCACCTATATTCCGGATGAAAGCCGCGATTTCCGGCTTCTGACCGGTTTCCGGCAGCCCTCTTGGGTAAAAAACGCCGTGTTTTACCAGATTTTCCCGGAGCGCTTTTGCAACGGAAATCCGGATAACGATGTGCGCGACGGCGAATATACGTTTGACGGCTTTCCCGCGCGCAAAATTGCGGACTGGAACGCCGAACCGGAAGAATACGGCACGGCGCGCTGTCTGGATTTTTACGGCGGCGATCTGGAAGGTATTGCGCAGAAGCTGCCGTACCTGCAAAAGCTGGGCGTAACGGCAATTTACCTCAATCCGGTGTTTTACGCCGCTACGGTGCACAAGTATGACTGCCTCGATTATTTTCAGGTGGATCCGCATTTCGGCGGCGACGGGGCGCTTGCGGATTTGACCGCAAAAGCCCACGCCGCAGGAATCAAGGTGATTCTGGACGTTTCCATCAACCACACGGGGATTGCCAACCGCTGGTTCAACCGCGACGGGACGTTTTTCCCGAAAACCGAAGGCGCGTACAACAATCCGGATGCGCCCGAACGCAGCTTTTATTTTTTCAATCCGGACAATACGTATAAAGCGTGGGCGGGCGTAGAAACGCTTCCGACGCTGAATTATACCTCGCAGGCGCTGCGCGACAAGTTGTACCGTGCGCCGGATTCCCTGGTTAAAAAATGGCTCAGGCCGCCGTTCAGTACGGACGGCTGGCGTTTTGATGTGGCCGACACGATGGCGCGCAATGACAGCATCCAGCTGCACCACGAAGTCTGGCCGGAAATCCGCCGCAGCGTTAAAGAAGAAAATCCCGACGCTTATATTTTAGCGGAAGACTGGACGGACAGTTCCGCTTTTCTGAACGGCAACGAATGGGATTCGCAGATGAATTATTTCGGCTGCGCGCGTCCCCTGCGCCAGTTTTGCGGGGAAGCGGATTTGTTTAATTCCCGGGATCCCGATCTGGCCTGCGCCCGCTACAAGATGACGGCGCGGGATCTTGCCGCGCGGATTGCGGAAAATCTGTCGCGTATTCCTTTCGCGGTGCGGCAGCTGCAATTTAATTTGCTGGACAGCCACGATACGCCGCGCCTGCACAATAATCCGGTTGTGCCGCGCGGACTGTACCGCGGCGCAGTGATTGCGCTGTTTACGTTGCCCGGCTGCTGCAGCATTTACTATGGCGATGAAGCGGAAATCGGCGGACGGATTACCTCCAACGAAGGCTGCCGCTTTCCGATGCCTTGGTCAAAGAATTTTGAACAGACGGAAACCTGGCAGATGTACGCCGCGCTGGCTAAAATCAAAACATCGTCGCCTGCCTTTCCGGACGGCGGTTTCCGTATTGTTTTGGCAGACGGCTATGTGTTTGCGTTTGCGCGCTTTACGCCGGAAGAACTCTGGTTTACGGTTTTGTCTTCGGATACGGAATCCCGCCGCGTTTCCCTGCCGCTGTCGGCCTTCGGTGCGCATTTTGCCGCCGGCTCCGCACCCGCGGCGGATGCGCTGGGTTCGCCGCTTTCTGCGGAAATCCGGGACGGCAGGCTGCATCTGCAAATTCCGCCGGAAACTTCGTATTTGATTTGTATCCGCTGAGCAGAATACGCGGGCCGCGCTTGAATTGGGCGCTTTAAACGCCTTTCCCCGGGACATACAGAGGACAGCGCACAGCCGGCGCATACGGGCGGGCGGGTGCGTGCCTGTCATACGCCGGACGGCGGGTTTGTCTGTCGGCGCAACCGCAGGTTCAGCGGAGCAGCGCCCTCCCTATATGTGCCGGCTCCACAGCCCGCTGTCCTTCCCGGCCACAGAGAGACACATTATAGCGCCGGTGGCGCGTGCTTTTACGGGACTTTTCTGCAACAAGGAAGGGAACTTGAACGCTGTTTGGTATTTGCGGGCGTTCAAGTTCCCGATTGACAGGCGGGCCGCGCCTGATCCGTGCGCGGCCGGTAAAACGGCGTCCGTTATTCATTCACATTGAAGAAACTTAAATTTTATTATAAAATGACGCCGTGATGACACCGGAAGACTTTTCCGCGGTGCTGCAGGACCGGCTGCGCGGATATTTTGACATACAGGAAAATGCCGTCTGCGGCGGACGCCGTTTTGCTTTTATTGCGGATTTTTCTTTTACGTCGAATCAGACTGTCCTGACCAAAAATCACGTTGTGGATTTTTTTTCCAGCCGCGAGCGGATTTTGTTTTCCGTGGAACCGGATTTTTCCGGGGCGCAGGCCGACGCCGCGCTTGCAGACACCTGCCGGGAAGCGCTTGCACTGGCCGAACCGTCCCGCAACCACAAGTCCACAGTGGTTACGCGGGTATTCGCCGTTCCCTCTTTTTCTTCAGAGGCGGAACGGAAAGAAGTACGGAAACGGATCCGCCGTTTCCGGTTTTTTCATTCGCATTTTTTTCTGCTGCACGGGTTTTCTGAAGCACGGGCAGTGCTGGCAGATTTCAGTCCGGATGCGGACCGGCCTTTTTCCCTGGTCTGTAGTCCGGCTGCAAAATCCTGCAAACAGCTTTTTACTCCGGAAGTCCGGCACGGAAAGGAAAAGGAGGAAGAACGATGAATTCGTTGGTTTTGCTCGGAATCGGGCTGGTGGTGTTTTTTTTGGCCTATGTGCTGTACGGCGGCTGGCTGGCCAAAAAATGGGGCGTGTCGAAAGAAAACATAACCCCGGCGCACCGTTTGAATGACAACCGGGATTTTGTTCCGACGGATGTGAAGGTTGTAATGGGGCATCACTTCTCATCCATTGCGGGCGCCGGCCCGATTACCGGCCCGATTCTTGCGGCGATTTTCGGCTGGGTGCCCGTATATCTGTGGATTCTGATCGGATGTACGTTTCTTGGCGGCGTACACGATTTCGGCTCCCTGGTGATTTCCCTCCGCCACGACGGGAAGAGCATCGGCGAGACGATCCGCACGAATATTTCCCCGCGGGCGAAAAAGATTTTCAACTGGTACGCCTGGCTGACCCTGACGCTTGTGGTCGCCGCTTTTACCGACATCTGTGCACAGACGTTTGCCTTTAATCCGGCGGCTCCCGAAGCCCTGACCGGCGCGCGTGCCGGAACCGCTTCTGTGCTGTTCATCTTCCTTGCCATCGCATTCGGTGTGGCGCGCAACCGTTTTCATGCTTCCCTTCTGGCGTCCACGGTGATCGGCGTGATTTTTCTCGGGCTGGCGATTGCCGCCGGTTATTTTTTCCCGCTGATTAAACTGGGGGTAAACGGCTGGCGCGTGATTTTGCTGCTGTATATCGTCTGCGCTTCCGTGCTTCCGGTCTGGCTTTTGCTGCAGCCCCGGGATTACCTGTGCTCGTTTTTGCTTTACGCGATGATTGCCGGCGCTTTTGCCGGTCTTTTGATCCGGCATCCGGATGTGGAAATGTCGCCGTTCATTGGTTTTCAGGTGAACGGACAGTTTCTGTTCCCCTTCCTGTTTGTAACGGTTGCCTGCGGCGCGATTTCCGGTTTCCATTCGCTGGTCAGCTCCGGCACTACGTCCAAACAGCTGAACAAAGAAGTGCCGGATGCAAAAATCGTCGGCTACGGAAGTATGCTGATTGAAGGCGTTCTGGCCATCATCGCGCTGATTGTCGTCGGCTATTTGTCTTCCGGCGACCAGGTGATTGCCGGCGCGCCGGCACAGATTTTCGCCAACGGCGTGGCCTGGTTTATGAGCGGGTTCGGAATTCCGGAACCGCTGGGGCAGGTGTTTATTACGCTGGCTTACTCTGCCTTTGCGCTCACCAGTCTGGATACCGCCACCCGGATCGGCCGCTATGTTATGCAGGAAATCGCGGCGGATGAACCGGAATCCCCGGCGGCGGAAAAGGCGGAAGCTGCGGCATCCGGCGCACAGCGCGGCGGGTTTGTGCGGAAAGTGCGCGCCTTTGCGTCCAATATGTACGGCGCCACGTTCCTGACCGTGGGGCTGGCCGTCGTGCTGCTGATTGCCGGTTACACGCGCATCTGGCCGATTTTCGGTTCTGCAAACCAGCTTTTGGCCGCGCTGGCGCTTTTGGCCATTACCGCCCATGTAATCCGTTCCGGAAAGAAGAGCTGGGAAACGGTGGTTCCGCTGGTATTTATGTTCGCGGTGACGCTGACAGCCATCGGTTTTATTGTGGTGCAGAATTTGCCCGGACAAAGTCCGGATGCGTTCTTGCCTCTGGCCCTTGTCGGCGTTATCTTATTCATATTGGCGGTCATGCAGATTGTGGAAGCAATCCGCGTGCTTTGCGGGAAAAAACAATCTTAAGTCCGGTGCAGTGCCGGCGGTGCAGAGGAGTAAGCAGACAGAATGGATGAAGTGAAGAAACCCGGAAAACCCCTGATTTACTACTATGTGATTGCGATGCTGGTTTTGATGCTTTTCAATTCCCTTGTCATGCCTATGGTTGCCCGCCGGCAAATTCAGAACGTGGACTACAACACCTTTGTTTCCATGCTGGACAAGGGCGAGGTAGGCCAGCTGCAAATCCAGAAGCAGGAAAACCGCGTTCTGTTTACCGATAAGGAAAATAAAACCGTATTCAAAACGGCGCTGGTGGACGACCCGGATCTTGTGGAACGGGCGCTGTCTTCCGGCGCTTCGTTTGCCGGAGAAGAAATCGAGCAAATGTCGCCGGTTCTGGGTTTCCTGCTTTCGTGGATGCTGCCGGTGCTGCTGTTTGTAGGCATCGGCCAGCTGCTGTCCCGCCGCATGATGAATAAGGCCGGCGCCGGTTCCATGATGTTCGGAATGGGAAAAAGCAACGCGAAGGTGTACGTAAAATCCTCCAGCGGTATTTTGTTCTCCGATGTGGCCGGAGAGGACGAAGCAAAAGAAAACCTGAAAGAAATCGTGGACTATCTCCACAATCCGGAAAAGTACCGGGAAATCGGCGCAGCCATGCCGAAAGGCGTGCTGTTGGTCGGGCCGCCCGGAACGGGTAAAACCATGCTTGCAAAAGCCGTCGCCGGCGAAGCGAACGTGCCGTTTTTTTCCATTTCCGGTTCCGAATTCGTCGAAATGTTTGTCGGCATGGGCGCTTCCAAAGTCCGCGATTTGTTCCGGCAGGCCAAAGAAAAAGCGCCGTGCATCGTTTTTATCGATGAAATTGACGCCATCGGACAGAAACGCGACGGCCGTATTGGCGGAAACGATGAACGCGAGCAGACGCTGAATCAGCTGCTTACGGAAATGGACGGATTCGGCGGGAATACCGGAGTCATTATTCTGGCTGCCACAAACCGTCCCGATTCGCTGGATCCGGCGCTGACCCGTCCTGGCCGTTTTGACCGCCGCGTGCCCGTGGAGCTGCCGGATTTGAAAGGGCGGGAAGAAATCCTGAAAGTCCACGCAAAAAAAATCAAAACCGCAGCGGGTATCGATTTCGGGAAAATTGCCCGTATGGCTTCCGGAGCCAGCGGCGCCGAGCTGGCAAACATTGTCAATGAAGCGGCTTTACGCGCCGTGCGGGATAACCGCAGACAGGCGGAACAGGCCGATTTTGAAGAAAGCATCGAAGTGGTGATCGCCGGTTATCAGAAGAAAAACGCTATCCTCACGGATGCGGAAAAACGGATTGTCGCCTGCCACGAAATCGGGCACGCGCTGGTTGCGGCCAAACAGTCTGCATCCGCCCCGGTTCAGAAAATCACGATTGTGCCCCGCACGTCCGGCGCGCTCGGCTACACGATGCAGGTGGAAGAGGGCAACCATTATCTGATGACCAAAGAGGAAATCGAAAACAAGATTGCCACGCTCACCGGCGGCCGCGCGGCGGAAGAAGTGTGTTTCGGTTCCGTAACGACCGGCGCTTCCAACGACATCGAGCAGGCGACAAAGCTTGCGCGGGCGATGATTACCCGCTACGGGATGAGCGGTGATTTTGACATGGTTGCGCTGGAAACGGTGGACAACCGCTATTTGGGCGGGGATTCCTCTCTTGCCTGTTCTGCGGAAACCGCGGCGGAAATCGACCGGCAGGTGGTTGCGCTGGTCAAACAGCAGCACGGAAAAGCCTGCGCCATCCTGAAAGAAAACCGTGTCAAGCTGGATGCGCTGACGGATTATCTGTATGAAAAGGAGACCATTACCGGCGAAGAATTCATGCGTATTCTGAACGGGTAGTGCCGGAACAGCGGGATAAAAACGGAAAAAGCGGAATGTTCCGTTGCTTGCGGGGCATTCCGCTTTTTTATTTTGCAATTCCGGAAAAGAAGGACAGAATATCGGCGGACGCTTCCTGCGCACAAATGTCGTTGAGGATTTCATGGCGTGCGCCGGGATATAATTTCAGCGAAACGTTTTCCAGTCCGGCTTTTTTGTATTTTTCCGCCACTTTTTTCACCCCGGCGCCAAAACCGCCGACCGGATCGTCTTCCCCGGCCACCAGAAAAACAGGCAGCTTGCGGTCCGTGGCGGCAAAAGTGCGGCGGTCGCAGGCTTCCCGGATAACCGAAAACAATCCGGCCAGTCCGCCGCAGGTAAATCCGAAGCCGCACAGCGGGTCGCCGGCATAAGCCTGCACGTTGGCGGCGTCCGCAGAAAGCCATTCCAGCCCGCCGGGCCGTCCGCCGAATTTCCGGTTATAAGAGCCGAAAACCAGACGCTGTAAAACCGGGCTTTTGTGTTTCCATCCCCGGATGATACCGGTACAGCCGGTGAGCGCTGCGGCGGCTGTCAGCACCGCTTTGTTTTTATATCCGGTCCCCATGATGACGGCGCCGGCAAACGGCCGCCGGGATCGGGCCAGAACCACGCGGCAGAAAAAAGAACCCATACTGTGTCCGAGCAGAAAATAGGGTTTATCCGGCGCGCGGGCGGCGGCGTGTTCCGTGAGCGCCGCAATATCCTGTAAAATCAGATTTTTGCCGTTTTGCGGGAAATGCCCGAATTCCGGACCGCCGTCCGGCGTATGCGCGGTTTCCCCGTGCCCCAGATGATCCTCCGCACAAACCAGAAAACCCTGCGCCGCCGCCGTTTCCGCAAAAGGGGCATAGCGCGCTGCGTATTCTTCCATTCCGTGGATAATCTGGATAACGCCCCGCGGTTGTGTGCGGGGAGACCACAGGCAGGCGTGTACAGTATGGATGCCGCCGGCAGACGGATAATGCAAATGTTCCATCGGCGTCCTGTTTTCAGTATCCGTCGGACATTTCGCGGTTCAAATCCCGCTGGCAAAGTTCCTGGTAAACCAATGCGCGCGGTTTAAGTTTCTCCTTCACTTCCTTGGAGAACGGCATATAACGCCAGAAAATTCCGCGGACTTCTTTGTCGAGTTTTTGGATTCCTTCGCTTTCTTTGAGCATCCAGAGGAGATAATCGTTGATAAAGTAGTCTTTCAGGTCGCCCTTCAGTTTTTTTGCCTGATACCACTGGTAATAGTTGCCGGTTAATCCTTCTTCCATCCAATAATAAGAGGCCTTTTCTTTGGCAACCTGCCAGCGCAAATCCGCTACTGCCGTGAGGACGGCGACTTTCAGGCTTTTGGCGTACATCGGCACGGCGATCCGCCCCCTTGAAGTGACGCGGTTGTAGCGGTCAAACGGTTCCCAGCAGAACCCGGTATCGCCGTAAGACGGAATGAGGATGACAAAAGGCGGAATCCGGTTCAACTGCGATTTGTACACGCGGCAAAAGGCTTCGACGTCTACGCTTTCGATCCAGCGGAGCGTTTCCAGTACGTTTTCCCGCGTGCCGATTTCCCGCTGTGTGGAGTGGAAGTACTCGCGCGTCAAAACCGGAAAATGGTTTCCCTGGCGTCCGCAGGTCATTTTAGCCATCTGGCGTACCGTATCGAATTCCGCGGAAAGACCGGACAGGTTGGTTTCCCCGCCGCCGGATGCTTCTACCTTTTGCTTCAGCGAGCGGACGTCCGCTTCTGCCGCGCTGCAATCGCTGATAAATCCGTTCAATTCCTTATCCAGCGCCAGAAGCTTTTTCAGCATTTCGCCCAGCTCGGCGACCGCGCGTTTTTGCCCGTCCGTGAATGCCGCCCGTGCGCCGGAAATTCCGGCCAGCGGTTCATGCTGGAACACGGCGTCCGCTTTTTTGCGGATTTCATCTTCTGCGCGCAGGCGTTCCGTGGATTTGGCCCGCAGCAGGTTTTCCGCACTTTGGAGTTTCCCTTCGGCTTTGTTCAGCAGCTGGACAAAGCGGGCGGAATCGTCTTTCCGGGAAGCCTTGACTTCGTCGGTGCCGGAAGGATTGATGCGGCCGTGGGCGATGGAGTTGAACCATTCGTCCAGATAATACACCGGCTCGCCGGTTTCATTTTTTTCCACGATTGTGGCGAACAGCGTTTTTTGTTCCGGAGTCAGCAGCGAGGGCAGCAAAAGCCCGAACCGCAGCGCGGCTTTTTTCTCACTGCAGCAGGACGGGGACGCCGTTTTGGCAGCCAGCTGCGCCGCAAAATCCCAATAAGCGGAAATTATCTGCTGGCGGAAAACGCCGCGGTCTTTCGGATCCTTGCAGGCCAGGTATTTGGACAGAAGTCCGTGCAGGCGCGCGGCAGCCTGTCCTTCGCCGCCGAGGACTTTTTTGTAATAATCCGGGGAATCATACAGCTTGGACGGCTTGTCTTCAAAAAATTTTCCGATTGGCGCGAAAGACGTCACGCTTAAATCGACGCCACCTTCACTGACTGACGTACTGCTGGCGGCTGCCGATGAAGCCATCAAATCCGGTTTCTGGAATTTCTGCGGAGATTTTTGTGTTGTGACCGGCGTGTCGTCGAGCAGTGCTGCAAGCTCCGGATCCAAGTCAAAGTCACTCATTTTAAAAACCAGAACCGAAGGCCGGAACCTTCGGTTTCGTGGAGGTGAGGGGAATTGAACCCCTGACCTCTTGCATGCCATGCAAGCGCTCTAGCCAACTGAGCTACACCCCCAAGAGGTTTGCAGTATAGCAGGATTGCCGGAGGATTGCAAGATCCTTTTCCCCGGAAAAAAAATTTTCTGCGTACTCTTTTCCTGAACAAATTGTTATAATGGCGTATGAGACGGATTTCAGGCGGAAAGCAGTTTTTCTGTTTCCGGTGTGTTCTGGCGTTTTTTTTCCTTTTTTCTTCCGGACTGTCCGCAGAGGAGTCTCCTGCCGCCGGAACGGAAGAAGGGCTGGTGTGCCCGATTACGCTGGAAGAAGCCATTGTACTGGCGCTTAACGGCAATCTGGAGCTGAAGCAGCAGCAGCTGGAGCTGTCTTACCGCGAAAAAGAAGCGCTGTCGTCCTGGAATGCGTTTCTGCCTGATATTTCGCTTTCCGGCGGTCTGCGGAATTCCCACGGATTCGGGCCGTCTGCTGCGTCCGGTACGGATGTTACGCTTTCCGGCGGGATTTCGCTGACGCTGGCTGCGGGTATCGCCGAAACGCTGCAACAGGCAAAAATCGCCCGGAGTTCGGCTTTGGTTTCGTATGCGCAGGCGGAGCTGGATTTGATCTGCGACGTCAAAACCCGGTTTTATGCGCTGCTTTCCGATAAAGAAAACCTTGTGCTTCTGGAAGAAAGCTTACAGCTTGCCCGCAGCCAGGAAGATTTCGTGCGCCGGAATTACCAGAACGGTCTGGCTTCGGAGTTGGAATACCTGCGGAGCCGCTATGCCGCCGCTTCGATTGAGCCGCAGCTGACCAACGCGCGCCGGTTGTACCGGCAGGCAATCCGGGATTTTTGCCTGCTTTTGGGTATCCCGGAAGAAACGCGGCTGGATCCGGCGGACCGTCTGGAACCGGTTTTGCCGGAAGTGCGTCTGCCGGCAGACACACAGGCGCTGATTGACCGGCGCGGGGACGTGATGCTGGCCGTGCTTGCGGTGGAGAATGCCGAAAGCGAATTGAGCGCATCGCGCTGGAACCGCTTCGGGCCGTCGGTTTCGTTCCACGAAAACCTGTCGGTGGGCGATTTTACTGCGCCGCGGGATTTGTCCGGCAACGGTTCTTTTTCCGTATCGGTTTCCATTCCGCTGGGCGGATACATTCCCGGATCGCAGCAGGCGCTTGCTTCGGAGCGCAGCCGGGTAAATCTGGAACAGGCAAAAATTGCGCTGGAAAATACGCGCACCGCTGCCGGGCAGGAAGTGCTTTCGCTATTCAATACGATTCAGGATATTACCGAAACATTCGCCATCAACCGGATGAACGAAACTTTTGCCGCCCGCGCCTATGAGCTTTCCCGTGCGGGATTTGACGCCGGGCTGGTTTCCCAGACGGATTTGGAAATTGCCCGGCAGGATTTCCTGTCGGCGCGGTACACCGTGATTGCAGCCGTGACGCAATACCGCTCTTCGCTGGCGGAACTTGCCCATGCGCTGAATGTGAGCGAGGAGGCCTTATGGGCGGAAAACACCACCACCGGGCGCGGGAACGCGGAATAAAGAAAAACGGGCCGGAAAAGCGGGTTCCGGAACCCGCGGCAGATTCCGGTTCTGCGCGCGGTTCCTCTGCGGCGGAACTTCAGCCCGCCGCAGAGGCTGCCGTCCGGGCACGCCGGCCAAAGGCTCCCCTGTCTGATCTGATCATCAAGATTATCCTGCTTTTGCTGACAGCCGCCTGTATGGCTGCGGTTGTGCAGGCAGTTTGGGAGCGCATGGAAAAAACACCGGAGCAGATCCGCCCGGAAGCGGCGGAACAGCCGGAAGAAACCGTGATTACCGTCAACGCATGGACGGTTGCGCCGGAAACGATGGTGCAGACGGTCAAACTGAACGGCGACGTCTCGTCCAAATCCGAAATTTCCCTCTATGCCGATACATCCGGGAAACTGGTTTCGTATACGGTTTCGGTTGGTTCCGCCGTAAAACGGGGGGACGTGGTTGCCTATATCGATCCTTCCAAGCCGGGCGCGCCGTATTCGGTAAATCCGGTCCGCTCCACCATCGACGGAACGGTGATTTCGCTGCCGTATACGCTGGGCGACACCCTTTCCTCTTCTTCGCCGGTGGCAACCGTGGGGAATCTGGATGATTTGCAGATTATCGCCTACGCTTCGGAAAAATACGCTTCGGTGCTGCGCACCGGCGCGACGGCGGACGTTGTGCTTGCCGCTTATCCGGAGCGGACGTTCCGGGCGTTTGTTTCCCAGGTCAGTCCGGTCGTGGATGTCAGTTCCCGCTCGATTGAAATCCGGCTGGATATTTCCCCGGCGCGCCGGGAAGTCAAACCGGGGATGTTCGCCTCGGTAACGCTTGTAGCCCGCCGCATCACCGGCGCGAAAATCCTGCCCAAAACCGCATTGCGTACATATGATGATAAAAACGTCGTTTACCTGATTGACGGGGAAAACCGGGCGCGCCGTACGGAAATTGAGACCGGACTTTCCAACGATACGCATACGCAGATTGTTTCCGGCGTGGAATTCGGGGACCGCGTCATCATTTCCGGGTCGGTCACGGACGGAACTGCCGTGCGCGTTGCCGGCGAAGAACTTGTTCCGCCGGATGGCGGCGCCGGTCTTTAGGCGGAACGGGGTTTTGCATGAAGATTTCCGAACTTTCCGTCCGCAAACCGGTAACAACCATCATGTTGTATGCCCTGCTTTGTGTTCTGGGCTTTATTTTCATTCCCCGGCTCGGTGTGGATTTGTACCCGGCAAGTACGGATCCGGTTCTTTCGGTTTCCACCGTGTACGAAGACGTCGGGCCGGAAGAAATTGAAGAAAACGTCACCAAGCTTCTGGAATCCAGACTGAGCGCAGTCTCCGGGCTGGAATCCATGACTTCGACTTCTTCCACGGGACGGAGTACCGTGCGCCTGTTTTTCGGTTACGACGTCGATCTGGACGAAGCGTACAACGACGTACAGGCGATCCTTTCCCGGCTTACCCGTTCGCTTCCCGACGGATGCGAGTCCCCGGTCCTGCGCCGCTACGACAGCAACGCTTCCCCGATTATGCGCCTGACGGTTTCCGGCGATCTTCCGCTGCACGAACTCCGTGCCGTCGCGGAAGACGATATTTCGCCGCTGCTGGAACGCGTACCCGGTGTGGCAACGGTTTCGGTTTCCGGCGGCGCCGAGAAAATTGTGCGCGTGGATATTTCGGAAAACCGGCTACGGGCGTATAACCTGACGCTTTCCGGCGTGGCTTCTGCGCTGCGGCAGCGGAACGTGAAAACTTCCGGCGGTACGCTGACGGAAAACGGCATCGACTATCAGATTTCCGTGGACGAATCGTTCCGCACGCTGGATGATATCCGGCGCGCCGTGGTGGGGGAAGTCACCATTCCGGCTTACGGCAATTCCGTCCGGCGGACAAATGTCATCCGGGTGGAAGACATCGGCGACGTGTATGAAATGTACGACTTTTCCGGTTCGCGGGTGTATATCGACGGTATTCCCGGCGTTTATATTTCCGTTTCCCGTGAAATCGACGCCAACAGCACCACTGTTTCCCGCGGCGTGCGCGGCGCATTGGACGGGATCAATGCCGGGCTTCCGGCAGGCGTGCGGGTTTCTGTTTTGAGCGACGACACCACGATGATTGAGACCACAATGTCCGAAGTTTACGCCTCTGCGCTGCAGGGCGGACTTTTGGCCATGCTGATTATCCTGCTGTTTTTGCGCAGTTTCCGCAGCACGCTGGTGATTGCCTTTTCGATGCCGATTTCGATTTTGATTACGCTGGTCTGTATGAGCATCGGCGGCCTGACGCTGAACGTGATGACGATGACCGGACTCATTCTGGGCATCGGGATGATTGTAGACGCTTCGATTGTCGTGCTGGATAATATCCACCGCTACCGGGAAGAAGGGAAAAACTCCGCGGCTGCCGCTATTCTGGGTTCCACCGAGATGACGACGGCCATCACCGCTTCCACGCTGACTACGCTCTGCGTTTTTTTGCCGGTAATTTTATACAAGCCGGATTTGGAAGAAATGGGGCAAATGTTCGGCGATATGGTGGTGACGATTGTCGCTTCGCTGACGGCGTCTCTTGTGGTTGCCCTGACGCTGGTTCCCGCCCTTTGCGGCAGTGTCCTGCGCCTGAATACGCGCGTGCAAAAGCCGCTGCGCAATCCGGTCCTGCGTTTTCTGGACCGCATAATGGAAAAATTCCTGGTTGCGCTGGAAAACGGTTATGCCGCGGCCGTGTCTTTTGTGCTGCGGAACCGTTTCCTGGTTCTTTCGCTGACGGTTTCCCTGTGCGTACTTTCCATCCTGCATTTTCTGGATCTGGGCATCAATTTTTCGCCGCAGACCACTTCGGACGATTTGGTCCGCATTAACCTGAAGATGCCGGTCGGTACGGACGATCTCGTTACCGAACAGGTGCTCTTCCAGATGAAGGATGAAGTCGAAAGCCGTGTTTCCGGCTATGAAACGCTGATTGTGACGGTAGGGGCGTCGAATACCGGCAATATCCAGCTGAATTTGCCGCCGCTGGATCAGCAGACGATGCAGCCGGCAGAAATCGAAGCCGTCCTGCGTCCGGTGTTTGCCGGTATTCCCGGCGCAGAAGTGGATTTCAGTTCCGGCCGCCGTTTCCGCAGCGATCCGCCGGTTGACATCGAAATCCGTTCTGACGACATGAACGCCGTTTCTGCTTTATCGCGGGAAATTGCGGACGTCCTGCGCACGTATGTCCCCGGTCTTGTGGATATTTCTTCAGATTTGGAAGCCGGATTGCCGCAGTTTACGATGCACATCGACCGCGACCGTGCCGCCGCGCTGGGAATTCCGGTCAGCGCGGTAGCCGATACGCTGCGTAATGCGCTCAACGGCGTGGAAGCCACAATCTGGAACGAAAACAGCGAGGAAATTTCCGTAGAAGTGTACGTCCCGGATTTGGAAATGTCCACGCTGAATGACCTGAACCGTATTTATGTCGAAGCGGCTTCCGGCCGTGCCGTGTCGCTGGATAATCTGGTTTCATTCCGGCGCAGCGTATCGCCGCCGTCGATTTTCCGGGAAGAGCGTGTCCGGCTGACCCATGTGCGGGCGGAACTTGCCCCGGGCCGCGCAGTCAGCCAGATACAGCCGCTTGTGGAAGCTGCTGTGGAAAAATACATTGCCGTTCCGGAAGGCGTAGAAATCCGCTTTGCCGGGGAGGCCGCTGATATGGAAGAAACCGGCGGGATTCTGGCCGTCGTGATTCTGGTGGCTGTTGTAATGGTATTTGCGGTTATGGCGGCGCAGTTTGAATCGCTGGCGGATCCTTTTATCATTTTCTTTTCCATTCCGCTGCTGAGTATCGGCGTTGTCTGGTTGTATGTGCTTACCGGACAGATTTTCAGCCTGTTTTCCGCCGTCGGGTTTGTTGCGCTGGTGGGCGTTGTGGTCAATAACGGTATTGTCCTGGTGGATTATACCAATTCGCTGGTACGCCGCCGGATGCCGGTAAAAGAAGCCTGCGTTCTGGCTGCCCGGCACCGTCTGCGCCCGATTCTGATGACAACGCTGACTACGGTGATTGCAATGGTCCCTGTTGTGTTTTTCCCCGGAGAAGGCAGCGAAATGCTGCAGCCGATTACGCTCACGATGTTCGGCGGCATGATTTCCGGCTCGATGATGACATTATTCATCACGCCGGTGATGTACAGCCTCATTAACGGGCGGAAAGAAAAACATTTCTCGGATCCGGAGACGCTGGAGAATATGCTGGGCGAATTTGATGCGCAGAAACGTCCTTTTTGAGCCCGGAATACACGGATTTTTTGCAGAAAACTTCACTTTTAGCGCGGATTTCAGTATCTTACATATGAGGATAACCGGTACTGAGGGAAAAAATGACAGATAAAGACAAAGAAAAGAAACATAAAGAGCCTGCGGCGGATTCACCGGAAACCCCGGAAACGGAAACCGCCGCGCCGGAAAACGCTCCGGGCGGGGAATCCGGCGCA
>JADIMS010000084.1 GCA_017694555.1 Candidatus Avitreponema avistercoris
GTCGAAGGCTTCCGGGATAATGCGTTCGGGCCGGAGTCCGCCGTCCGGAATCAGGAAGGCGATTGCTTCCGCAGCGGCCAGCTTCATGGCGTCGTTGATGTCCCGTGCGCGCACATCGAATGCGCCGCGGAAAATACCGGGAAAGGCAAGCACATTGTTGATTTGGTTCGGGTAATCGCTTCTTCCGGTGGCAACGATTTTTGCCCCGGCTGCAAGCGCTTCTTCCGGTAAAATCTCCGGCGTGGGATTCGCGCAGGCAAAAATTACCGGATCAGGATTCATTGTGCGGATCATGTCAGCGTGCAGGATACCCGGCGCGCTGACCCCGATAAAAATATCGCTGCCTGCAAGGACTTCCGCCAGCGTGCCCTGCTTTTTTTCCGCATTGGTGATTTTTGCGATTTCCGCTTTCACCGGATTCATGTGATCCGGCCTTCCGTCGTAAATGGCGCCTGCGCGGTCGCAAAGGATAACATGCCGGAATCCGTATGTCAGCAAAAGGCGGGTGATGGCGGTTGCCGCTGCGCCGGCTCCGTTTACGGCAATGCGCACGTCCTCTTTCTTTTTTCCGGTAAGCCGCAGCGCGTTGATCAGTCCGGCCAGCGTCACGATTGCCGTTCCGTGCTGGTCGTCGTGGAAAACCGGAATATCGCAGCACGCTTTCAGGCGGCGTTCGATTTCAAAACAGCGCGGGGCGGAAATGTCCTCCAGATTGATTCCGCCGAACGATCCGGCAATCAGGGAGATGGTGCGGACAATTTCATCCGTGTCTTTGCTCCGGATGCACAGCGGAAAAGCGTCCACGCCGCCGAACGTTTTGAACAGCACGCATTTTCCTTCCATGACCGGCATACCGGCTTCCGGGCCGATGTCGCCCAGCCCGAGCACAGCCGTTCCGTCGGTAACAACCAGACAGAGGTTCCAGCGCCGGGTCAGCGTGTATGATTTTTCTATGTCCTTTTGGATTTCCAGGCAGGGCTGCGCCACGCCGGGCGTGTAGGCGAGGGCAAGATCCTCTGCCGTTTCCGCCGGAACCGTGGGCCGGATTTCGATTTTCCCCCGTTTTTCAGCGTGCAGGGCAAGGCTTTCTTCCGCGTAATTCCGTTCTGTTTTCATCCGTAGTTTCCTTTCTGTTCCGGTTTTCCGTTCCGCAACCGGTACGCTATGAATGTACAATATGAATGTACAATACGAATGTACAATAGGGATGAGGGTGCCGTCAACTGTGTATTCTCCGCGCCACCCGCACGGCGTAAGTCCGGAAAAGCCGCGCGTCTTTCCCTGTAAAAAAATCCGTGGTATAATTCCTGCGGGCGCGGTACGTGCCGCGTACTTGCAGGGAAAACAGGAGCGCGTATGGTTTTCAGGTTCGATTTCGGAACGCCGTTCATCACGGACAGCGTGGAGGAAACGGTTCCCGCAGTGTGCGGGAAGGATGCGGAGCGCAGGCTTTCTGCCTGGGGAAAACTTTCCGTTACGGACGGGTTCCGGCTGGAAATTCCGCTGGAACGGGACGCCGTGATTTACGGGTTCGGGCAGGCGATGGGCGGAATCAACAAGCGCGGGCGGCGCTACGTTTCCTGGTGTTCGGACGATCCGTCCCACACGGAAGAGAAAGTATCGCTGTACGGCGCGCATAATTTTTTCCTGCTGCATCATCCGGATTCCCCGCAGGACGACGCGGGCTTTTTCTTTGATTTTCCGGGGCGCATTTCTTTTGACGCAGGATTTACGGTGAGCGGGTTGCTTTCGGTGCAGTGCGCAAAAGCGGATATTTCCTGCTATGTGATTACGCCGGAAAATGCGGAAAATCCGCTGGAAGAAATCTCCGTGCGGTTCCGCCGCCTGATCGGCAGGAGCTACATTCCCCCGCGCTGGGCTTTCGGATTCATGCAAAGCCGCTGGGGATACCGCACGCAGGAAGATATTGAAAATGTATACGAAGGTTATAATAAAGCCGGTATTCCGCTTGACGCCGTATTCCTCGACATCGATTACATGAAGGACTTTAAGGATTTCACGGTAGATGAAGAAAAATTCCCGGACTTTCCCGGACTGGTAAAAAAGATGCGCGCGGACGGCGTGCGGCTGGTTCCGATTATCGATGCGGGCGTAAAAATCGAAGACGGTTACCGCGTGTATGAAGAAGGCGTGCGGAACGGTTTTTTCTGCAAGAAGGCGGACGGCACGGATTACGTGGCCGGCGTCTGGCCGGGGCGGTGCCATTTCCCCGATTTTCTGAATCCGCAGGCGCGCCGCTGGTTCGGCCTGCAATACCGCACGCTTACGGATGCGGGCGCGGAAGGATTCTGGAACGACATGAACGAGCCGGCGATGTTTTATTCCGACGAAGGATTGCAGGAAGCTGTGGACGGCGTCCGGAACGCCGATCTTTCTGCGCTGGATATTTACGGGTTTTTCCGCCTCAAGGATCAGGTTTTGGGTATGGCCAACAACGGAAAAGATTACCGGCGTTTTTTCCACCGCTGTGTGCAGGACGGAAAAGAAATGCAGGTAAACCATGGCGACGTCCATAACCTGTACGGTTTCAATATGACGCGGGCTGCCCCGGAAGGGCTTGCGGAAATCGATCCGTCCAAGCGCTTCCTGCTTTTTTCACGGGCGTCCTGTATCGGGATGCACCGTTATGCGGGAATCTGGACGGGAGACAATTGTTCCTGGTGGAGTCATCTCCGGCTGGAGCTTTCGATGCTTCCCGGCCTGAATC
>JADIMS010000085.1 GCA_017694555.1 Candidatus Avitreponema avistercoris
ATATAAAAGAAGGAAGCGTTTCCTGAGTGACGGATTTTGGCATTGAATTGACGGTTGTCCCCGAAAACACTGCGCCGTCTGAAGGGGCGGCGCGCAGGCAGTCGTTTTTACAGGCGCCTTTTTGGGGCGGATTAAAAAGCCTGTATGGCTGGACGGTTTTCCGCTTCCGGGTGACGCTTTCGCTGCGCGGCCGGGAAGGGGAAGCGGTTTTTCCTGTGCAGGTGCTTGTGCGGCGGTTTTTGCATATTCTTTCCCTCGCCTATGTTCCGATGGGGCCGGATCCGGATTTTTCCGGGCTGATTTTACCGGAAGAAACCCCGCGTGTGCTTACCGCGGATTTTTATGCCGGATTGCTGGCTAAAACCGCCGCCGCGCTGCGTCAATTCCTGCCGGGAAACGTATATTGCATCCGTTTTGATCCGCCGTGGAACCGGGAAAACGTATTTGTTTCCGGTATGCGTGGTACAGGCCTGTTGCGGAAAAAAACGGCGTTTACCCCGGAACTCCGGAAGGCGGCAGGGGATGTGCAGCCGCCGGATACCGTCCTTCTCGATCTCCGCTCCGGCGCGGAGGCGGTGTTCGCCGCCATGAAACCGAAATGGCGGTATAATATCCGGCTTTCGGAAAAAAAAGGCGTGCAGACGCTTTGTTTCCGCGGGCCGGAAGCCCAAAAACCGGCGCCTGCCCTTGTTCCGCCGGGCTTTGCCGGAACACCGCCTTCTCCGCTGGATGTATTTTATACGCTGTATGAAGAAACCGCCGCACGGGACGGTATCGCCATCCATGGAAAATCCTATTACGCTTCTTTGTTTTCCGTTTGTGCCGGATCCGCTTCCGGCGCGGATTTGCGGCTGTATGCTGCGGTGCATGAAGGCGATGTGCTGGCTGCGGTTATTACGTTGTTTTACGGTACCCAGGCCGTATACTTATACGGCGCCTCTTGCGGGAAAAAACGTGCGCTGATGCCTGCATACGCGCTGCAATGGCGTGCAATCCGGGATGCAGGGGAAGCGGGGTGCAGTGACTACGATTTTTACGGCATTCCGCCGTCCGATGATGTGCATCATCCCATGTACGGGTTGTACCGGTTCAAAACAGGCTTCGGCGGCAATATTGTCCACCGGTGCGGGAGCCTGGACGCCCCGTACAAACCGTTCCTTTACCGCTTTTTGCGGCTTGCAGAAGGAGTCCGCAGTTTTTGGTTCAAGTCCGTGCGGAAAGCTTTCCGGCGTGCCGGGAAATCCGGAAGCGGGAACGGGGGAAGCTGACTGCCGCAGCCTTTTGCGGTTTAGGTTTCAGCGGAGGAAGTCCTCCGATGTCATGGTGCGGATGCCCAGCTTCCGGACTTCCTGCAGGAATTCTTCGCCCAGCGATTCAAAACCGGCTACGTTGGAACTGCAGTCGGTCAGCAGGATGAGTTTTTCCGTCGGAATGAGCGGAATTAAGTCCCGCGTGGTGTTGGCCAGACAATGGGAAAAGGCTTCCCCTGCGATGGCAATATTATCCGCTGCTTTCAGTCTTTCAATCAGTGCGAAATTCGTGCGCGAAGAGGGATCCGCTGCGTCGGATACTTCAGCCCGGATGGCGCTGTAGTGCTCCGTCCGTACATTGCTTCCTTTTTCGGCATACTCCACAACCCGGCCCGGCTGGGCGCCTTCCCAGCGCAAAAGCTCATCTGAAAGCGGCGGGTATACGTTATGCCCCCATGTGCCGATCAGGCAGTGCGGCGGCCAGATGCAAAGGTCGTATTTGCCGAGCTTTTCCAAAGCTGTCACATATTCTACGGCATGGTTCTGGTATTTCGGTACTGCGGCACGGAATTTTCCGCTTTTTACGTCATCCGACGTGATGATGGTATACGGCTCGGGCGGATTGCCGTTTTCATCTGCCCAGAAACTCGGATTTGCAATATGAAAAAGATGATGGGTATCCAGCGTAACATAAATGGAAGAGATTTGGCTGCCAACCCGTTCGATCATAGAAATGATCCGCTGGCAGTCTTCCACAGCGCCCGGGACAGAAAGCGTTCCGCGGGGATCGCAAAAGTCATTTTGCGGATCAATGAGAAGAAGTGAACTGATCATGCGTCAAATTTAGCATATTTCCCCGCATTGTCAAGCAGATTTAATTCATGTATACTTTTCCCGATATGAATTTTGAAGCCTTTGTTCTGGGCTGCGGCGGGATGATGCCGTTGCCATACCGTCATTTGACCTCTGTGCTGCTGCGGAGGGAGGGGGATATTTTTCTTTTTGACTGCGGGGAAGGAACCCAGGTTTCCCTGCGGCGGCTGAATCTCCGCTGGAAAAAAATAAACGCGGTTTTTATTTCCCATACGCACGCGGACCATGTTACCGGGCTGCCCGGACTGCTGATGCTGTCGTCACAGGTTGCGCGCGAGACGCCGCTGTATATTTTCGGGCCGCCGAAAATTGCAGAATATGTAAATGCCAATAGAAAAATTCTGGATATGTATATAAATTATGACATTGTCGTAAAGGAACTGGATCCTTCCGTGCCGGGCTTGGTGTATTCCGGTGAGGATTTTGACGTGTATTCGTTTCCGCTGCGCCATACCAAGGCTTGTGTCGGATACCGGTTTGCCGAACATCCCCGGCCCGGCGCTTTCCATCCGCAAAAGGCGCTGGAACTCGGCGTTCCCTGCGGGCCGCTGTGGTCGCGTCTGCAGCACGGCGAAACGGTAACGGCGGAAAACGGCGCGCGGATCCGGCCGGAGGATGTGCTCGGCAATGCGCGGAAGGGCCGTACATTCTGCTACGTCACGGATTCCAGCCCGCTGCCGTCCATTTCTTCGGAGGTACGCGGCGCCGACTTGTTCGTCTGCGAGGGAATGTTTGAACGGGAACTCGCAGACACTGCGGCGGAAAAACGGCATATGACGGCGGAGCAGGCTGCGGAACTGGCGCGCGCAGCAGCCGTGAAAAAACTGGCGCTGATACATTATAGTCCGCGTTATACCGATTCGGATTTGAAGCGTCTTTTGGAAGAGGCACGGGCTGTTTTTCCGGATTCGGTACTGACAAAAGACAGGATGGTCCTTCCGATCGAATACGAAGACTGAACGGCGGGCAGGAATTCCGGTGTTCAGTTTTTCCGTCCAGGCTTTGTTTTGCATCATTGCCGCCTGCATCCTGACCCGGCGTTTCAGCGCGTCTGTCCTGCCCGCGCCGGGAAGTGCATCCTTCCGCGCCGGATTTGTTTCCGTTTTCATGCAGCTTTTTTTTCCGCTGACGGGTTCCTTTCTTGTCCCGTTTTTCCTTTCTGCCTTCCCGGACCGTTCTGCCATGCTTTGGCTTGTTCCGGCCTTTTGCGCAGTGCAATGTATGCTGTTTACGGCTTTCGGTTTTGCCTGCGCCGCCGGTTTTCCCGGTACAGCCGCCGCCATACCGGCAATTTTTCTCTGTTCCTGCATATTTATTCCTGTTTTTGCTGCCGGCGCGGCGTTGTGCGCCTGTGCTTTTTTTGACACCCGCTTTTTTGGCTGTCCGCTGGCGGTATGCCTGTTTTTTTCTGCCTGTGCAGGAATCAGTCCGGGAAAAACGGCCCGGCAGCGCCGCACGGAAATCTTTTTCCGGCTGTGCGTGTTTGTGGTTTCCGTTTCGCTGGTCCTGCTTTCCGCGCGTTTTTTTTCTGCCCGGGACTGTACGGCGGGAAAGGCTTATACCCTTTCCCCGGCTGCAAAGGCCGTTCTGACGGACGGAGGGACGGAACCGTATTCTCTGATCTATTCCGTTTCCCCGGATCTTTTGTCTGCCGTCCTGTTTCCCGGACGCACGGCGCAGTTTTTCCTGACCGGATACCAGATGCGGGCTATGGCTGCCGTATCCGGCGGACGGATTTCCCCGGAAATCCGCCTGGTTCCCCGTTCTGTCCGCAGCGGTATCCCGCCGGTTGTTCTCCGCTCGCTTTCTTCTTCCCACATTTTTCCGTTTTGCCCGCCGCCGGAAGATTTTGAATACAGTGTGGTGCGGATTATCGAACACGGCGTATTGCCGGTTCAGCTTGCGGTGTTCGGTACAGCGTCCGGGACGGTACAGAATCCCGGCGGGGAGAACAGTTTTTCCCTTTTGCCGGAAATTCTGCGGATGGCCGGATATGAAGTGCGGCAAACGGATCCTGATCGTCCGGATGAGGACGGGGAGTGGAACTGGGATCCGGAAATCCCGCTGCTTTTTGTTTTCCCCGGGGCCGGCGGAACGGCGCCGGAACAGGAAGAGGCGCTCGCCCGTTCTTTGCGGCGTTTTCTGGAAAATGGCGGCAGCGCGGCTTTTTTTGTTTCGGCGGCGGTACCGGATGCCGGTTTTGTGCTGCGGAACACGGTACGGAACGGCGGCAGTCCTTTTTTTTCGCTTCTTGCGGAATACGGAACCGGAATTTCGCCGGATGTATTTTTCAACTCCGAATCCTGTTATGCCTTGCCGCTTGTTTCCCCGGAGGACGGTTCGCGGACAACCGTGCAATACCCGTTCTGGGTGCAGTTTTTGCCCGCTGCGGACGGATACGGGCATCCGCTTTTTTCCGGGATCAGCAGGTTGTGTTTGTTCTGGCCGAACCGTCTTTCCGCGTTTTCTCCGTCCCGGCTGCCGCAGACGGCCCGCATCTGTCTGTCCGGTACAGCCGTTTCCCGTGAAGCGCTCCCGTTTGACGCCTCCCCGTTTGCGGCCGCACGGAATCTTGCGGGACTGGCGGAAAATGGCGGGCTTTCTGCGCAGGCAGACAGTTTTCCGGTTTTTTATATTGCGGATGACGGGATGTCTGGCGGCCGGCGGCTGATTGTATCCGGCGATGCGTTTTGTCTTTCCGATTTGCAGGAAATACCGGACGGCGGCCGGAACGGAAACGCCCGGCTTGCCGTCAATTGTGCAGACTGGCTTTGGCGGCGGGATAATATTTTAGGGCTGCTTGCCCGGAAACGGGAGGGTACTGTCCGGGGAGGGTCGGGCGGTGACTGACCGTTTCCCGGCTGCCGTCTGGGGCGGTGCGGCATTTCTGTTTGCGCTGGCGGCGGCGCTGACGCTTGCTTTCTTTCCGGATCCGTTGTACCGGCCCGGCGTCTGCGGAACGCTGCTCCCGGCGTCTGTCCGTCCGGAGGACGTATCTGCCGTGGTGATGGAGGACGGCTGGAATTTGCCCGTGGTGCTGGAAAAAAACGGCGGCCGCTGGTTTGTGCGCATGGATGCGGATACCGTGTATCCGGCAGACAACGCGCGGATACAGGATTTTGTTGTATCGGTGGCAGACAAACGACTGCTTTTGCCTGCGGTTTTGCCCGGAATCGGAACAGGAAATACGGAAAAAGCCCGTGCTGCGTTTTTTCCTCTGCGGATTTCGTTTTCCGCCGCAGGGGAAAATGCGGAACGCGCGTTGTTTTTTGCCGGTCCGGCGGAAGCAGACGGCGGATACCGCTATGTCCGGCTGCCGGAAACGGGGATATTCCGCACCGGGGATTTTTTTGCAGCTGCCGGGATAGACAGTGGGGAAAATGTCATGGCGCTGCGGACATGGATTGAACGGACGCCGTTCCGGGGGTATTTTTCAATTTCCGGGGAAGGGAACGGCAATATCCAGCGCCTGATTTTCCGGGATTTTTCTGCGGCTGGGGAAGAAAACCGCGTTTCGGTTTTTCAGGCCGGGAATCCGGCGGCCGGAGAATTCCTGCGGGATGTGGAACGCAGAATTTCCGGTATAGAATGCCTGGATGTTACGAATTTTCCGGCGGCAGAACTTTTTTCGGTTTCCTGCATGACCGGTTTCGGCGGCGAAACGGTATTTTCGTTCGCGTTGTTCCGGGAACAAACCGCATCCGGGGAACAGGTGCTGGGTATGCTTATACATCAAAACCGCCGCTGGGTAATTCATCCAAGTACGGTTGCGGATCTTTTGCAGTGTCTGCACGCCGCCGCGGACGGACGGCTTTTGCAGGAAAATGCGGATTATTAAAAAGGACGTCTCCCGCTTCATGGCGCACAGGACTTCCGCAGCCTGCGCGATGTCGTTGTGCCAGAAATAAAATACGCCGTTTTCCTTCAGCACGCGCTCCGCTTCCTTCATCCACCCTGTCATCCATTCCGTATAGTTTTCAATGACGTCCCATTCCTTATCCTTGCCGATGTTGTAAGGCGGGTCGGTGAGTACAAGGGAAGCGCAGCCGTCCGGGAGCGAACTGAGGAAATCCATGCAGTCTCCTTCGTAAAGCGTGAAGTCTTCCATGCAGGGATTTTCGCATACCCCCCCCCCGGCGGTTCCGGCTGTATGGGCATGGCTGCGTGCGCACTGGACAAGGCGGCAGGCAAAAAAAAAGCCCGCCGGGAAACGGCGGGCGGTGTGTGTTAACCGTAAATCACGCCGGGCTTGTAATCTATTTTTATTTCATTGTCTTTTACAATATCGAAAAGATAATCGTGGTTGTCGGCAAGGGATTTTTCCATGATTTTCTGGAGCTCCCCGTCCGTCATCTCGTCCGGGAGGTTGTATTCCTTTTTTGTTTTGCGGCACTTGTATGCTGGTTTGTCCGTTTCATGAAGGAACATCAGCCGTCCGAAATCCTCCCCAAAATCGAACAGGGTACGGCGGTTAACTCCGTTAAATTCTACCATGGTTTAAAATCCTTTCAGTGTGCTTTCAAAATACTCATAAGCGGAGGGGAAATACTCCTTCAGGATTTCCAGCTTCCTGCCTCCTGCCGCCCTTGCTTCGAAAAAGTGCGCAACAGCCTCCCTCTCAAGGGATCCCGGTTTTTCCCAGTAATCCCTGTAATGTCCCCATCTTCCCCCTATCGAGTCTTTTGTCAGCCCGCTGAAAATATCAGACACCCCGTTCTTCAGGTTTTTGTCCTCGTTCAGGTTGTCCTCTATCTTGCCGCGCATGTCCCTCGGGAGTGCTGCCAAGTCACTGCCTGTTTTAATAACTTCTTCCGGTTTAATCAAGTGCCTTGTATACAAAACCGCGTCCTCTTCCAGAAGCCTTCCCAGATCAGGCATCTGTTCGTGCAGTGTCTTCCCGTCCGTTATCATATTCTGATCCAGCCAGTGCCCCCACTCGTGCAGCATTGCCGCCCCAGAGATTCCGGCTGTATGCGCATGGTTACGGGCGCACTGGACAAAAAAAAACGCCGGGAAACGGCGGGCTTTTCAAGGTATTTCAAATGCTTCCTCGTATGTTGTAAATCTTGTTTCTTTACTGTTAGTTAAAATCATTAGAGGGGGACCGACGTAGGACACTTCGTTTTCTTCGAAAAACGGTTCATATACATCCCATTCCTTCCATCTTCCCCAATGCGAAGCACCTTTATATCCGTTGTCTTTGGCAAATTTTTGTATTTGTTTATCATTCATCTGCAGCCTCTAATATCAAGTCTACAACAGAAAAATTAAAATCGCAAGTGTCGATTTGTAAAAGCTTCGGCGGTGTGTTAATAAAACACGTCTGGAAGAAGCTCTGCTTCCTTCGAGTTTTTTTGTAAAAAGTCGAACACATAATCGTGATTGTCTTCTAGGCTTTTTTTTATCATCTCAGAAAGCCTTTCATCCGTCATATCTTCCGGGAACGGATACAGCTTGTTTTTTTTATCGTAACCCCATGTGTCAATTCCATAAAAGACACCCAGCGAGCCGCCGAATCTTTCTTGGAAAAGCCCTTCTTCGTGTAAGTCCTTCGGTCCGTTAACAAGCATTGCCTCCCCCTTATAAAGCTTTTTCAAAATAGGCAAAGGCAGAAGGAAAATATCTTTTCAAAATTTCCAGCTTTTCCCCGCCCGCAGCCATTGCCTCAAAAAAATGCGCAATAGTCTCTCCTTCAAGTGCGTTTCCTTTCCAGTACGATTTGGGATGATGATATCGCCCCGCTATTGCATCCTGCGTCAGTCCGCTGAAAATATCAGAAACGCCATTTTTCAAATCCCCGTCTTTCTTAAGATCGGCACGAATCTTGTCTTTTTTAGCATATGGCAGCCTGACGGCTTCTTTTATTGATTTTATCCCTTTTTCAGGATTTATCAAGCGGTTAATATAATCAAGCGCGTCTTTTCTCAAAAAACTGCGCAGGTGCCTGCGCAAGGATCCGGATGATCCGGGACGCCATTGTCTGCTTCCCGCCGTAATATGCGATCGGTGTTTTCA
>JADIMS010000086.1 GCA_017694555.1 Candidatus Avitreponema avistercoris
GCGAACACCTGGATGCCGCCCACGGTATTCATCGGGTTATTTTCATCAAAAACGACCTGCACCAGCCAGGCTTTTTCACCGGGGGAAACCGCTTCTTTCAGCTCCAGCAGTTCGTATTCGCTCAGTTCCACCGGCAGGGCGGTCAAATCCGCAGTACCGGACGGTTCCGGTGCGGAAGAGGAAGCCACCGGCACGCTGTGGTGCGCGGCAACGGCCGGCCCGGTACCTTTCGGGGGCGCTTTTTTGACCTTTTTGGCGTCTTTTTTCGGAACCAGGCTTTCGAGTTCGGCAACCAGGGCGGAAACATCCTCGCCGTACACGCCGCCGTCTGCCCGGGCGGAGAGCATCGCCTTAATGACGTCCAGCGCGCGCAAAAGCAAATCCACAACGTCTTCCGACACCTTGACGGAACCGGAACGGATTGCATCCAGCAAATCTTCCACTTTGTGCGTGAATTCCGAAAGCTCGGTCATTTCCACGGTAGCGGAGCCGCCCTTCAGGGTATGAGCGGCACGGAAAATTTCGTCGATTGCGTCGTGGTTCTCCGGATCGTTCTCAATCACGAGGATATTGCTTTCCAGCATATCGACCTGCTGTTCGGCCTCGCTGAAAAAGTCTTTCAGCAGTTCTTCGTTGTTGATATCAAGATAATCGCTCATACAGAATACAGTTTATACTCTTTCAACGAATAGTCAAGAACATAAGTTTTTTTTTACAGAATCCGGCGCGGAATGTAAAACGCTGGAGTTAATCCATCCGATAGTATATAATACGGATACAGGAAAAGCTATGGAATCCTTTTTTGCGCGGAAATACAGTCTTTTTTGCCTTTTGCTGGCGCTTTTGCCGGCAGCGCCGTTTGCCCAGGCGTTCCGGATGACGGAATTTGACCTGGACAGCAGCATCCGGCAAAATACGGACGGAAGCGCATATACCGGCGCGGTGCTGAAAACCGGCGGCGAATTTTCTGCCGCAGGACGGGTGAATTTTGTTTTCGGGCTGGAATTTGACACGGACAACCTGCTGTATATTTTCCGCGGGAATCCGGAAACCCGCAGGCCGGCGGACGCCTTTGTAACCCGGATGGCCCTGGAATTTCCGGTACAGGCCGGCGGACAGCAGATTCTGCCCGCCGTCTTTCTGGGCGAATATGCGGATCTTTCTTCCGGGGACTTGCTGCTGCGCACATTGCGGACGCGGCTGGAGAAACCGGATTTCCTGCGCAGCCGGCCGTTTTCCCTGTTTTCCGACGAGACAACCACAACCGGTATAGGCGCCGGGGCCGTATGGCGCGCCGCACTGCTTCCGGTGACCGCCGGCGGCTGGATTTCCTGGAACCAGGAAATTGCCGCTCCCGACTTCCGGTTCCATGCCCAGACAGCCGGAGCCGTGCCCGGCCTGATCTGGAATGTGTTTGCGGTGTTCGGCGCCGGATCCGGAGAAGAAGCGGAAAGCGGGGAACAGGATTTTACCCTTTCGGCCGGATTTTCGGTTCATGCAGGGGCGGAAAACCGGCTTTCCCTTTACATGCAGGGTAAAGTGCAGCCGCTTTCCCTGCGCAGCCCCGGCGGAATCCCGGACCGGATAAGCGAACGCCTGCATTTCCTTTTTGAACCCCGGTATACCGGCAGCCTGGTGCAGATGGCGGCGGCCTTCTTCCTTTCGCCGGTAATGCAGCCGTACAGCGTTCCCTGGCTGGATCCCGCTGAAGACAGCCAGTATGCGGGCATGAATATCCGGTTTGCACTGGGCAACGAATGGGAAAACGGACAAAGTATCGGCGTGAATTTCACGCTGCTTTCGGCGCTGAACGGCACGGAAGTCCGGACGGAAGACACGGCGTATTGCCTCGGGCCGTTTTTCCAGTTTACAGCCGGGGGAATGCTATTCACGCTGGGAACGACGCTTAACCTTTCCCGCATTTCTTCGCCTCTATCCGCAGGCGAAATCAACCTTCATGTGGAGGCGGCATTATGACAGACATACGCCGGAGTCCGGCGGCGGACAGCCGGACGGACAGCCGGAAACGGCAAAAAGCGGCCGGCTTTGCGCTGATGCTGGCGGCTTTGCTCATTTTTCCGGTAAAAGCCGGCGCGCTGGAGCTTTCGCTTTCCGGCGGCGCGGGCAATGCCGGCTTTACGGCGGACGGCGATTTTCCCTCCGGTATCCGGCCGGCATTTTCGCTGGGCATTCAGTCGGACATTTCGGATAATCTTTCGGCCGGTTTTTTTGTCCGGCAGGATACGCTGTCCGGGCGTACTGTGGCAGCGGAATTTTCTTACACGGGCGGATTTCTGACGCTGACCGCCGGACCGGTTTTCGGCCTGCTGAATGGCAGCGGGGAAAAAACGGGGCAGCCGCTCCTTTTGCAGCCGGGACTGCGGCTGGGCATTTCCATGTTCTTTTTGGACTGCATCACGCTGGAAGCGTCTTCGGACATCTGCCTGCGGACGGCAACGGAAGATACCGGCGGACAGATGTATCCGGCGCAGGCACGGCTGGCAGCCGGAGTGGCATTTCCCTTCATTCTCTGTTCGCTGGCAGCCAGCCAGAAAAGCGCGGAGGTTCCCGGGGACGGCGGCTACCGCCAGATCCGCACGGATTACGGGCTTTATACGCGGGTGTTCGGCAAAAACTCGCCGTTCCGCTTTGACGTGAACTTCATTTACCGTGAGATGGATTTTTCCGCGCCGGGAGACACAGGACGCAGGGAAACGGAAATCCGCACGCTGGTAATCGGCGGCGGCGTGGAATTCTGCATAACCCGGTTTACCTTTTTCCTGAATGGGGAAGGAAGCCTTTACACGCTCAGCGCCAAACAGGACGGCGGGAAGCTGGATACGGGGAACCCTTTCCTGTACGACATACAGGCAGGCGTGCGCATTTTATTCCGCTGACACGCCTGCCCGGACGCCGCCGCACAGCGGTTTTGGCTCCGGGTTTCCGGTTTGCCGGATTTAAAGCGAAAGCCGGGAGGAAAGCCGGCGGCATGCCTCCGCCACGTTTTCCCGGTGCCCGAAAGCGGAAAAGCGTACAAAGCTTTCCCCGGACGGGCCGAATCCGGAACCGGGCGTTGTGACCACCTGGCAGTCGGAAAGAATCCGGTCAAACACATCCCAGCTTTTCCGGCCGGGGAAACGTACCCAGACATACGGCGCGTTGCCGGTAAAAAACACTTCCACACCGGCGGCGCGGAATTTTTCTTCCCGCAGCACGGACGCAATCAGGGCAGCGTTTTCCAGATAAAAACCGGTCAGGTTCCGCATTTCTTCCAGTCCTTCGCTGTCCAGGGCGGCAAGACCGCCTGCCTGGGCAATGTTGGAAGCGCCGTTGAAAAACGTATTGGTCAGCCGGGACCAGAGCGCAGCCACCGGACGTCCGTCGGCAAACTGCAATTCTTCCGGAATTACGGTCCATCCCAGGCGGACGCCGGTAAATCCGGCCGGTTTGGAGAACGAATTCACTTCCAGCGCACAGCGGCGCGCGCCTTCGATTTCAAAAACCGACCGCGGTAATTTGGGATCGCGGATAAAGGCCGCGTAAGCTGCGTCGTACAGGATTATGCAGCCGTTGGCACGGGCAAAATTCACGAGCGTTTCCAGCTCCGCGCGGGTGGCGCAGGCGCCGGTGGGATTGTTGGGCGAACAGAAATAAATCAGACTGTTTGCAGGCACGCTGTCCAAAACCGGAAAAAAATTGTTTTCCGGCAGACAGGGCATATACGTAATGTCAGCGTATCCGTGTGCGTCTGCGGGGGATTTTCCCGCCGCGCCGACCATCACCGAGCCGTCCACATAAACCGGATAAGCGGGATCCTGCACCGCCACATGGACGGAAGCGCCGAACATCTGCTGCAGGCGTCCGACATCGCATTTGGCGCCGTCGGAAACAAAGACTTCGCTTTCCTGCACCGCGCCATTGTACCAGACAGCGGCGATTTTTTTGCGCAAGGGAAGCTCACCGGCGCTGTCATCCCCATAGCCGGAATATCCGGCGGGCGTTTCCAGCGCGCTGACGTAATCCTTCATGCCCGCGGCGATATGCGGCGGAAGCGGTTCCGTCGTGTTGCCGATACCCAGACTGATCACAGCCGCTTCCGGATGCGCGGCGGCGTATGCATTCCGCCGTTTGGCAATCTCCGGAAACAAATAGCCGGGGGCGAGATGCGTAAAACAAGGATTTGCTTCTATCATGGTTTTCTCCTCAATTCCGGATTCCCGGTTTCTTTTTTTTCAGTGTCGTTTCACCGCAGCGTAATCCGCCGCCGCATTTCCTTCCGTCGTATTTTTCCCTCATATCTATCATACCGGTTATCATACCGGTCCATCATACCGGAAAGCCGGCAACCCGTAAACCGGTTCCGCTTTTATTCCGGCAAATGTGCGGACGGCACGCGCGCAAACGGAAAATCCGCGCACAACCGGTCAAACAGCGGGCGCATCGCCAGCTGCCCGCCTTCCACCGTAAAATGGGAACCGTCGTCCGACATGACTTTCAGCCGCTTTCCGCTTCCGGTAACCAGCGTATCGGTGTACGGCTTGCCTGCGCCGGGAACGGCGTCCTGCAGCGGAATATACGCCAGCACGTCCGGGCTGTATTCCGCGGCGACTTCCTGCTGGATCCGTCCGATATACGCAAGGTGTCCGGCGTACGTGCTGTTTTTCACCAGCGGCATACCGAGCCAGTATACGCGGGGCAGGTACAGCAGCGCCGTGTCGAGGACGGAACGGCATTTCTTCTTGTATTCCTCTTCCCAGAACGCAGTCTCTTTCACCGCCACAACGCCTTCATCCGTCCAGAAATTCTGATAATCGTTCATGCCCATCATAACCACACCGGCGTCGTAAGCGGTTTCTGCGAATGTGTCGGCAAGCTTTTGGTTCCAGCTGAAATAATCCTGGCGGATAAAACCGGACGAATGGACGGGCAGATAGTCCACCGCAATAGCCGAATCCTTGCCCGCCAGCCGGGAAAGCCCGATGCCGAGGCTGTACACCTGCGAATCCCCGAATACGTACACCCGGAGCGGATTTTCCGCAGAATGCACGGCACGCGGTGAAACCCTCCCGCGCCGGACCTGTACGGTATCCGGGACGG
>JADIMS010000087.1 GCA_017694555.1 Candidatus Avitreponema avistercoris
CGTGATGAAACACAGAAAGCAAAAAATGACGGTAAAACGGGAGACACGCTCCGAAGTCTCTGCGCTGCACTGAGCGGGGATTTTTCGCCGCCGGATCCGCAGGATAAAGACGCCTTGCTCCGTTTTGCGGCAAATTGCGTAAAAGTGGTTAAAGTCCCCAAACGGATCAACAAAGCGGAAATCAAAGAAACACAAAAAGAACTGGAAGCGGAAACCGGAATTTTTTTCTCTATTGTGAATTTTATCCGGAACGAAGAAATCATTCAGGAAACTTTCCGCCTGCTTTCGGAATTCCAGGAGATATTCAACGGCATCAAACGTGAATCCGCCATCCTTACATTCCGCGATATTTCCTGCATGGCCGTAGATTTGCTGCGGGAGAACGCCGGACTGCGCAGCCATTACCGCCGGTCCGTCCGCAAAATCATGATCGATGAATTCCAGGACAACAACGAACTGCAAAAGGAATTGCTGTATTGGATTTCCGGAAAAGACGGAAACGGCGGAATGCCGTCCGCGGCAGAGCTGGAAGAAAACAAACTGTTTTTTGTCGGGGATGAAAAACAGTCCATTTACCGTTTCCGGGGCGCAGATGTTTCTGTTTTCCGCAAACTGAAAACAGAACTGGACGCGCAAAACGTGATGCCCCGTCTTTCCGTAAATTACCGGACGGAAAAATCCCTGCTGGAAATTTTCAACCTGATTTTCCCGCGGATTTTCCTGCGGGAAACGCCGGAAAATCCGCTGCCCGGATACGAAGCGGAATTTTCCCCTATCGGCGCGCACCGGGAAACGCCGGGATGTAAAGCCGGTTTGGAAATCCTGTTGGCTGACACAGAACGCTTTCAGCCGGAGGACAAAACGCACTGCGGGAAAACCGAATCCGAAGCAATGGAAATTGCAGAACGCATCCGGAATCTGGTCGGCGGCGGTTTCCCGGTCCGGGGCAAAGACGGAGCCGCGCGCCCCTGCACGTACAGCGACATTGCCATCCTGTTCCGGAGTACGGGGAAACAGCGGGAATTTGAACGCCAGCTCCGCCGCGCGGGAATCCCGTATCAAAGCGAAGCGGTTTCCGGATTATTCACGGACGCACCCGCCAACGATTTCCTCGCATTCCTGCGCCTGGCAATCAACCCGGAAGACAGCTACTCTTATGCGGTTGTCCTCCGGTCCCCGTTCGTGGAAGCAGACGATGAAACAATCATGCAAATTCTGATCAGACGGGCGGAAGCGGCGGAAAAAAACAATTCGCCCTCCATGCCGTTTTCCGCGGAAGACATTGCCCTTGCCTCCGGAGCGTCAAAAGAAAACCTGAAGCGTGCGCAAAGCGCTTACGGGGAAATCCGCAGCAATGCCGACACTGTCCCGCTTCCGCAGATCATTTCGTCGCTATGGTACACATACGGCTACCGGAGGGCGGTAACCGGCAATCCGGCATCAGCGCATTATGCGGAAATTTACGATTTTCTGTTCGAGCTGGCCCGGCAGGCAGAAGCACGGGCGCTTTCCCTCTCGGATTTTTTGGATGAAATGGACAAAAAAATCCGGGCCGAAGAGAAATTTGACGAAATCGATATTCCGACGGGAAAAGACGCAGGCGTAAAATTGATGACCGTCCACAAAAGCAAAGGTCTGGAATTCCCGGTTGTATTTCTTGCAGACGCCGGGAACAGGGGAAAAAACGACCAGAATGATTTGCCGTTTTATTTTTCCCCGGAAACATCCGTCACAATCAACACAGAGTTGCCGGAAGAATTCAAAGCCTTGACAGACATCAAAAGTACCAACGGGAATTTTTTCTACAAAAAAGCAAAAGAAGAAAACCAGGCCAAAACGCTGGCAGAAACCAGACGCCTTCTGTATGTAGCCATGACACGGGCGGAAATGAAAATTTTTGTCAGCGGAAACCTCAGCCTGAAAACGGAGGACGGCGGGCTGCTTCCGGAAGAACCAAGAACGGGGAAAGAACTATTGGCGGTTTTGCAGGAAAAGAAAAGCAGCCCGCGCACTTTCCTGGATCTGCTGCTTCCGGCTGTTGCAGCATTGCCGGAGGAAACGCCGGGCGTCCGCATATCGGAAATTTTACCCAAACCGGCGCAGGCCAGAATGCAGGAACCGGAGTCCGGCGCAATTCCGTTCCGTCCGGACTGTGCGCCTTGCACGGATTACAAGGCAGGGGAGCCCGCGCGGATCCCGGCGAGCAAAATCCGGGAAGCGCAGGAAGCCGTCCGGCAAAACAGCGTACCCGGAACAAAAAGGGACACATACCCATATCCGGTATATAAATCTTCAGACTGGGAAGAACCGGATGGAAGCGGGGAGACGGACGCTATCGGCGCTTTTCTCCGCCGGAATAACATCCTCCCGGAGGAATTCGGTACTTACGTCCATGCGGCCATCGAAGAAACATTTACCGGGGAAAGAGCCCGTATTCCGCCGGAAGCACGGAAAGAAGCGGAAAAACTGGCCGCCCGTTTTTTTGCTTCGGATACCGGCATAAAAGCCAGACAGTCATCCTGGCGGCGCGTGGAATACGGCTTTCTGATCAAAGCCAATCCGGAAATTCTCGGCGAAAAAGTGATATCCGGAAAAATGGACTTGATTTTCCTGCATGAAGGGAACCTGTACCTCGTGGATTACAAAACGGATAAAACCGAAAATCCGCAAAACCACAGGGAACAGCTGCTCCTTTATAAAGAAGCAGCGCGGAAACTTTTCGGCGCACAATTTCCGGCAGCAGAAATCATAACGCTTGTGTATTATCTGCGGAGCGGAAATATTGCGGAAATCACGTAACCGGATCACTGCGTTTACCGCAAAGCCGGATACGCCTTGATTCCGTTCAGCTGTGCGCAAATTTTTCCGCATAGAGCGCTGCGCGCGCCGGATCCGGGGAAAAACGCGTTTTGATTTTTACCATCGCCGCACAAGCCTCCCCGTATGAGGAAAATTCCCCGTCCGCGCAAAAAGCGATTATAGCGCCGCCCAGCAGTTCAGCGTCAGCAGTCTGCGTCAGCAGGAATTCCGCGCCCGTAATATCCGCCTTCATTTGGTTCCAAAGCGGATTTTTAGCCTGCCCGCCGGAAAGCACAAACGCCGGGAGAAACCCGACAGCCGACTGCAAAGCCTGCACGCCCTGTTTTACTTTGCGGCAAATCTGCTCGGCGGCGGCGCGCGCCGGATTTTCTTCCTGTCCGGGCGGCGGAATAACCGGCGTATCAAAAATCCGGCGCAGAATTTCCGGATAGGAAAGGGAACGGAAAACCGGCGAAGCGGCGCGGAACCGGCTGAATGCTTTTCCGGTTTCCGGCAGCAAATACGATAAATTCCATAAACCGGGAACAGGGGAAGGCAGCGACCGCAGACCGGCGGCCGCTTCCGCCTGCGCGGTACACACATTCAGGCCTTCGCTGGAACCGGCGCGGTCACAGGCACGCCCCGGGGAAACCGTTCCTGTACCCAGCAGGGCCGCGGCGAAATCCGGCGGACCGGCCCGGACCGGAATTCCGTCCGGCAGGATTCCGCTGAACAACGGCGCATACGGCAAAGCCGGATCACCGGTAAAGCGTCCGGCAAGAAAACCCGGCGCAGAAAACGGCGGCAGTAAATCCCCGCGGAAACCGGCGCACACCAGCATTCCGTCGTCCCAATATGCAGACTGCCAGCGGGAATCCGGGAGCACCGAAACCGCCGTACCGCAAAGGCTGAACACCGCAAACTCCGGTCCGGAAAACAAACGGGCGGCATGCGCGGTTTCTTCCGGAAACAGTTTTTGCATTGCAAGCAGGCGCGGAAGGAAAATGGAAGAGCGGCTGCCGGCAGGGACGGAAATTTCCGGAACAGGATCATCCCACATCAGGGAAGCCGTCACACGGCCGGAGGCATCTGCCGCAACCAGCGTCGGGCCCGCCCCGGAAATCACCAGACAATCCGGCGGCGGCAGCGTTCCGCCGGAACCGTTTGCGCCGGACAGCGCAGCGGAAAATGCCTGCTGCATGGCAGAAAACCAGCACAGGGGGAACGGCTGTGCTGCATCCAGACGCACACGGACAGACGACAGCACGCTGCCTTGCAGGGAAATCCGGCCGGCCTTGACGGAGGACGATCCGATGTCAACCGCCAGAACGTTTTTCATTCCGCCGGATTCTGTCCTTTCGGCTGTACCGGTCCGGAAGACTTCTTCTCCCCTTTGCCGGAATTCGGGGAACCGATCCGGATGAGCTTATCAATCACGTTCCGGTTATCCAGCAAATCGCTGAGCGACTGGTTGTGGTGCAGCCGGGAAATCACCTGCGCGAACAGTCCGCAGACGCTTGTATTGATGTACCATTCTTTCTGCAAAAGTTCTTCGTGGTATACGGCGTTTGTCCCGATAATCCGGTAGAAATATCCTTTTTCGTATGCTTCATCAAAAAGCTTTACCGCTTCACCGGTAAAAAACGGCAGACTGATCGCCGCAATCACCTTCGTCGCGCCCTGCTCTTTCAGGAACTCCATCGCCTTGAGCAGCGTACCGCCCGTACCGAGCATGTCGTCAGCCAAAAACGCAACCTTTCCCGAAACGTCTCCCAGCAGCTTGATGCTCTTGATATTCGACGAACGCCCGTTTTGCGAAACGATGGAGTAATCGCGCTCCTTGTAAATCATCGCAAGCGGTTTTTTTAATCCGGTGGCATAAAACTTATTCCGGTCCACGGCGCCCGTGTCCGGGGAAACGACGACGAAATTGTTGTCTTCGGCAGTCAGATCCACAATGCGGGAGAGCTCCCGGATAATCTGATAACTGGCATGCAGGTTTTCGATGCGCGCGGAGAAAAATGCATTCTCAATTTCCCGGGAATGGATGTCCAGCGTAATCACCTGGCTGACGCCGAGATTCTCATACACGTGGGCAAGCAGACTGGCGGTCAGACCCTCCCGGCCTTTTTTCTTGTGCTGCCGGCTGTACGGATACACCGGAAGCACGAGGCTGATCCGTTTGGCGCCCGCATGGCGCACCGCGTCGATGGTTACCAGCAGGCACATGATGTGGTCGTTTACGGAAAGCAGGCATTTATTCTGGTCATTGTTGAGGGAAATCATCTGATGGTTTTCCACATCCTGGAAAATAAAGACGTCCTTTCCGCGGATACATTCCTGAATTTCGGTTTTGAATTCCCCGTTCATAAACCAAGTGAAGCATGTCTTTACTTTAAAACGCGGCGGACGGTACTTGTCCACGTCCCCTTTCACGCAGATGTCGGAAGTTTGCAGATCGTTGTAAAAATTGACATCGCGGACCAGTTTTGCGCCGTCTTCGCCGTAACGCCCGGCAAGAAAATCCGTCTTTTGCCGGAAGCGGCGGCGGTAAATCTGATTCAAATGATGAATCGTGTCGTCAGCAAAAACGGCTCCGCCGGGACAGGCAACAATGGCAAGATCCGAAGGCTCAGAATACGTCATACTTCTCCCCGCCGATGAATTGATGGGCTGAGTATATCACAGCCGCGGAAAAATGTCCGCAAAAAATCTCTTGCGGTTCACATTTCCGAAATTTTGGAACGCTTTCTGGAACTGATTCCGGTCCAGATGGAAACCACCACAGATACAAGCACTGCGGCTGCCAGAGCCTCCGGCAACCCGTTGGCTACCAGCAAACCCAGCATAACGCCGGCAACCGTCGCATCCGGCACGCCTTCCGGCAAAAGCCCGGCGGCAGGGACAACCAGCGCCAGCGTCAAAAGTACCAGCGCCGTATGCACCAGACTGCCGGTAAAAGCAGCGGCAGGAACAGCCGCGGCGCGCAGCTTGCCGGAAAATTTCCCGAAAAACGCAGAAAGCCCTTTGTACACCAGCCAGGCGGCAACGGGAAACAGCACGCGCGGTACGATGGAAACCACCGGATTACGGAAAGCAAGATCCACGATACCGCTGGCCGAAATGTTCGCCTGGATCATCGCAAAAATGCCGAAAATCCCTCCGATTATCATGCCCGTAACAGGACCTTCCAGCAGCGCGCCAAGAAGAACCGGAATATGCATGATGGACAGCGAAGCGCCGGAAAACCATGGAATCAAGCCCAGTCTGGTGATTCCCAGAAAAACCGTCAGCGCGCCCAAAGCCGCAGCCACCACCAGCCGGCGGGAAGAACGGTAAGAAACCGCTCCCGGATTTTCATCCGCTTTCATTTTCCCTCCTCATTCAACTATTTTTTATTCTCTTTCCCTACTATATACTATGTATTTCCCGTTGTATATTCCCGGCCGCCTGTCAGCTGTTTCCGTCCGGGGTTCCGGCAGAAGAACGGAGGGCCGCTTCAACCGCAGCCTCCAATTTCTGCGCGGAGAAAGCGCCTACATGAACCGAAAGGATTTTTCCGGCGGAATCCAGAAAGAGCGTCATCGGCACTGCGTTTACCTGATACAGCCGGGCAACCGCAGCGTTGCCGTCACAGCCGGAAACGAACGAAGCCAGCGCGCCGCCGCGCCGTGCGAGATACGACGAAACCGTGCGTTCATCTTCGCCCACGCTCACCGCAAAAACTGCAAGCCGGCCGGCATACCGGGAAGCGGCATCCGCAATCAGCGGCAGCTCCCGCACACACGGCGGGCACCACGTCGCCCAAAAATGGAGCATCACCGGCGTTCCGCGCAGCGAAGAGAGGGAAGCGGAGGAACCGTCCGTCAAATTCACGGTAAAGTCCGGCGCAGGTTCCCCGGCTTTCCAGGAAGAAGCCTGTGCGGCCAACGGCAGCGCAGCAAGCAGCAAAAGCAGGCATACAGCCGGAACTTTTTTCCCGGACATACCGGAACGGACAGAAAAGCGGTCGGATATCATCAGATCCCTCCTTCTTGCG
>JADIMS010000088.1 GCA_017694555.1 Candidatus Avitreponema avistercoris
GCGCAAAGCGCGCGTTTTCCCTTATTCCGGCGGCCGCCGGTCTTCCACCCGCTTCGCCTTGCCTTCCGAAACCGGCAGCGACCCCGGCTCCTTGATTTCCACCGCAGGACTGATCGTAATCAGTGCGGAAATTTCACTCCGCAGGCGTTCACGCAGTGCGTTGATTGCGCGGCTGTCATCGGCAAAGGCTTCCGCCGTGATTTCCACCTGAACCGTCAGTTTGTCCAGCGAACCGTTTTTGTCCACCACAATCAGATAATTCGCGCCGACGCCCTTCATCCGCAGCAGGACTTCTTCAATCTGGCTGGGGAATACGTTCACGCCGTTGATAATCAGCATATCGTCGGTGCGGCCCGTCAGCCGGGCAATACGCCGGTGCGTCCGGCCGCAGGGGCACGGCTCCGGCAAAAAGCGCGTCAAATCGCGCGTCCGGTAACGGATCAGCGGCATGGCGCTGCGGCACAGAATCGTCAGCACCAGCTCGCCGGTTTCACCTTCCGGCACCGGCTCCAGCGTATCCGGATCGATGATTTCCGGAATGTAGCGGTCCTCCCAGATATGCATCCCCTGCCGGAACACGCATTCGATGGCAGGGCCGGGGCCGTTCATCTCGCTCATGCCGTAATTGTTGTAGACTTCGATACCCAGCGTATCTTCGATTTTCCGGCGCAGTTCTTCCGAATGCGGTTCCGCCCCGGCGATTGCCTTCCGCAGCCGGTATGCGCTGCGCCCTTCCCCGCTTTCCAGCATGGCGGCATGCAAATGCAGCAGATAACTCGGCGTTGCATGCACAACCGTCGTACCGAAGTCGCGCATGAATTTCAGCTGGCGGATGGTGTTGCCCGAACTGATCGGAATCACCATCATACCCAGCCGTTCTGCGCCGTAATGCAGCACAAGGCCGCCGGTGAAAAGCCCGTATGTCATCATGTTTTGCAGGACGTCGTCCCGCGTACAGCCCGCTGCAACCAGACTGCGCGCCATCGTATCCGCGGCAGCGTCCAAATCCTTCTGCGTCAGGTAAATGACCGTAGGCGAACCTGTCGTCCCGCTGGATGCATGCATCCGGACCACATCGGACTTGGGCACTGCAAGCAGCCCGAACGGATATGCCTCCCGGAGGTCGTTCTTTGTCGTAAACGGCAGACGGCGCAAATCATCCAGCGTGCGGATAGAATCCGGCGTAATACCGAGCGGCCCGTATTTTTTCCGGTAAAAATCCGTGCGCAAAGCCGAAGCCACCTGTTCCCGCAAACCTGCAAGCTGGATGCGGGTAAGTTCTTCCCGCGGCGCAGTTTCGGTTTTCCGGTCCAAAAAGGGAATTTCCGTTATTTCTCCGTGCATGGCGTTCCTCCGCCGTCAGCAGGCTGCGCCCAGCGCCAGCGCTTTCATGTTGGCGTCAATCACGCGGGGATCTTTTCTGGCAAACATATCGCGCACGCTGTCCGCAATCACCTCTTCAGAAAGAGGAAGCCAGGTTCCGGCAGCGCCGACCAGCGCCATATTGACAGCCTTGGGATTTCCGGCCTGTTTCGCGATCTCTTCTGCATCCACAATCTTGGCAGACGGCAGGGCGCGGATTGCTGCCAGAACGCTTTCCAAATCCGGGTAATCCGGAATATTGACGACCGGTTCGCTGGCCGTAACCACAACGCCGTCCGGCCGCAAAAACGGAAGGTAACGCAAAGCTTCCAACGGCTCCATCGAAAGAATCATGTCCGCACCGCCGGAAGGAATCAAATCCGAATAAACCGGGCCGTCCGCAATACGCAAATGCGCCTGAACCCCGCCGCCGCGCTGGCTCATGCCGTGTACTTCCGACTGGCGGACTTCCAGACCCGCCGCCATCGCCGCTTTGGCAATCACAGCCGCCAGCGACAATACACCCTGACCGCCGACGCCCGCAAGAAGAATATTGTATGTCATTACCGTCTTCCTTTTTTTTCTTATTTTTACAGTATATCAGTTTTTTCCTTCTTTTGGAAGAGTCTTTCCCACCCGTCCGCTTCCTGCCGGAAAACATCCGTCCCCCGCCGCCAGAATTCCGGGTCTTCCAGCCGGAATCCTGCCAGCGCGGCAATTTGCCCGGCGTTTTGGGAGCCGGTCATACGCAGCAGGTTTTTGTACACCGGCGCAAAGGATTTGCCCTCTTCCTGAAACCGGGAAAACAGCGCCAGGGCAAACAGCTGCCCGAACGCGTAGGGAAAATTGTAAAACGCCAGATCCGCGGAATAATAGTGGCACTTTACCAGCCACATATACGGATGCAATGCCTGTTCATCCAGCGCGCCGCCATACGCTTTTTTCTGCGCCTCCGCCATCCAGGCACAGAAATCGTCCGCCGAAGGCGAACCGTTTTCGGCGGCGGCAAAAGCCGCTTTTTCAAAATAAAACCGCGAAAGAATGTCGCAGAGCGTCTGGCAGCCGTCCTGCAGATGGCCTTCCAGCCGTGCAAGCCGTTCTTCCCCGGCGCAGGTTTGCAGGCTGCGGCGGAACACCAGCGTTTCCGCAAAAATCGAAGCGGTTTCCGCCAGCGTCATCGGAACATCCCGCCGGAAAGCCGGCAAATCCTTCATCACCTCAAAGTGCCATGCGTGCCCCAGTTCGTGGGCAACCGTCATCACGCTGTTGAACGTGCCGTCAAAATTGCACATGACGCGGGATTCCCCGGCCAGCGGAAACGCAGTCATGTACGCGCCGCCAATTTTCCCCGGCCGAATTTCTGCGTCAATCCAGCCGGAAGTAAAAGCATGGTGCGCAAAATCCGCCATCTCATCCGAAAACGACGCAAAGCATTCCGTGACATAGTCCTGCGTTTCCGCCCACGACCAGCGCCGTCCGGAGAAAGAAGCCGGAAGCGGGGCAAACAAATCAAAAAACGCACATTTTTCCGTGCCGAGAATTCCCGCTTTCTTTTTCAGATACCGCGCAAAAAAAGGAACAGCGTCTTCC
>JADIMS010000089.1 GCA_017694555.1 Candidatus Avitreponema avistercoris
CTCTTCCGCCGGACAGCGGAAGAGCTGGCTTCTGTCAGTCAGGAAATTGCAGCGGGCGGCGCGGGCAATACGGAGCAGGCTGTTTTTGCCCAAAGCCAAAAAAAAGCAGAAGCGGAAAACCGCGTGCGTGCAATACAGGAAAAGGCGGCCAGAACCAGGGAATATCTGGAAGAAAAAGAAAACCGCGGAAACAAAAAACAGGAAATGGACGCTGCAGCCCGGTATGCGGAAAAAGCGGAATCCATCCGGAAAAGCGCGGAAGAAAACTGGAAGGCTGCCGCCGCGCGGACAAAAGCGGAAGAAACCGCAGCCATGGCCGCAATACTGGCCCAGGACCTGACGGAGGGTACGCCATGCCCGGTATGCGGTTCCGTGCACCATCCGGGTTCTGCACCGGGAAAACAGTCCGGGGACAGATTGCCGCGCTGCAAACAGGAAGAAGCGGATGCGCAGCGCGCCCGGGAACAGGCGGAAACGGAACTGCAAAAAGCGAAGGAAACACTCGCCCGCCTGCGCGGTGAATACGAAAGCCTTGCCGCGCGGACGGAAAAAACGGAAGCCGCCGGCGGGGTTTTCAACAGTGCGGAAGAAGCGGAACAGGCAGCCGCGCAGGCGCAGAAAGAAGCGCAGCAGGCAGCCGGGGATTTCCAGGCTGCGGAACAAGCCTGGAAGCGTATGCAAGCCCTCCGGGAAAAACGCGATGAATTACAGCAAACCGCCGCCGCGCAGGAAAACGACGCACGGCAAAAAGAACAGATACTTGCGCTGCGGCGGGCGGATAAAGAACGCGCATTGAAGCGTTTTTCGGAAATCCTCCCGGACAAAGACGCGGATCCCAAGGAAGCTGCCCGCGCCCGCGCCGCATGCGAAGAAGAAAAGCAGCGCCTCAACCGCCTGCTTGCAGAATTCCAGAATGCGTATGAACAAAACGCCGCCGAAATCAGCCGGCTGGAAGGAGCGGCAAAAATGCTGGCCGCTTCGTGCAGCAACCTGGAACAGAATCTTGCCGGAACGGAAGAGTCCCTGCAAAAACTTTGCGCCGCAGCAGGCTTCAGAAATCCTGCCGAAGCGGAACAGGCGGTTCTGGATGCAGAAGAAAAAAAATCCCTGGAACGCCAAAAATCGGAATTTGAAAAGCGGAAATCGGCGCTGGAAGCGGAGCTTGCACTGTTGCAGGAAAAACTGCGCGAAGAAAGCGCCGGGGAACCGCCGGCTTCGGAAACGGAGCTGCAAAACGAACGCAGAATCCTTGAGGAAGCGGTGCGGGAAAACCAAAATGAACGCGAACAGGCCGTCATTCAATTGGATGCATTGGAAAAAAAACACGCGCGTTGGCTGGCGGCAAAAGCGGATTATGCCGGGCAGGAAAACGAACGCGGAATTCTGTGCAGTCTTTCTGCGGACCTTCAGGGAAAAAACCCGCGCAATATGAAATTCGAATCCTGGATTCTGCAGCGCTATCTGGAAGAAATCGTTGCATACGCCAACGCGCGGATCAGCCGTATGAGCGATGACCGGTACCGCTTGCAAACCGGCAGTGCATTCCGGAAAGGAAGCGCGATGACCGGGCTGGATTTGGAAATCTTTGACAGCTTCACCGGACAGCCCCGTCCTGCCGCTACGCTTTCGGGCGGCGAAACCTTCATTGTGTCCATCAGCCTTGCGTTGGGACTGGCTGATTCCATCCAGTCACGGGCAGGCGGTATCCAGCTGGAAGCGGTATTTATCGATGAGGGATTCGGTACGCTCGATGAATCTTTCCTCGAACTTGCCATGAATATTTTTGATGAAATACGCGGACACAGAATGGTGGGTATCATTTCCCACATTAAAGAACTGGAAGACCGGATCCCGGAAAAACTGGAAGTGCGGAAAAAACCTTCCGGCGGTTCCTGGATCGCACGGAAATCCTTGGAAGAAAAAGAAAATTGCAGGAGGCAGGCATGATCACAAGCGCATTGTTCACCGACTTTTACGAACTGACGATGGCGCAGGGATTCTGGAAAAAAAACAAAAACACGCCGTCGGTCTTCGATATGTTTTTCCGCAGGCAGCCATTCAACGGGGGATTTTCAATACTGGCCGGAACGGAACCCCTGCTCAACGCCATTGCGGAATTCCGGTTTTCGGAATCTGATATCCGCTATCTGCAAAGTCTGGGAATTTTTGCGGAAGACTTTCTGGATTTTCTCCGCGGCTTCCGGTTTTCCGGCGACATCTGGACAATGGAAGAAGGCTCCGTCGTCTTTCCCAACGAGCCGCTTCTGCGTATTCACGGCAGCGTCGTAGAATGCGCGCTGCTGGAAGGTATTGTCCTCAACACCATCAATTTCCAAAGCCTGATTGCGACAAAAACCGCACGGATCTGGCTGGCGGCAAAAAAAGGGCCGATCATGGAATTCGGCCTGCGCCGGGCACAGGGATGCGACGGGGCAATGAGTGCGACAAGGGCCGCGTACATAGGCGGAGCGGCAGGAACCAGCAATACGCTGGCAGGAAAAGAATTCGGCATACCGGTGATGGGTACCATCGCACATTCCTGGGTGATGTCGTTTCCGGATGAAGAGACGGCGTTCGATGCATATGCGGAAATTTATCCCGGAAATACATGCTTTCTGCTTGATACATACGACACGCTGGAATCCGGCATAAAGGCTGCAATCGCCGCAGGAAAACGGTTAGTGCCGCGCGGATACAATTTCTCCGTCCGGCTGGATTCCGGCGACATTCAGTATCTGAGCACAAAGGTCCGGGAAGAACTGGACAAGGCAGGATTCCCGGAAGCGAAGATCACCGTATCGAATGAACTGACGGAAGAAATCATCGAGTCGCTGGTCAACAATCATGCGCCCATCGATTCCTGGGGTGTCGGTACGCACATGGTAACCGGCGGAAACGAGTCCTCGTTTACCGGCGTTTACAAACTTGCGGCACGGACAGGCGGAACGGACGGCGCGCTGGTTCCCGCCATGAAATTTTCCGATAATCCGGAAAAAACAACGAATCCCGGCATCAAGCAGGTTTGGCGGCTGTACAATGCCGACGGCACATTTAAAGCGGATATTCTGGCAGAGGAAAATGAACATATCGTGCCGGGGGAAATGCGGAAATATTTCCATCCGGCCAACGACTGGAAAAGCTTTTCGTTCTCTGCAGCCCGGACGGAACCCCTGCTCCGCCGGAAAATGCGGAACGGCAGCCGCTGCGAAGCGGAAAAAACGATTGACGAAAGCCGCGCGCATATGGAAGCCAGTCTGGACCGGCTGGACGGATCATACAAACGGATTTTAAATCCGCACATTTACAAGGTATCGCTGACGGAACAGCTCCGGCAGGAAAAACTGGACTTTCTCCGGAGCAAACGCCGGAACAAACCGTAAGCGGAAAATGCAGGCGTAAAC
>JADIMS010000012.1 GCA_017694555.1 Candidatus Avitreponema avistercoris
GCGTCTGGTCAGCCAGCGGAACCGTGCGGTATTCCCGCAAAATTCCGGGAATCGAAGAAAACACCGGAGCGGACGGCGCGCCGCCGGCAGCGGCAATCAGCTGGCCTTCCCGGACATGCGTACCGGGGGACACAACCGGCCGCGCAGCGTTTCCTTCATGCTGGCGCAGCGGAATAACGGCAACTCCCGGCAAAAATGCATTTCCTTTAAACGGCACAGAATCTGCCGTATACAAAAGATTCACCGGTTTGCGGTTAAACCAATTCCGTCTCCCGATTGAAACCACGGTTTTCATTGCGGCAGCTCCCTGCGGACGGCGTGAACGTATTTTCCCTGCCGGAGCAGCATTTTTTCCAACGGCGACGTATATTCTTCCATCACACGCATAATAAAATCCGCGTCAAATTTTTCCACAATTTTCTCTTCCGCAACCAAAACACCGGAACCATCCCGCCGGAATATCCGGCGCAGGATAACATCCCCCTCGCGGGGAACCGTAAAAACGCCGGGAAGCTTCCGCCACGGATACGCCGCCACATTCCATTGCAGCGTCACAAAATCCGCCAGCGAAAACAAGAAACCTTCCGCAAGGGATCCGCCGGAAAACACCGGCCCGGCGGCCGTGCTCCGGACATATGCATCCGGAGAAAAACCGTCCGCCAAAGTATACCTTTCCGGAGCGGGGATGTACAATGCATCAGAGGGATTTTTTTCCGGTTTTTCAAAAAAAAACCGGGATTTTCCCTGCATTTCCGTCCGGCTGCCGCCTGTTCCCGCGCCGCTGAATGAGAGGATAACCGGAACAGTCAAAACCAGCGTGCACGCCGCCTGCACGAAAAACAGCCGCAGATCCGGTATTTTTTTTCCCGCCGGGCGCCGGTCACCCATCATCCGGTAACGGAATACCGGGTGTATCCTTTTCCGGTTTTTCAGGGTAAAGGCAAGCGTCTCAGCGGAAAAAACACCGGGCGCCAAAAGGATAACCAAAACAACCAGCGCGGCGCTGCCCGCCGGCACAAGCGTCACAAAGGGTATTCCGTGGCCGGAAAGAAAAGCGCACGCCAGGGACGCCGCAAACCACGGCAAAAAAAACCGCGCATATTTAACCAGCACGGGCGGCACATCCTTCGGCGAAAAAATCCGGCGCGGAGGAAACAGCGCCGCGGACAGCACGGAAAGACCGCACAGCCAGAAAAATCCGGCAAACCAGGCGGCCGTCAGATTGCGTGTTAAAGAAAACAAAAACGGAAACACCGCAGCCGCAGCTACAAGCGGAAACGGCCGGAACAGCCAGGGAAGCACGGCTAAAACCGATGCCAGCAGCACAACCGGAAGCAACACAAATGACCCGCTATTTTCCAGCACCCAGGAAAAACCGGCGGCTGTCAAAAGCGGACCGAGAATCCCTGCATAATGTCCGGGCGCCGTTTTTTCATGCACATAAACGATACGGTATGTTCCCCCGGCATCCGTAAACCACCGGGAACGCAGGCGCTCCGCAGCGGAAAAAAAAGGCATTTCCGGCGTCATTGTCTGTACCGGAGAAAGCACGGCATTGGATTCCGTTACATAGCCGGTTATCCCGGCCGCATGCAGCACGCGGAGCAAATCCGCTTCCCTGTCCTGCGGGGACACGCAAAGAACCCGGTAATCCTGCCAAACCGGCGCATCTGTTTTTTCGCCGCCGGCAAATAAAATTGCAGCCGCCGCCGAAACCACCAGAATACAAAGCAGGACGGAAACCGGAAGAGGAATTTTTGTCATCCGGATTTGTTCTGCGCCGGAATCAGAGCGTGGAAAAAGCGACACCGATGAAAAAACCGAGAAGAAGTCCGGCGAATACTTCGATGGGCTTATGTCCCTGGATTTCCTTCACCGGTTTGAACTGCACCTTGAGTTTATCTGCCACACGTGAACCCAGATCGTTCAGCGCCTTTGCCTGCTGGCCGCTGCTTCTGCGCACTCCCATGGAATCCCGGATAACCACCAAAGCAAAACAGCAGGAAAATACGAACAAATCCGAAGCAATCCCGTTTTTGAATGCAATAGCCGTCGTTACGGAAGAGACCAACGCGGAATGGCTGGAAGGCATACCGCCCGTCCGCCAGAACAAAAGTTCCAAAAATTGTTTTGTGCTGGTGACAGAATGGAAAATCAGCCCGATTATCACTTTCAGCAGCTGGCTGATCATCCAGCTTGCCAAGGCGGACAAAAACAGCGGATTGTACAGAAAATTGTACAGCTGCCGGGTCAACTCTTTTTCCATAGTGAAGCTATCTTCACCCAAAATTTCCGCTTTGTCAAGATTCGGACGGACTCTTGCCCCGGACCGGCGCGGGATGATACTCTGAAGTATATATGGAATTTATCCGCTATGAAATTCACGAAAATGACGCAGACCGCCGGATCGACCGGATCCTGCGCCGGTTTTTGCCCGGCCTTCCCCTTTCGGCGGTCTACCGTCTGATCCGTAAAGGCGGCGTCCGGCTGAACGGCGCACGGGTGCAGCCGGGAACCCTGTGTCCGGCCGGGTCTGTGCTGGAAATAGACCGCCGGCAAGCCGGAATGCATACAAAGGATTCCCGGCCCGATGCTGCGCCGCCGGAGAATCCGGACAGCCGCACGGCGGAAGCGGAAAAACGTTTTGCGGGCCGGATCCTTTTGAAAACCAAAGATCTCTTTTTCCTGAACAAACCGGCGGGAATCGCCGTACACGGCGCGGATTCACTTTGCACATACATTCCGCACTACATGCAGGCGGAATCCCTTTCTTTCCGGAGCGGCGCGCTGCACCGGCTGGACAAAAACACAACCGGTATCCTCGCCTTTTCCCGGACGCTGGAAGGGGCGCGCTGGTTTTCCCGGAATATACAGGAAAAAACGATCGGCAAATTTTACGCCGGAATTCTGGAAAGCCGGGGGAAAAACCTGACGGAAGGAACCTGGCTGGACGCACCGCCTGCCGCTGCCGCAAACCGGCAAAATCCCGGCGGCGCGGCTAAAGGCATGGAAACGGACGTGATTCCGGTAGCGGCATCCCGGAACCGGATTCTGGCGCTGTTCCGCATCCACACCGGCAGGAAACACCAGATCCGGCGGCAGGCGTCAGCCCGCGGATTTCCGCTGGCCGGCGATACACGGTACGGGGGAAGCCCGCAGGAAGGCGGATATTTTCTCCATGCCGTGCGTATGGTTTTTCCGGAACAGCGCCCGGAAGGGTTGCCGGAAGTCCTGTCAGCCCCGTTCCCTGTACGTTTTATCCGGGAAGCGGACCGGCTGTTCGGCAAAAATATTCTTGCGGATCTGTTTTGCACCCCGTATACTGAAAACAGATGAATATCCGGAGCAGACTCTCGTATTTTTTTAAAGGCATTCAGGTTTTCGCCCTGGTCGGGGAAAGCGGAACCGGAAAAAGCTACCATGCAAAGCTTTTGAGCCGGAAGCTGGGTATTGACCTGATTATCGACGACGGGCTTTTGATCCGGGGGGATAAAATTCTCGGCGGCCGTTCCGCCAAGCGGGAAAAAAACTACATGGGGGCCATCCGCTGCGCCCTTTTTGACGAAAAAACACACCGGGACGAAATTGCCCGGTGCCTGTACCGTCAGAAATTCAAAAAAATCCTGATTCTCGGTACTTCCGAAAAAATGGTGAATAAAATTACGGTACGCCTGCAGCTGCCTCCGCCGCAAAAAATCATCCGTATTGAAGACATCGCCACACCGGAAGAAATCGAAAAAGCCAGACGGTCCCGGCTGATTGAAGGCAAACACGTCATCCCGGTACCCTCTATGGAAGTCCAGCGGAATTATCCGCATATTTTTTATGACCGGGTAAAGATTTTTTTCCAGCGGAAACGGAACCTGCTGGGCGGAAAAACGGAAGGCGTTTTTGAGAAATCCGTCGTGCGGCCGGAATTTTCCAAAAACACAGGGAAAATCACCATTTCAGAAGCCGCGCTGAGCCAGATGGTTGTACGCTGCGTGGAGGAATTCGACAAAAACATCCGCATCAAAAAGCTTTCCGTCAAAACCGGTACAGGCGGATGCAGGATCGTCATTCTTGCCGACCTGCCGTTCGGTACCCAGCTGATCGGAAAAATCCACCAAATGCAGGAATGGATTATCGACTATGTGGAAAAAAACACCGGCATCATGATTGAAGATGTCAATATCGTAATCGACAAAATTATCCGCCCGTGAAATCCTGATGCGGAACCACGGGCGTCATCCGTTCCGGACCGCTGTTTGCGGCATCTCCCCGCCGGATTTGCGTCTGTACGGCATCTTTGCGCCGGAAGTTTCCGCAACGGCAGAACCTTTCCGGGCGCCTTTACCGCCGGACGGCACAGAAGGAGAGCGCCGCCTTTTCCGCTGTCCGGCTGCCATACCGCCCTGTGCAAGACAGGCAGCGACCGCATATTCCAGCTCCACACGCGGCGGATTCATCGGCAAAATGAAACGGCGGCATTCCCCGTAAACGGTACGGTATACTTCCGCCGGATTTCCTTTCCAGTCCGCAATCATGCGCACAAAATCCCGGATTAAAAACACAAGCCGGTCACCCAGCCGGCCGCCCTGGCCTGCCGCCACGCTTTCGTCCAGCGCCCGCAGACTTTTTTCATACATCTCCGGGAAATCCGGGCAGCCGTCCATCAAATCAGCAGCCCCGCCCTGCAAATATAAAAACAAATCATACGCAACTGCTTCACGGAGAATCCCGCAGGCATTGCCGCTATTCACAATTTTGATGATTTCTTCCGTCAGGCGGGACGGAGAAACGGTTTTTAAAAGGGGCGCGGATTTCCGGAGCTCCCGGCGGAGGGAAAAAGAAATCCGGCAGCCGGAAGACACGGAATATTTCAACGCACGGATCATACGCACGGGGTCTTCCCGGAAAATCACCTTTACCGGAATCACGGAGACCAGTTTTTTAGCCTGCAAATCGCGCACTCCGCCGGTATAATCAATAATCTGCTGTTTTTCCGGATCATAATACAGGGCGTTGATTGTAAAATCCCGGCGCATCACGTCTTCATCCATCACGCCGAACACATTGCCGACCGTCCCGTTTTTAATGGACCGGAATGTGGAAACTTCAAAAATTTTATCCGGATAAAAAATATGTACCAGCCGGAAGCGCCGGCCGATAATCCGCGAATTGCGGAAAATTTTCCGGATGCGGACCGGATCCGCCGAGGTAACGACATCGAAATCCTTCGGTTTTTTCCCGATCATCAAATCCCGCACCGCGCCGCCAACCAGATAAGCGTCATACCCGAAATTCCGCAGTTTCCGGATGATGCGCATGACATCCCCGTCAATCATGCGGCGGTCAATTTTATGATCACTCTGCGTATAAATCACGGCCTTTTTCACGGTCCGTCCGTTTTTATCGTGGGAATATCGAACAAGCATATCTTCCTTTATTTTCTATAAAATTACATTTCCTGTCAATGTATTCTTTTTTCCGGCTTTTTTGCAGCAGCGTTTTATGCTATAGTTTCCGCATGCGCATCTTTGCGGAAAAAATGGTTGCAGGCGGGAAATGCATAGGCCGGCAGAACGGCAAAACGGTTTTTGTACGCGGTATGCTGCCGGGAGAAACCGCGGAAGCCGTCTGTACCGTACAGAAAAAGGACTTTGACGAAGGGGAAGCGGTAGAAATTCTGGATCCTTCCCCGCACCGCGTGGAACCGCTTTGTCCCTGTGCAGCAAGTTGCGGCGGCTGTGACCTGATGGCGGCGGATTATGCATTTCAGCTTACGCTGAAGCAGGATATCCTGCGGGATCTGTTGCGGCGGTTCAAATGCGGTTATCATGGTCCGGTCGAAGTCCTTTCCGGTTCCCCCTGGGAATACCGCTCGCGCTTTCAATTCCACAAAACCCCGGCGGACAAAAACGGAAAACAAGCAGTCGGGTTTTGTGCCCGTTCTTCCTGCAAGGTAACGCCTGTCCGGGACTGTCCGGTTGCCGTACCCGGAATCCGGCAGCTTCTGCGTACCGGAGAATTGGCGCGGCAAGCAGACGGTTTGCCAAAAGACCGTTTCCATGTGTTTTCATACGGCGGAAAAACCGCAGTGGAATCTGCCGTACCGGAAAAGAACCGGTTTACCCTCCGGCTAAGCGGAAAACCGGTTTCTTTCGATATCCGCTCGTTTTTCCAGTCCAATGTGCCGCTATTGGAAAAAACGGCGGAAACTGCATTTGCGGACCTTCCGCCGGATGACGCCGGGAATTTCCTCGATTTGTATGCCGGGTGCGGCGTATTTTCCGTACTGGTTCACGGACGTTCCGCCTTCCGTAATTTGTTCCTCGTAGAAGAAAACCCGGTTTCCGTTTCCGCCTCCAAAGTGAATCTGCGCGCCGCTGCGGAATCTTCCCCGCGCAGGAAAGTTTCCCCGCATTTTTTCTGTATGCGGGACAGCTCCTGGGTAAAAACGCCGGCGGCGCAGGAAACCTTTTCCGCTGCGGTTTTGGATCCGCCCCGCAGCGGAGCCGGCAGGGCAACCATACAGTGGCTTGCCGGTGCAAAAATCGGCCGGCTGCTCTACCTGTCGTGCGATGCGCCCACATTTGCGCGGGATACCGCAATGCTTTCTGCCGGCGGCTGGAAACTGGACCGCCTGCTGCTGTGCGATTTTTATCCGCAGACCAGCCGGATGGAAACGCTGGGTTTTTTCTCCCGCACGGAGCCGGGCCGGACATGAATATCCGCCACGCCCATACCGGCCGCCGGCCCGGAAAAAACACAGTTCCCGGACTCTTTCCGGCATTCCGGATACAGCGGCTGTTGGCCGCCGGAATTTTGGCATTCGGGATGCTGCTTTTTCTTCCGGCAGCGGATACAGCCACGGTCCGGCAGCTGGATATATCCTGGAAGAAAGCAACCGGCGGCGATGCGGTTTGTCCGGTCCGGGTATTCCGGAACCGCATTTTTATTTTGGGCAGCGACCGGGCCCTGACCTGTATGCGGGAAGACGGCGCGTTTCTTTGGCGGAAGCCGCTGGCGGAACGTCCGGCGCCTATGCTGTATGTTTCCCGCAGCGGTCTGGTTTGTACTTTTTCCCGCAGCGGCGTTCTGACCGCATTCAACCCGGACGGAATCCTTCTATGGGAATTCCGCGGGAAGAAAGGGGAACTCCCCCTTTGCCTGCCGTATGAAGGACGGGACGGACGCCTGTTCCTTCTCTACGGAAAAGAGATTCTTTGCCTGGCTGCCAACGGCCTGCAAAAATGGCGGCGGACGGTCCCGCCGGCAGAAAGAATCCTGCCGTTCCTCACGGAAGACGGACACGGAAATCCGGTAATCCTGGATGCGGAAGGCGGCATATTCCCGTTTTCCCCGTGGGGAGATATATTCCCGGCAGCTTCTGCCGGCGTATCCATTGCCGCCGCCGTTCCGGTGCCGGGAACCGGATGCGCACTGTTTGTCCCTGCATCCGCCGGAACATGGGAAATCCGTACTGTTTCCCTCAGACCGGCGGCCGGCAGCCGTTCCGCAGAAAACGGCGGTCCGGAAATTCTGCCGGAAATTTTATGGAAAAAGGCCGGACTTCCGCCCTGCGCCGCCGTTTTTTACCGCAACGGAACCCTGTATTACGCCGGAGAAGACGGAAAGATTTTCCTGCTCAATGCCACGGACGGCAATCTGCTCCGCGGAACCGGACTGGCAGGCACAGGGGGAAAACTCTCCGGCGCTTCGTTTTTCTTCATCCCGGGACACGGCGGCGGGCGTCTCATTCTTGTTGCGGAACAAATGTGCGCGGCGCTTTCCCCTTCCGGGGAAATTGTCTGGCAAAAAACTTTCCCGCAGTCCCTGTCCGGTCCGGTCTGGACAGAAAACGGATTTGCCGTTTCCGCCCCGCAAAACACCATCGTAACCGGATTCCGTGCGGAGTTTTCCCTGAAAGGAGCAGCCAATCCGGAACCGGAGACGCCGCCGGCATACGGAATCTTTGCCGGAAAATCCCGGGACTACGGGATGCCGGAACCGCCCGCCTTTTCCTACTTTTCGGAAACCGAAAAACACATCGGGAGCGGACAGCTGGGGAACGCGGAACCGGAAATTTCCCGGAAACTGGCGGAAATCCTGAATAACGATACCGGAAACCCGTTTTCCGCCCCTTACAGCGGGGTTTACCGCAGCCGGGCCGCCATGCTCCTCGGCCGCATGGGCTCAGAAGAAGCGCGGACTGTCCTGCTGCGGGCGGCGCAGAAAGAAACTGCGCCTGCCGTCACCGCAGGAATCCTGTACGGTCTTGCCGCGCTCGGTCCGGAAGCCGGCCGGAAAACGTTTGATACCGTGGTGCGTCTTTCCCGCAGCCGGAATCAAACGCCGGAAACACAACGCGCGCTGTGCACCGCTTTATGCGCCGCAGCCCGGAATTCCGGTGCAGGCGTTTTAGCGGAAGCGGCGGAAATTCTTCTTTCATATACGGAAGAGCCGAACGGCGCGGCCACAAGAAAATATGCAAATCAAATGCTGGAAAAATTGCTGGAATAGCTTTACAATAGGGAAATAAGAGAGAATTCAAGGGGTTCCGAATGAAGCAGACATCAACGCAATCTTGGATCACGGCAATCTTTTTGCTGGCAGTACTGGCTGCCGCGCCGGCGCTGGAAGTGGATCAGGACGAAATCCGGGTGGAGCCGGACGCCGTGGAATTCATCAACTACACGGGCGCGCATACGGAAGTGAATACGCGGGAAGAAATTCTTTCCATCGGAAGCAGTCTGGGGAACGTCATCCGGGGCGTACCGGCAGACCAGAGCACCCGCGGCGGGGATGCCCGCTACCGGATCATCCATGCGGTGGATTCCTCCGTCACGGAAGGATTTGACGCTGACATCCTCATCCTTGGGGAACGTGCGGCGGTGGATCACATCGACAATCTGCGGCGCATTCTTTCCGCCTACCTGCAGTCCGCATACGGATATACGGAAGCGGACGGCAACACGCTGGCGGTTTTTGTTACCGTGTACAACGCGGTACACCGCGGGGATGCGGCATATTTTGCGGAACGGTATAAAGAAGTTGTCACACGGGAACTGACCGCCGGACGAATCGGTCTTGCCCTGTCGTATACCGACTGGCCCGGAAAAACGCAGATCGTCATTCCGCTTTCCGACCCGGCGTTTGCCGGAACCCTGAGTACAGTCGATACATCCTCCCTCACGGAAGATGCTGTCATCGAATCCATCCGGACCGACGAATCTTCCCCCCAGGATGTCCGCCGGGATATGACGGAACTGAAAGAACGCGAAAGCGATGAAGCGCAGGAACGCGCCGACCGGGCCGGGGAAGAAGCCCGCCAGGCAAGGGCGGAAGCGGAAAAGCTGGATGAACAGGCTGCGGCGGCGGAAGAAGAAGCGGCGCAGGCGCAGGCGGAAGCAGAAGAAGCGGCTGCGGCGGCGGAAGCGGATCCCGGTAACGAAGAAGCACAGCAGGCGGCGGAAGAAGCCGCTGCACGGGCAGAAGAAAAACAGGAAGAAGCGGAAACCCTGCGGCAGGAGCAAACCGCTGCAGAAGAGCGGGCTGAAGAAAAAGAACAGGAACAGCAGCGGGAACAACAGATGGCCGAACAAAAACAGCAGGAAGCGGCCACGGAGCGCCGGGAAATTGCCGCAGACACCCAGCGGGAACTGGATGAAGAAGCCGCCGGACAGCAGGAAGCGGTCTCCAGGGCGAATCCGGTAGCCGGTCTGCGCGTCGTAGATACGGAAGAACTGTTGTCAGAAATCCTCTTGATCAGCACGGCAGACGGCTCTGCCCTGAAAACTTCCGCCCTCAATTCTGTACGCAACCGGACGCTTTTGGATACCGGAGAAGCCTATATTGCCGCAGCCGGTCAAAGCGGAACGGTCCGGCTGGTGCTGATTGACAAAAACACGCTGGAAGTTATTCAGGAAAGCGAGCAAACCCTCGCACCGGAAACGATGCTGACGGCATACAACAATGACTACTATGCGGCGGTTTCGCAGGACGGCGGAACATACCTCGGACGCTTTGACCGGAACCTGAATCTGCAGGCACGTTCTTCCGTCCGTATTTCGCCGTTTACTGCAATCACCGTAACCGAACAGGGTATCGTAGTGCAGGATGAATCCTCTGCGCTGCGGATTCTGCGGGCAACGGATTTGGTAGACGTAAACCGCTGACCGGAAGCCGCATGCAGAATTTTACGCCGCAGGAACTCCCGGTTTACCGGCAAAAGCAACGCATTCTGGATATGCTGGAAACCGGGAACGCGCTGGTTGTAGAAAGCCCGACAGGTTCCGGGAAAACCACACAGCTGCCCGTCATCCTGCACGAAGCCGGTTACACCGGGAACGGCATCATCGGGGTGACCCAGCCGCGGCGTATTGCGGCGATTTCAGTCAGCGAATTCATTGCCGCACAGCTGCATACCGTTATGCCGGATCTGATCGGCTACAAAATGCGTTTTGAAGACCGCACCGGACCGGATACCCGCATCAAGATTATGACGGACGGAATCCTGCTTCAGGAGATGAAGCTGGATCCCTGGCTCAGCAAATACGCGCTGATTATCGTGGACGAAGCCCACGAGCGGAGCCTGAATATTGATTTTGTCCTCGGCCTCCTGAAACGTATTTTGCTGGTGCGGAAGGATTTCAAAGTGATTATTTCTTCCGCCACCATCAATGCCGGCCTGTTTTCGATGTATTTTGACGACTGCCCTGTGGTAAAAATCGATACGCCGGTTTATCCGGTGACCGTGATTTACGATCCGCCGCCGGTTCCGGCAACAGAAAACTTTACTGCCGCAGAAGAAGCGATGCTCGATAAAATTGTTTCCGTAACCGGCCGCGCGCTCCAGAACACCGGCGGACATATCCTCACGTTTTTGCCCGGGGAACGCAGCATCAAAAACTGTATCGAACGGCTGACGGCGCAAAGCTGGTCCCGCAAACTGCACATCCTGCCCTTATACGGAAGACTCGGCAAAGAAGAACAGGAACGTATTTTTGACGATCCGCCGCCCGGAAAACAAAAAATGATTGTTTCGACAAACATCGCAGAAACGTCGGTCACCATCAACGGGGTAACCTGCGTTATCGATTCCGGCAAAGCCAAACTCAATTTTTACAACCCGCGCACATACACTGCCAGTCTGCTGGAAACGCCGGTTTCCAAAGCCTCCTGCAACCAGCGTAAGGGACGGGCCGGACGGACAGGGCCGGGGATTTGTTACCGGCTGTACGACCGCCAGGATTTTGAACGGCGGCCGCTGTATACCACGGAAGAAATCTACCGCACGGATCTTTCGGAAGTCGTGCTCCGGATGGCGGAACTGGGCATTTTTGATTTTGAAGGCTTCGACTTTATTTCCCCGCCTTCCGCAGAAGGAATTACAGGCGCCGTGGAAACGCTGAATCTGCTTGGCGCCCTGAATCCGGACCGCAGCCTCAGCAAAACCGGCGAAATGATGTGCCTGTTCCCCCTCCTGCCCAGACTGTCCCGGATGATTGTCGAAGCGGTCCTGCACTACCCGGCCGTTCTGGAAGAAGTGACGGTTGCAGCCGCATTTTTGTCCGTACAAAGTCCTTTTTTGCTGCCGCCCGGCAAAGAAATGGATGCCAGACGGGCGCACCTGGCATTCAGGGATCCGCAGGGGGATTTTCTCTCCTTCCTGAAAATTTTCCGCCGCTATACGGCAGCCAAACGCAAAGACCGGTTTTGTAAAACCAATTTTCTGGACGAACGCATCCTTGCGGAAATCGTCAACATCAAACAGCAAATGGAGTCCATCGTTTCCGGAACCGGCATTCCCCTCACATCCGGCGGAACGGTACGCGAATACCTGACATGCATTGCGACCGGCATGATCCAATTTGTCTGCGTCAGGGACCGGAAAGGTTCCTACCGGACCCTGACCACAGACCGCATCCAAATTCATCCCGGATCCTGTCTGTACCGGGAAACGCCGCAATACATTGTTGCGGGTGAAATTGTACGGACATCCCGGATGTACGCGATGACGGTTTCCCCGGTGACGCCCGAAATTCTGGAAGACATCCGGCCGGGACTGCAGAATATGCTGTCCGGATCCCGGAAAAAAGAACGGCAGGAAGCCGGAGGCGGAGACGCCGGGGAGTACACACGCCGCGGCAAAAAACCCCGTACCGAAAAAGAAACCGGATCCAAAGACCATGTGCCGCCGGTTGTGTTTGCAGGAACCGCATTCCAAAGCGAAAAGGAAAAGGGGCGGCGGACAATTCTGTTCCCGCTGAAAAAACTGGAACAGGTTGCGGCGCAGGTCAACAAAGAAACGCTGCTTTCTGCGGAAACAAAAAAAATGCGCGGAAAAATCCTGACCGGGAACGGCGGAATTCTGCTGGACGGCATGAAACTTCCGCTGATTTTCAAAGCCGCCCGCGAACTGAACCTGCATCCGGTACCGCAGGACGCCTGGCCGCGGAAAACCAATTTCCGCACGGCGGAAAACCTGGCGGAACTGGAACAGGCATTGCCGTGGATTCTGCGTGTAACACAGGCAAAAGAAGGCGGAAAAACGCTGGGGTTCATCACGTTGTACACGGACGGTCAGGGAACATATTGGCTCAAAGTATCCAAAGGATTTCATACCGCCGTAAACGAGTCGCTGGCCAGTCTGGAATCCTTTATCGAAGAAACGTCCGCCCGGACAGTCTCCCAACAGTGTAAGGAAACCGTCAGCACGCTTTATGGAAAATTGAATGCTTTTTTTACGGACTGACAGCCGGAGAAGGAGGACCGGGAAACTCCGGGCCGTGCGGCGGATCCGCATTCCGGAACAATTCACGTTTTTCCGTCAGTTCATCCAGGCACTCTACAAGAAAAGCATTCAAAAACAAAAGGCCGGGACCGGTTAAAAACACACGTCCGCCGCCGGTTTTCAATTTACCCGCCTGTTCCCACCGGGAAAACGTCCGGCCAAAACAGGCGGAAAGCGTTATACCGAACCGTTGGCGGAACGCTTCACCGGAAATTCCTTCCGTCAGCCGCATACCCATCATCAGGGTTTCAAAGGCAAAGTCCTGCGGCGCGATTTTTTCGGCATGAAACGGAAAATCCCGGAAAAGGCGTGCTTCCGGAAGGGGGAACGTCCGGTGCAGGGAATCCGGCCCGAAACCGCTTTCCCGGTCAAAAACAAACGGCGGATTTTCCCAAAATGCAAGCCACGCCGGCAAATCGCGTGTATTTTCCAGCCGGAGGGCGGAATTCCCGGCAACCAGTGTTCCGCTTGCCCCCGGCCCTGCGCCGAAAAACGGTTCCAAATGCCAGTATGCCAGGTTGTGCTGCGATTCATGTCCGGGCCGCGCAAAATTGGAAACCTCATAACGCCGGAATCCGTTCTGTTCCAATATACATTTCCCGGCTTCCCAGATTTCCGCCGCTTCTTCTTCATCCGGCAGAGGCACTGCGCCGGCCGCTTTTTGCCGGGCGAGCGGCGTTCCGTCTTCCACAGAAAGCTGGTATAACGACACGTGGGCAGGCGCAAAAGCCAGAACTTCTTCCAGATCATCCGCGAGGGATGCGGGCGTCTGAAACGGAAGCCCGGCAATCAAATCCACGGACAAATCCCCATGCCAGCAGTCCGTAACCGTTTGCAGGGCCCGGCGGACGGCTTGCGGACTCCCGCGGCGGGCAAGTACACGCAGTGCAGGCTCCTGCAGCGTTTGAATACCCAGAGAAAGCCGGTTTGCGCCGCCCTCTTCCCAGGCTGCAAGCCGGCCGGACGTCACGTCCTCCGGATTCATTTCCACTGTCCATTCTGCAGAAGGAGAAGTCCGGATATTCCGGCCGACCGCCCGGCACAATATGCGGATATCCTCCGGGGAAAGAAGGCTGGGCGTTCCGCCGCCGGTATAAACCGAGCTCCACCCGGCAGCGCGGTACAGGCGGCGCCCGGCTTCAATTTCCTGTACAAGGGCTGAAATAAAGCGGCCCGGTGAAAATCCGGCCGGAAGTCCGGAAACCGGTATTGAGAAAAAATCACAGTATGTACATTTTTCCATACAAACCGGCACATGAATGTATAAAGATATATACATGTCAGGAATTTTTATGGTATTCCGATTTCACGCAGGGGCCAATACCGGAAAACCATTTTTCCTTCGATACTTTCTGCACGGACAGCCCCCCAAACCCGCGAATCGTTGGTCAGAATCCGGTTGTCACTCATAACAAAAAACTCATTTTCCTGCAGCGTAACGGGCGGAAAAGAACCGGAAAACGGCAGGCCATCCGTCCATCCGGCCGGCAGAGGATCCGAAATCACATTGTACCCTTTCTCATGCGGCACAAGTTCAAATTCCGTCAAAAAATGCGGTTCGCCTTCCGGCCGGATATACAGGATAAAATCCTCCATGTAGAGCGTATCACCGGGAAGCCCCAGCAGCCGCCTGATCACCGGCCGGTCTTCCCACGCCATCCCCGACCGGAAAGGATGGACTTGCTGGAAGGTCACAAACGCTGCCAGCGCGTCCGCCGCGTTCCAGGGGAACGGAAGGCCTTTTTCCTGCGGAACCGGCCGCACGGCCACGACATCGCCGCGTTTCGGTAAATTGGCATCGCCGGAAGGAGCAAGAAAATAAAACGGAAGCACAACCACGCAATCACCGGGGGACAAAAGCGGCTGCATGGAAACAGACTCCGTGCGGTACATACGGATCAAAAAACAGTGAATCAATCCGAACAGCATGCACAAAAAAACAAAAAACAAAACAACCAGCAGGATTTTTCCCCGCCCTTTCTTCTTCTCAACATAAGAATAAGCGTGTCTCTTTTTTCCTATCATCCCGTTCTCCTGCAAAGACAACCAAACCGCATCTGTGTCCGCCAGCCAAAGGCTACCATGAATGCATTGTCGTTGACAAGCCGGACAGGGAAAACTTATAATCATGGTAAAATGGACGGGATATTACGCATTGCCAAAAACAAAAAGGCACACTTTCACTACACCGTAGAGGAAACGGTGGAATGCGGCATCGTTTTGGAAGGAAGCGAAGTCAAATCCATCCGTTCGGGAAATATCTCATTTCCGGACGCATTCGCGGAAATTTCCCCGTCCGGCGAAGTGTGGCTGAAAAATTTCCATATTTCGCCCTATACCTATGCTTCTGTTTTTTTGCACGAGCCGGACCGTCCAAAAAAACTGTTGCTGCACCGGGCTGAAATCAAACGCTTACAGCGTAAAACCATGGAAAAAGGGTATACGCTGGTTCCGCTGGAATTTTACATCAAAAAAGGAAAGGTAAAACTCCTTCTGGGGCTTTGCAAAGGCAAAAAACTGTACGACAAACGGGCGGATATCCGGGAACGGGATGTTTCCCGCGATTTGCAGCGGGAATTTGCACACAGGCAGGACGGATGACCGGAAAGCGCACGCGTTTTTTTGCACTGACAGCCCTGCTCCTCCTCCTTGTCCCGCAAGGCAGAAAAACCGCGCCCGCTTCCGCACAAACAGCCGCCGGCCAGCCGCCGTCCGTAGCGGTGTACCAGCTGGAAAACCGCGGGACGGATGCCTCCACAGTAACAGTAGTCGGGGATTTGCTTTTTTCGTTTATCCGGGAGATGCGGGATTACCGGCTGGACTTTCTGGACACAACGCTGCCGCAATCCCAGGCAAACGGGTCCGCCGACGGAGAAAAAGCCGCCCACGATTTTCTTTTTCACGGGGCGCTTTCCCCGGCAGAAGAAGGCGGTATCCGGCTGGAACTGGCGCTGACCGGGAAAAACCCCGACACGGAACGCTACATTTCCCGCACATATGAAAACCAGAATAAAGTGATGCTCGGTACCCGCCTGCTTGTCCGGGAACTGTTTGAATCCGCAGCCGGAAGCACGGCAACACGGCCTCCGGCTGCCGCAGGATCCAACGCGCCTTCTTCTTCCGGACCGGAACAGGCGGAAGAAGAAGCGGCAATCCCGGATACCGGAAACCTGCATCTGCGCAGCGTGGATTCCCTCGACGCACTTGCCGGCAGTTGGAACGGGGAAGACGGCATCGAAAAAATCATGATTCTCCGCGGAGGCCGGGGCGCTGCGGTATTTTCCAGCGGTTTTTCGCTGATGATCAGCCTGGCTATCCAAAACGGGGAACTCGTCGTTTCACAACGGGGGCGTTCCTCTCCCCTGCAATTTCTGGATTTACCCGATCCGGTTGCGGAACAGGCTGCGGAACAGGCTCCTCCCATCGAATGGCGTTTCCTGATTTCGGATGACGGAACCGTTCTTGCCGGAGAGAAAAATTCCGTGCAAATCACGCACGACGGGCAAAAGATCCTGTCGATGGACGAAAAAACCGAAAAAGTTGCCTGGGTCAGGAATTAAGCAAACCGTCCGGAATCCGGACTGCGCCCTGCCGGAGAATGCGCCAGGGCCGGACGGAGATATCCAAAAGAGTGGACGGCAGGATTTCTGCCGTTTCTTCCGGGTCTGAAATTACCAGCAAATCCAGCATATTGCCGAATTTTGCCGCGATTTCCTCTGCCCGGCGCATAGGCGGATCGCCGGAGACATTTACACTGGTGGAAAAAACAGGCCTGCCGGTTTCCGCCACAACCTGCCGCAGCCAGGCATCGCCGGGACAGCGGAAAGCCATGGTCTTTCCGCCGGAAACCGGCACAATCAGCGTCAGGGCGCCGGGCCAAAGACGCAAAAGGCCGGCGGGAACCGGGATACAGGCAAAACGGGACAAGCCGCCGGGATCTGCTATCAGGCGGATAAAGGCTTTTTCTTCCGGACGATCCTTCGCCGCGCAGATACGGGCCGCGCCTTCTTCGGTATCGACCGCAGAAAACCCGTACATGGTATCCGTCGGAAGCACCGCAAGTTTTCCCTGCCGGAGCACATCCGCCGCCAAAGCCGCGGAATTCCATGCATCTTTCGCAACCCGGATCATGCTTTACCCCGTTTTCCGTGTACGCGGAGCAAAAAAAACGCCAGCGCCGCGCCGGAAAGCCCGAAAACTTTGCAAATCCATTCCGGCAGAAAAACCGGCGGATTCACCTTAACCGGAAAACCGGCTGACAGCTTCCGGTCCACACCGCCGGAAAAACCGGCCAGCTTAATCAAACGCTCCCCTTCTGAAACAAAACCCAATTCATGCGCATATACCGCGATCGTATCGGCATCTGCTGTCAGATTTTTGACGCGGGCGTCCAAATCAACATTGACGGAATATAAATATTCCAGATGGGAAAGCAATTTATCCATTTCCCTGCTGAGCTGTGCAGCAGACCAAATGCTCCGGGGGCCAAGCAGGATACAAAAAACACAATATACAAACACTCCCGCAAACAGCGGAAAGATCAACCGAAGGCGCTTCATCCCTGAAATTTACGGACGAAACGTCCGGCTACTTGAATTTTATTGACAGGTAAAAAAAACAACTATAATCTGATATGATACGGTAATCAGACAGAACAACCGGACTAAAAGTGAAAGAAGTCCGTCCGGCAATTGCCTGCGGAGATTGATAAAAGAACAAAAAATGCCGATAAACAAACGGATTCATTCCAATAAGAAGGACAGGGAGAAACGGATGGCATCGGATTATAATGAAGAAATAAAAG